>JBJXHB010000482.1:0-2950 GCA_046160725.1 Aquabacterium sp.
CCAGCTGCCGGCGCGGCGCCTGGCGGCGCTGCGGCGCGCGCTGGCCACGCCGCAGGCCCGCCAGCGGCGGCTGCGTGCCGCCTACGTGGACACCACCGACGGCCGGCTCAGTGCCGCCGGGCTGGCGCTGCGCCTGCGTGACGAGGACGGCCAATGGGTGCAGACGCTCAAGGGCCGCGGCGACGGCCTGGCCCAGCGCCTGGAGGACGAGGTGCCCCTGGGCCCGGCAGCGGACGGCGCGGCCGTTCCAGTGCCGGACCCGGCACGCCATGACGGCACGGCGGTGGGCCGGCTGCTGGCCCGTGCGCTGGAGGGCGCCGGCGCGCTGCAGGTGCAGTTCGTCACCGACATCCGGCGTTGCCTGCGGGTGGTTCGCAGCGGCGGTGCCCGCATCGAGGTGGCGCTGGACGAGGGCGAGATCCGGGCCGGCGATGCGCGCGCGGCCGTCTGCGAAGTCGAGTTCGAACTGCTGGAGGGCCCACGGGCGGCGCTGCTGGCGCTGGCCGGGCGCTGGGCGCAGCGCTTTGGCCTGGTGCTGGACGTCACCAGCAAGGCCGAGCGCGGCCATGCGCTGGCCCGGGGCGTGGCCCGGCCGCCGGCCGTGCGCGCCGGTCCGGTGAGTCTTCCGCCCGGGGCCGACCTGGCGTGCGGCCGCGCGGCCATGGTGGCGGCGGCGCTGGCCCAGGCGCTGCCCAACGCGGCGGCGCTGACCAATGGCCAGGGCGAGGCCGAGCATGTGCACCAGCTGCGCGTGGCCCTGCGTCGCCTGCGCACCGTGCTGGGCGCCTTCGGGCCGGTGGACGAACCGCGCGACGCCGCCGTGGCGGCGCTCTTCGCCGCGCTCGGCGAGGACCGCGATGCCGCCGTGCTCGGGCAGACCCTGGCGCCAGCGCTGCGGGCGGCGCGGCGCCTGGGCCTGGCGGTGGCCGAGGGTACAGCGGTACCGGCGCCTGCGCCGTCGCTGGTCGAGCGCCTGCAACGCCCGGACACGACCGCGCTGTGGCTGGACCTGCTGCGCTTGTGCGAGCCGCAAGCCCCGGACACCGATGCAGCGCCGGCGAGCCTGGCCGATACCGCGCGCAGACAACTGGCCCGGCTGCGGCGCCGCTGCCGACGCGACCTGGCGCGCTGGGCTGACCTCGACGACGCCGCGCGGCATGGCCTGCGCAAGCGGCTGAAGCGGCTGCGCTACCTGCTGGACGCCTGCGCCAGCCTGTTGCCGCGCAAGGCCCTGGCGCGCGAGCTGGCGGCGCTGGAGCCGCTGCAGGACGCGCTGGGCCAATGGAACGACCGGGTCGTGGCACATGCCGCCCTGGCGGCAAAACCCACGCCGGACGCGGCCGACCGCTTCGCCCAGGGCTGGCTGGCCGCCGAGGCCGCCAGCATCGAGCGCCGCTGCCTTCGTGCAGGCCGCCGCTGGCGGCGCCTGGCGCGGCCGGGCTGAGCGCGGGTCGGCAGCCCGCCGCAGGGGCGGTCAGCCCGGGGGCTTGGCGGCCTGTGACGCGCCGGCATCAGGCAGGTCGGCCAGCGACGGCACGATCTGCTCGGGCCCGATCTCGGCCTCGAAGCCCGAACGCCGGATCAGGCTCAGCGGCTGCTCGTTGACATCGGCCAGCACCAGCGCTGTGCCCCGACGTTGCAGCAAGCGGTACAGCTGCTGCAACGCATCCAGCCCCGACGTGTCCATCGACACCATGCGCCGCATGTCCAGCACCACGGCCCGGGTGTCGGCCGCGACCCGGGCGGGCAGGCTCTCGATGCGGTCGACAGCGCCGAAGAACAGCGAGCCGTACAGCTCGAAGGCCTGCACGCCCGGCGGCAGCGGCGTTTCGGCCGGCGCCGGGCTGACCCGGAACAGCGTGCCCATGCGCCAGATGAAGAACACGCAGGCCAGCACCAGGCCGACCTCCACCGCCACCGTGAGGTCGAACACCACCGTCAACACAAAGGTGCCGACCACGATGGTGCGATAGGCCGGGCTGAACTGGCGCAGCCGCGCGAAGGCGCGCCACTCGCCCATGTTCCAGGCCGTGTACAGCAGGATGCCGGCCAGAGCCGCCAGCGGCACGTGGGCCGCCAGCGGCGCGGCCGCCAGCACCACCGCCAGCAGCGTGGCCGCGTGCACGATGCCGGCCACCGGCGACGTGGCGCCGGCCCGCACATTGGTGACGGTGCGGGCGATGGTGCCGGTGGCCGGTATGCCGCCGAAGAACGGCGTGACCACGTTGGCCACGCCCTGGGCCATCAACTCCTGGTTGGGGTCGTGTCGTGGCGTGTTGCCCATGTTGTCGGCCACGCGGGCGCACCGCAGCGACTCGATGGCGCCCAGCATGGCGATCGTGACCGTCGGGATCACCAGCTGCTTGACCCGCTCCCAGTCGAAGGCCGGCAGCTCGAAGGCCGGCAGCTGCGACGGGATGCCGCCGAAGCGGCTGCCGATGGTCTCGACCGGCAGGTGCAGCAGCCAGACCACCGCCGTGGCGGTGGCCAGCGCCACGATCGGGGCCGGCAGCCGTGTCACCAGCCGTCCAAGCGCGAACGGGGAGCGCCCGGGCACCGGCGCGGCCTCGCTCGCGCCTGGTGGTGGCGCCACGCGTGCGGCCCACAGCCGCGGCCACAGCACCAGCCCGGCCAGCGTGCCCGCACCCACCGCCAGCGCCAGCACGTTGAAGCTGTCCAGGTGGCGGCCCAGCACGCCGAGCTGGGTGAAGAAGTCCGCCGGCAGCTTGTCGATGTTCAGCCCGAGGAGATCCTTGACCTGCGACAGCGCGATCAGCACCGCGATGCCGTTGGTGAAGCCGATGACGATGGTGACCGGCACGTAGCGCACCACGGCGCCGAGCTTGAACAGGCCCATCAGGAACAGCAGCACGCCGGCCAGCGAGGTGGCGATCAGCAGGTTGGCCAGGCCATAGCGCTCGACGATGCCGTAGACGATGACGATGAAGGC
>JBJXHB010000483.1:0-9607 GCA_046160725.1 Aquabacterium sp.
CGCCGACGCGCTGATCGCCAGCGACGGCCCGCGCCTGCATCGGGACCGGCCGACCGTGTATCTCGGCACCCGCGGCACGGCCAACCTCGACCTGGTGCTGCGGCTGCGCGACGGTGGCCACCACAGTGGGAACTGGGGCGGCCTGCTGCGCAACCCGGGCAGCGTGCTGGCCAATGCCATCGCCAGCATGGTCGACGCGAACGGCGTGCTGAAGATCGCCGCGCTGCGCCCGCCGCCCATCCCGGCCAACGTGCGCGCCGCCCTGGCCGACGTGCAGGTCGGTGGCGGCCCGGACGACCCGGCCGTCGATGTCACCTGGGGCGAGCCCGGGCTGAGCCCGGCCGAGCGGGTGTTCGCCTGGAACACGCTGGAGGTGCTGGCCTACGGCTGCGGCAACCCGCAGGCGCCGGTCAATGCCATACCGCCGGTGGCGACGGCGACGATCCAGCTGCGCTTTGTCGTCGGCACCGACGTGCGCGACATCGCCGGCGCGGTGCGGGCCCACCTGGCGGCACAGGGCTTCGAGGGCATCAGCGTCAGCGAGCCGATGGTGATGCATGCCTCGCGCGCCGACCCGGACAACGACTGGGTGCGCCTGGCTATGGCCAGCATCCAGCGCACCACCGGCGTCAAGCCCACGTTGCTGCCCAACCTGGGCGGGTCGCTGCCCAACGACGTGTTCGCCGACGGCCTGGGCCTGCCCACGGTCTGGGTACCGCACAGCTACCCGGCCTGCTCGCAGCACGCACCCAACGAGCATGTGCTGGCGCCGCTGATGCGAGAGGGCCTGCTGATGATGGCCGGCCTGCTGTGGGACGTGGGCGAGCAGGCGGCGGTGCTGCCACGGCGCGGGCGCTGAACCGACCACCCAGCCGGACGTTTCTCGGCCAGCGGGCGGAATAACCGTCAGTCACGCAGGCGCGTTCGCACCTACGCTTGCGGTTTTGCCAAGGAGCCCTGCCATGTCGCATGCCACCACCTCCCGCCTCGGGCCGCCCTGCCGCGACGAGATCGCCCAGGTGCAGGCGCTGCTGGACGGCCTGCGCGACGGCGGCGGGCTGGACTGGGCGGCGGCCGTGGACATGGCCCGGCCGTGGGTCGACGGGGTGCGCCGCCAGCCGCCACCGTTCTGGGCCATGGAGTCGCTGCTGCGCGAGTACCCGATCTCGCGCCCGGAGGGCCTGGCCCTGATGCGGCTGGCCGAGGCCCTGCTGCGCGTGCCGGATGCCGAAACCGCGATCGCGCTCACCGCCGACCAGCTCGGCCGGGCCGACTTCGCCGGCGCAGCCGACGGCACGCCTCACCGCATGCTGGCTTCGCTGTCGGCCAGCGCGATCGGCCTGGCCAAGCGCATGCTGCCGGACAGCGCCGACCCGCCCGGCCTGCTGGAGCGCCTGGGGGCGCAGACGGTGGTCGGCGCCACGGTGCGCGCCATCCAGCTGCTGGGCCGGCAGTTCGTGCTCGGCCGTTCCATTGCCGAGGCCCTGGCCGAGGCGCGTGCGGCGCGCGCCGCGCAGGGCTCGCTGCGCTTTTCCTTCGACATGCTGGGCGAGGGTGCGCGCACCGATGCCGACGCCCGGCGCTACCTGGCCGCCTACGAGGGCGCCATCGACGCCATCGCGCGCGCCGCGCAGGGTGCCGGCCCCACCGAGCGCGACGGCATCTCGATCAAGCTGTCGGTCCTGCACCCGCGCTACGAGGAGCCGCATGCCGACCGGGTGATCGCCGAGCTGTTGCCGCGCGTGGCCGGGCTGATCGAGCGCGCCGCGCGCGCCGACATCAACCTGACCATCGACGCCGAGGAGAGCGACCGGCTGGAGCTGTCGCTGACGGTGTTCGACGCGCTGGCCGCGCATGTGCAGCGGGTGGCGCCGCAGTGGACGGGCTTCGGCCTGGCGGTGCAGGCCTACCAGCTGCGCGCGGTGGAGATGATCGACGCCGTGGCCGGCATCGCCCGCCAGCGCGGCCTGCGCTTCATGGTGCGGCTGGTCAAGGGCGCGTACTGGGACGGCGAGGTCAAGCGGGCGCAGGAGATGGGCCTGGCCGGCTATCCGGTGTTCACCCACAAGCACCACACCGACATCGCCTACCTGGCCTGCGCGCAGCGGCTGATTGCGCACCACGAGGTGATCTATCCGCAGTTCGCCGGCCACAACGCCGGCACCATCGCGGCCATCGCCGGCATGGCCCGGGCGGCCGGCGCGGCCCATGAGTTCCAGCGCCTGCATGGCATGGGCGAGGGCGTGTTCCGGGAGGTGCTGGCGGCGCTGCCGGCATTGCCGCTGCGCGTGTACGCCCCGGTCGGCGAGCACCGCGACCTGCTGGCCTACCTGGTACGCCGGCTGCTGGAGAACGGCGCCAACTCGTCCTTCGTGCATCAGCTGGCCGACCCGCAGGTCGACGTGGAGGCGCTGCTGGCGTCACCGCTGCATGCGGCGCCCGCGCCGGGCCAGCCGCTGCCGCGCGACCTTTTCGGCGCGGAGCGGGTCAACTCCGACGGCCTGGACCTCACCGTGCCGGAGCAGCGGGCGCCGCTCGTGGCCGCCTGGATCGCCGCCGGCGTGCCGGTGGTGGCCGAGGCCACGCCGGCCGGCGCGGCCGATGCCATGCAGCGCCTGCACGGGGCCTGGCCGGCCTGGAGCGCGCGTCCGGTGGCCGAGCGGGCCGCGGTGCTGGAGCGTGCCGGCGATGCGCTGCAGGCGCAGCTGGCCGACTTCTGCGCCCTGCTGGTGCGCGAGGGCGGCAAGACGGCCGGTGACGCGGTGTTCGAAGTGCGCGAGGCCATCGACTTCTGCCGCTACTACGCGCAGCAGGCGCGCGCGCGGCTGGCGCCGATCATGCTGCCCGGCCCGACCGGCGAGTCCAACGAGCTGCGGCTGCACGGCCGCGGCGTCTTCGTCTGCATCTCGCCCTGGAACTTTCCGCTCGCCATCTTTGCCGGCCAGGTGGTGGCCGCGCTGGTGGCCGGCAATACGGTGGCGGCCAAGCCGGCCGAGCAGACGCCTGGCGTGGCCCTGGCCTTCTGCCGGCTGCTGCATGACGCCGGCCTGCCGGCCGATGCGCTGGCCCTGCTGCACGGCCCGGGCGAGACCATCGGCGCGGCCCTGGTGGCGCATCGCCACACCGCGGGCTTGTGCTTCACCGGCAGCACCCAGGTCGCCAAGCACATCCAGCGCGCATTGGCCGCGGGTGACGGCGCCATCGTGCCGCTGATCGCCGAGACCGGCGGGCTCAACGCCATGATCGTCGACTCCACCGCGCTGCCTGAGCAGGTGGTCGATGCGGTGGTGCACAGTGCCTTCCGCTCGGCCGGCCAGCGCTGCTCGGCCCTGCGTCTGCTGTGTGTGCACGAGTCGATCGCCGAGGGGCTCATCCGCATGCTCGAGGGCGCGATGTCCGAGCTGGTGTGCGGCCCCGCCGCCGAGCTGGCCACCGACGTCGGCCCGGTGATCGACGCCGAGGCCCATGCCCATCTCACGCGCCACGTGCAGCGCCTGGAGCGCGACGCCCGGCGCATCGCCACCGCGCGCCTGCCGGGCCAGCACCTGGGCACGCACATCGCGCCGGTGGCTTTCGAGCTGCTGGCGGTCGAGGACCTGCGCGAGGAAGTGTTCGGCCCGGTGCTGCACGTGGTGCGCTGGAGCGGCGACATCGGCGCCCTGGTGGCGCGCATCAACGCGCTGGGCTACGGCCTGACGCTGGGCATCCAGACTCGCATCGACAGCCGGGCGCAGGCCATCGCCGACGCGGCACGCGTCGGCAACGTCTATGTCAACCGCAACATGATCGGCGCCGTGGTCGGCGTGCAGCCCTTCGGCGGCGAGGGCTACAGCGGCACCGGCCCCACGGCCGGCGGGCCGCACTACCTCTACCGCTTCTGCGCCGAGCAGACGCTGACCATCAACACCGCCGCGGCAGGGGGCAACGCGGCGCTGCTGGCCGGCTGACGCGGCGCTGCGGCGCACCGGCACCACTGGCATCATGGGCGGATGCTGACGCTGTCCCTCCTGGGGCCGCTGAGCCTGCGGCGGGACGGCGTGGCGCTCGGGCTGCCGGTCAAGAAGACCCAGGCCCTGCTGGTCTGGATGGCGCTGGAGACCTCGGCCACCCGCGCGGTGCTGTGCGATGCGCTGTGGCCGGCGCTGGACGAGTCCTCCGCCCGGCGCAACCTGCGGCGCGAGCTGGCCCGGCTGCGCGAGGCCGGTGCCACGGGGCTGCTGGTGGCGGACGGTGACCGGCTGGCCCTGGACCGTGCGGTGGCGCTGGACCTTCAGGCCGTCGAGCGCGCCCTGGCGGACGCGCAGCCCCAGGCGGCGCTGGCGCACTACAGCGGGCCGCTTGCCGATGGCCTGCACCTGGACGACGCGCCGGCCTTCAACGCGCGCCTGGAGGTCGCCCGCCAACGCTGGCACGGTCGATGGCGCCAGGCCCATGAGGCCTGTGCCGCGGCCGCCCGTGCCCGCGGCGACCTGGCCGCTGCGATCAGCCACCTCCAGGCGCTGCTGGACGACGAGCCGCTGCAGGAGCAGCACCACCAGGACCTGATGGCGCTGCTGATGCAGGCCGGTCGTCGCGGGGAGGCGCTGGCCCAGTTCGAGCACTGCCGCGACCTGCTGGCGCGTGAGCTGGGCCTGCAGCCCTTGCCGGCCACACTGGCGTTGGCCGCGGCGTTGCGCGGTGCCGGTGCGGCGATCGAGCCAGCCGAGGCCCCCGCGGTGCGGGCGGCGTCCGTCACCGCAACCGTGGACGAGGCGGCCGCGTCGCGGCCGCGCCTGGTGTTGCCGGACCCGCTGCCCTTTGTCGGGCGGCAACGCGAGGTGGACCTCCTGGAGCAGGCCTGGCGCGCCGGTGGCAGCCTGCTGCTGCAGGGCGAGGGGGGTGTCGGCAAGACCCGCCTGGCCTTGGACTTTGCCCAGTCCCACGGCTCGGTGGCGCTGGTGCGCTGCCGGGCGGGGGACCGCGGCGTGCCGTATGCCGTCTACGTGCGGGCGCTGCGCGCGATGGCCGGCGAGGCACTGGAGCAGGTGAGCTGGCCGACCTGGATGCGAGCCGAGTTGGCCCGCCTGCTGCCGGCGCTGGGCCCGGCGCCGAAGGACCTGGCCAGCGCCGAGCAGCGGGCGCGTTTCCTGGAGGTCTGTGCCGAGGCCTGGCAACTGCTGGCCACGGGCAACTTCGACGCGCTGCTGATCGACGACGCGCACCTGGCCGATGCGCCCAGCCATGCCTTGCTGGGCTACATCGCGCAGCGCCGGCATGATGGCGCCGCGCCGGCCGCCGCGACGCGCGAGATCCTGACCTGGCGCGAGCGCGAGCTGGACGAAGCGGCACGCGCGGCCCTGGTGGCCATGGCGGCACTGCCGCATGCCTGCCGCATCGACCTGCAACCGCTGTCCGACGACGAACTGCTGGACCTGGTGCGCCAGTTGTCCGGCGCGCCACAGCCGCGGCGTTTCGCCGCACGGCTGATGCAGGCCACGCGGGGACATCCGTTCTTCGTCGCCGAGACCTTGCGCCATCTGGTGGACAGCGGGCGGGTGCACGGCGATGCGCAGGGCCGCTGGCAGACCGACCATGACGGCGCGACACAGGACTACCGCGAGCTGGATGTCCCGGCCAGCGTGCACGAGGGCGTGATGGCGCGGGTGCGGGCCCTGGACGGACCGGGCCAGCGCTTGCTGGAGGCCGCTTCGCAGTCCGGCGAGCCTTTCGACCCGGCGCTGCTGGGTGCGGCCTGTGCGCTGTCGGAGTTGCAGACCGCCGCCGCGCTGGAGCAGGCGCTGCAAGCCCAGCTGCTGCGCGAGGTCCGGCCGGGCCAATGGGGCTTTGCCCACGACCTGGTGCAGCAAGCCATCGGCGAGCACCTGGGCGAAGAGCGCCGCCGCCTGGTACATCGGCGGCTGGCGCTCGGAGCCGAGCAGTCGGGTGCGGAGCCCGCGCTGGTGGCCCGGCACTTCGAGGCCGGCGCCGAGCCGATGCGGGCGGTTGCCTGGCGCATCCGCGCCGCCGAGCGGGCCCTGGCGCTCGGCGCCCTGCCGGATGCCCATGCACACTGGCAGGCGGCGCTGGATGCCGGGCCTGCGCCCGGTGCGCGGGTGACGGTGCACAGCGGCCAGTTCCTGGCCGGCCAGGCCGGCGGCGACGAGGCCGTCTGCCTGGCCGCAGTGCAGGCGCTGCAGCACTTGGTGGACGGCGGCGGCCTGGGCCCCGACGACGTCGCGCAGGCGCTGCTGGTGCTGGCGCAGGACGCCGTGCGGCGCGGTCCGCACGAGCTTGGCCTGGAGCGAACCGCCACCCTGCTGGCGGTGCTGCCGGACGGCCATCCGCTGCGCGCACCGGCGCTGCTGACCCGATGCGACGGCCTGTCCGGCCACGGCCAGTTGGCCGATGCCGAGGCTGCTGCGCGCGCAGGCCTGGCGGCCGGCCCGACGCCGGACACCCGTGCACGCCTGATGGATGCGTTGGTCCTGGTGGGCTTCCGGCGCGGCGATCAGAAGCAGGCGCTGGAGTGGGCGCGGCAGGCGCTGGACCTGGCCGAGGCGTGTGCCGACCATCGCAACGTCGCGCTCAGCCACGGCCGCGTCGGCGTGTTGCTGTACGTGCTCGGCCAACGCGAGGCCGGCGAGCAGCAGATGCGGCGCGGCCTGGCGATGACCCGCGAGCACCGCCTGATCGAGAACCAGCGTGAGATCTCCTTCAACCTTGCCAAGATGCTGATGGACCGTGGGGACTCCGACACCGCGCTGCGTCTGGTGCAGGAAGCCTGGGACCTCTCACCCAGCTTCACGCAGCCGGAGATCCGGATGCGGCTGATGGACACGTTCTACGGCGTTCATGTCGTGCGGGGTGATCTGGGCGCAGCGCTCGATGTCGCCCGGCGCATCGTCGACGAGGCCATTGCACACGGCGCCGTACGGCCGTTGCTGATGGCGGTGAACCTGACGATCGACCTGCATGTCCTGCTCGACGACCTGCCGGGTGTCGCGCGGCTGCTGGCGCTGGCGGACGCGCTGCCGGTGGCCGAACTGGGCTATGCGCGCATCAAGCTGTGCCTGAAGCGGGCGGCGGTGGCGGCACACCAGGGCGACGCTGCGGCGGTCCAGCGCGCCCTGGCCGAGGTCGGCGACCCGGCGGCGCTTCAGGCCGAGCAGGACCTGGCGGCGCTGGCGTTGGCACAGGCCGAGGTGGCGCATCTCGAGGGCCGGCCGGGCGAGGTGGTGCAGGCGCTGGCGCCCTGGTGCCGGCGCTGGCCCAACCTGCGATTGGCCAGCCGGGGCTTGACGCTGCTGCTGGGCGCTGACGACCCGGCCGCCCACGGGGCGGAGGCCCGCGCCGTGGTGGCTGATGCCGGGCTCGAGCCGATGCTGGCGCTGGGGCTGCGGGCGGCCCTGATGCCGCAGGACCCGGCGCTTCAGGCGCTGCAGCAATCCGAAGTGCAGCGCTTGCGGGCCAGCCTGGCCGGGTATCCCCATCTGGCCGTCGCGTTCGAGCAGCGTTGGGGGTCCTAGACTGCGGCTGCCACCGGAGCCCGCCATGCCGACCGAGTCCATTCTCAGTGCCAGCTTCCACCATGATGACGCTGCCGTAACGACGGGCGGCCTGGGTCAACGTGCGCATCGGATGGCCCACGAGCAGGCGGCCCGCGTGGCCGCGTGCTTTCACACGGTGGCCCCCGGTGTCTGGACCTATGTCGGCAACGGCCTGTCCAACCAGACATTCGTGCAGGGCCCGCAGGGCGTTATTGCCATCGACACCGGCGAGTCGGTGCAGGAGATGGGCGACGCCCTGGCGCGCCTGCGCGAGCACACCGATGCGCCGGTGGTGGCCGTCATCTACACCCACTTCCACTACGTAGCCGGCACGCGCGCAATTCCGGGGGCGCAGGCGCTGCCGATCTGGTCGCATGCGCGGGTGGACGCCAACCGACATCGCACCGGCGGCGAGATCGCGCCGATGTACCAGCGCGGCCTGGTGCACCAGTTCGGCATCCGGCTGCCGGCCGATGGCGAAGACGGCCTGGTCAGCGTCGGCCTCGGCCCCTGGTTCCGCAACCCCGCGCACGCGCCGTTCACCACCGGCTACCTGCCGCCGACGAACACCTTCACCGAGCCGACCGAGACCACGCTGGCCGGCCTGCCGGTCGTGTTCACGCCCGCGCCGTCGGATGCCGACGACTCGGTCACGGTGTGGTTTCCGACGCTGGGCCTGGCCGTCAACAACCTGGTGTGGCCGGCGCTGTTCAACGTCTTCGCCATCCGCGGCGAGGAATACCGCGACCCGCGGGTGCTGTTGACCGGGCTGGACCATCTCAACGCCCTGGGCGCGCAGCACCTGGTGGGCGCCCATGGGCCGCCGCTGTCCGGGGCGCAGGCGATCCGCGAGGTGGTCACCGACTACCGCGATGCGATCCAGTTCCTGTGGGACCAGACGGTGCGCGGCCTGAACCGCGGCCTGTCGGCCGACGAGCTGACGGCCTTCGTGCAGCTGCCGGCGCGGTTCCAGCGCACCTATTTCACGCAGCAGCACTACGGCCTGGCCGAGCACCATGTGCGGCAGATCCAGAACGGCCTGATCGGCTGGTTCGATGGTGTCGAGTCGTCGCTGTTCCCGCTGCCGCCGGTGGAGCGCGCCAGCCGCTTGATCGCCGGCTTCGGCGGCCGCGACGCGGTGCGCCAGCAGTCCGCGCAGGCCCTGGCCGACGGTGACCTGCGCTGGGCGCTGGAACTGGCCACCTGGCTGGTGCGCTCGCAGTCCGGGCCTGCTGGCCGGGCCGATGGCGGCACGCCGCAGGAGCGGGCCTCGCTCGCGGCCGTGCTGCGCGCCATCGCACAGCGCAGCACCGCCGCCAACATCCGCAACTGGTGCCTGACGCGGGCGCTGGAGCTGGAGGGCCGCATCGACCTGTCGCGCCAGCGCACGCATGGCTTCCGGCCGGCCGAGGTCGAGGCCCGGCCGGCGGCTGCCCTGCACACGCTGCGGGTGCTGCTGGATCCGCCGCGGGCGGCGGCGCTGGACCATGAGCTGCGGCTGGTCTTCGACGACGGCAGCAGCGCCGGCCTGCGCCTGCGCGGCGGCGTCGCTGTGCCCACCGATGGGGCCGCGGCGGACGTGACGCTGGCGCTGTCGGCCGCGACCTGGGGCCGCATCCTGGGCGGGCGGTCCCGCCTGGACCAGGCCCATGACGCTGGCGAGATCACGCTGCAGCAGGGCGACTGGGCACTGGCGCGGCGCCTGCTGGCCTGCTTCGACCATCCTTCGTTCGCCGATTGAGGACACCCACCATGGCATCGCGCCCCTTCGCCATCGACGTGCCGCAGGCCGTGCTGGACGACCTGAAGCGCCGGCTGCAGGCCACGCGCTGGCCCGAGCCCATACCCGGCAGCGGCTGGGACTACGGCGCCGACATGGCCTGGGTGCGCGAGCTGTGCGCCTACTGGCAGGACGGCTACGACTGGCGCCGCCATGAGGCCGTCCTGAACTGCCACCCGCAGTTCCTGTGCGAGGTGGACGGCGTGGACATCCAGTACTGGCATGTGCGCGGCCGCGGGCCAAGGCCATTCCCTTTGCTGTTGATACACGGCTGGCCGGGCTCGATGGTGGAGTTCCTCGA
>JBJXHB010000484.1:0-4692 GCA_046160725.1 Aquabacterium sp.
CGATGAAGGCACCGGCCGGCCCGCCGATCTGCACCGACGAGCCGCCGAGCGCCGAGATCAGGAAGCCCGCGATGATGGCGGTGAACAGCCCCGCCTCCGGCTTGACGCCCGAGGCGATGGCGAAGGCCATGGCCAGCGGCAGCGCGACCACGCCGACCGTCAGGCCGGCGCCGATGTCGGTGAGGGCGCGCTCACGGTTGTAGCCGCGCAGGTCGTCGACCAGCCGGGGGCGGAAGGCGTGGAGCCGGTCGCGCAGCATGAGCGAGGTATTGTGCGGCGCAATGGCGAGAAATGAAAAAGGCACCGCGATGCGGTGCCTTCCGGGGCTGCGCAGCGGCCTGCGCCGCTGGGCGAAGGATCAGCCGCGACGGCGTCGGGCCAGCCCGCACACGGCGGCCAGGCCCAGGGCCATCAGCGCGTAGGTGGAGGGCTCGGGGATGGCGCCGGTGATCTCGATGGCGTCGACCGTCAGGGCGTTGTAGTGGCCGTCGGTCACGCTGAAGCTGCCGTTGCCGTCGGCCAGCAGGATAGTGTCGAAGCCGCCGCCGCTGAAGCCCAGGTAGCGGAAGTCCGATGCGCCGGGGCCGGCCAGCGTGCCGCTGGCAACCAGCGTGGCGCCGTTCCACAGCTCGTAGGCCGAATTGCCCGAGAAGCCGAAGAAGCCGGAGCCCACCAGCATGCCGACGCTGCTGAACTGGCCGCCGCCTGTGAGGGTGATCTTGGTGTAGCCGTTGTCGCCGCCGTTGGGGTACCAGCCGAAGTTGCCTTCGCCGCCCGGCGGCCGGTAGGTCACCCAGATGTCGGGGCTGGCGTCACCGTTGATCTGCTCGACCGTGATGCCGCCCTCGGCATACGGGCCCGCGCCACCGGTGTAGAAAACGCCGTCGTTGGGAATGCGCTCGAAGCCGTTGAACCCGGTGCGCGAGCCATCGGCGATGAAGTCCGAGGTGTGGACGGTCACGGCTTGCGCGCCCATCGAGAGCAGAGCGGCGGCCGCAGCGGCGGCCCATTGCATACGGAAGGTCATGTCGGTTTCCCTCTCAGGTTGAACGCCCGTTGCCCGCTTGGCAAGGTGCTGACCCAGTGTAGCCAGCGCACTTCTCGAAAGCCCCCCCTCATCCAGGGGGGGGCAGCGCATCCAGATGCGACAGGCGTCTCAACGCACCCACAAACCGAGCTGCGCGCCGTCATGCGGGTCCTGCAGGTACGGGCCGGGCGGTGGTGGCGATGTCAACTGAACCGGGTCCAGCCACAAGTCGCACGCCGGGTAGGCGCTGGCCCATGAAGATGGCACCGCCCCGGCGGTGCCTTTGTTGGCTGCGATGCGGCCAGCGCCGCGCCCGCAGGGTCGGCAGGTCAGCCGCGACGGCGGCGGGCCAGCCCGCCCACGGCGGCCAGGCCCAGGGCCATCAGCGCGTAGGTCGAGGGCTCGGGGATGGGCGCGCCGTAGAAGTCCACCTCGTCGATGAATGTCCATGGGCCGTCGGCGGAGAACCGCGCTGTAACCCGCCATTGCTGTGCCGTGGTGGCCAGTCCGGACAGGGTCAGGAAGCCATGCGGCAACAGGCTGAACACGGGCCGGTCATTCGCCGAGCTCTCGGGAACGTTCAGGCTTTGCAGCAGGACAAAGCTGCTGCCGTTCCAGTATGAAATGTCGATCGACGGCAGCACGACGTCATTGACCGCGTCCTGGGTGGTGCCGATGGAGATGCTGCCGATGGCGTGCGCGGCGCCCAGGTCGAAGTCGATGTGGACCACCGGCCGGTAAACCCAACCCACCCATTCATAGGCGTTGCCGTTGCCCAGGTTGACGGCCCAGCCCTCGACACCGTAGGCGCCGTCGATCAACTGCCGGCCGGTTTCGTCGTGGTAGCAATAGCTGCCACAGCTGGTCGGCTGGTCGAAGCTGTAGGACAGGGGGACGATCTCGGCCGCACCGGCCGGCAGCGCAAAGGCTGCTGTGGCCAATGCCAGGGCTTGAAGTCGCTTGCGCATGGATGTCACTCCGGATGGTGGGCAAATTGAGACCGGCCCAGTATTGCCCGTATCGATGTCCGCCGCCTCCCCTGGATCGGGGGGTCAACGAACTCGCATGCCCGGTTGCGCGCCGTCATGAGGGTCCAGCAGGTACAGCCCCGGGTGGGCCTTGTCGTCGGCATGGCTGGCGGCCAGCACCATGCCCTCGCTGAGCCCGAACTTCATCTTGCGCGGCGCCAGGTTGGCCACCATCACCGTGAGCCGTCCCACCAGCGCCTCGGGCGCATAGGCGCTCTGGATGCCGGAGAAGACGGTGCGGTGGCGGCCTTCGCCGGCGTCCAGGGTCAGCTTGAGCAGCTTGGTGCTGCCCTCGACCCGCTCGGCCGCGACGATGCGGGCCACGCGCAGGTCGATGCGGGTGAAGTCGTCGATGCCGATCTCGGCGGCGACCGGCTCGCCCCCCGGGTGGGCGGCCGGGGCCGGCGCCGGTGCGGCTTCGGCCGGGGGCTCGAACAGAGCGTCCATCTGCTTGGGGTCGACGCGCTGCATCAGGTGCTGGTAGGCACCGATGACATGGCCGCCCAGGGCGCGCCGGGCGTCGGCGAATTGCATCGGCTCGACCTTCAGGAAGGCCTCGACCTGCTGTGCCAGCCCCGGCAGGATGGGCTTGAGGTAGATCGTCAGCAGCCGGAAGGCCTCGATGCAGGTGCTGCACACGTCGTGCAGCGCGGCCGCGGTGTCCGCCGACTTGGCCAGCTCCCAGGGCTTGTGCTGGTCGACGTAGGCGTTGACCCGGTCGGCCAGGGCCATCACCTCGCGCACGCCACGGCCGAACTCGCGCTCGACGTAGTGCTGCTGCACCGCGCCGGCATGGCCGCGCAGCGCATCGAGAAGGGCCCGGCCCTCGACGCCGAGGTCCGCGCTCAGGCGGCCGCCGAAACGCTTGTGGATGAAGCCGGCCGCACGGCTGGCGATGTTGACGAACTTGCCGACCAGGTCCGAGTTGACGCGGGCGATGAAATCGTCGGGGTTGAACTCGATGTCGTCGACGCGGGCGCTGAGCTTGGCGGCGATGTAGTAGCGCAGCCACTGCGCGTCCAGCCCGACCTCGAGATAGCGCAGCGGGCTCAGGCCGGTGCCGCGGCTCTTGCTCATCTTGTCGCCACCCAGCGTGATGAAGCCGTGCACATGCACCGCGTCCGGCACCTTGCGGCCGCTGAACTGCAGGATGGCCGGCCAGAACAGGGTGTGGAAGGTGACGATGTCCTTGCCGATGAAGTGCACCTGCTGCAGGTCGGGCTGCGCGAGAAAGGCGTCCATGTCCTGGCCGCGCGCATCCAGCAGCGCCTTCAGCGATGCCAGGTAGCCGACCGGCGCGTCCAGCCAGACATAGAAGTACTTGCCCGGTGCGTCCGGGATTTCGATGCCGAAGTAGGGCGCGTCGCGGCTGATGTCCCAGTCCGCCAGGGCCGGCGCACCTGTGGCCGGGTCGACCGCGAACCACTCGCGCACCTTGTTGGCCACCTCCGGCTGCAGCCGGCCGGAGCCGGTCCACTCGTCCAGGAAGGCGATGCAGCGCGGGTCCGACAGCTTGAAGAAGTAGTGCTCGCTGCTGCGCAGCTCGGGCCGCGCCCCGGACAGCACCGAGTACGGGTTCTTCAGGTCGGTGGGCTGGTAGACCGCGCCGCATTTCTCGCAGTTGTCGCCGTACTGGTCCGGTTCGCCGCAGCGCGGGCACTCGCCCTTGATGAAGCGGTCGGCCAGGAACATGCCCTTGACCGGGTCGTAGAACTGCTCGATGGTGCGGGTGGTGATCAGGCCCTGGTTGCGCAGGGCCACATAGATGGACCGCACGAGCGCGTGGTTCTCGGGCGCGTCGGTGGAGTGCCAATGGTCGAAGGCGATGTGGAAGCCGTCCAGGTAGGCCTTGCGGCCCGCGGCGATGCCGGCGACGAACTGCTGCGGTGTCTGTCCGGCCTTGTCGGCGGCGATCATGATCGCGGCGCCATGGGCGTCGTCGGCGCAGACGAAGGTGACCTCCGAGCCCATCATGCGTTGCGCCCGCACCCAGATGTCGGCCTGGATGTATTCCATCATGTGGCCGATGTGGAACCCGGCGTTGGCATAGGGCAGCGCGGTGGTGACGAAGAGCTTGGACGACATGTGGGAGGCTCGTGTGCCCGTGCCGTGACCGGGCGGGCTGGATGGGCTGCAGCAGGGGCGGCGATTCTAGGAGGCGCCCCCAGGCCCCCCATGCTGTGAGCCCCCATGGGCAGCCTGGACCGGCGCCGCCATACTGGCGGGTGCCAAGCCACCACTGCCCGAGCACGCCACCATGAACCTGTCCGACCTGCAAGCCCGCCTGGACACCCTGTTTCCCGGCCTGATGGGCATCCGGCTCTCCGAGGCCAGCGCCGACCGCGTGGTCGCCACGATGGTGGTGCGGCCGGAACTGGCCACCGGCGGCGACACGCTGCACGGTGGGGCCATGATGGCCTTTGCCGACACCTTGGGCGCCGTCGGCACGGTCATCAACCTGGGTCCGGGCCAGCGCACGGTGACGACCAACTCCAGCACCTCGTTCCTCACCGGGGCCGCAGTGGGCAGCAGCGTCACCGGCGAGTGCATCGCGCTGCACCGGGGCCGCACCACGCACGTCTGGCAGACGACCATTCGCAACGACAAGGGCCGCAGCTGTGCGGTGGTGACACAGAC
>JBJXHB010000485.1:0-3507 GCA_046160725.1 Aquabacterium sp.
GCCCGGGCGGGCGCCGCGCCCGACGACGCGCCTGGCCACAACCCCGCCACCAGCCCGGCCAGCACCAGAGCGAGGCCACCCATCTGCCACCACAGGGCGGCCGCCGGCTGCGCCGACAGGGCCCAGACCCAGCCACCGGCCAGCGCGATGCCCAGGCCGACGCCGGCAAACACGGCACCGGCCGCATCGGCCCGGCCGCGCTGGGCCAGCATCGGCACGGCCCAGGCGCCGACGCCCACCAGGGCCCAGGCGCTCATCACCCCGGCCATGAAGCGCAGCGCCCACCACGCCGTGAGGCCCTGCAGCGCGCCGGTGGCCGCGGTCAGCAGTGCCGTGCCCAGCAGCGCACCCAGCACCAGCGTGCGCGGCGCCACCGGCACCCGCGCCGCGCTCAGCGCGCCCACCAGGTAGCCCAGGTAGTTGGCCGCCGCCAGCAGCGCACCGCCGTCGGCATCGATCAGGCCCTCGCGCTGCATCAGCGGCAGCAGTGGCGTGAAGACGAAGCGGCCGATGCCCATGGCCACCGCGAGTGCGGCGGCGCCGGCCAGGCCGATGGCCCAGACCGGCAGCGTGTCCGTGGGCGCGGGTTTTCCGGCCGGCGGCCGAGTATCGAAAGACATGGGCCCAGTGTGCCGCGCCGCGTCCGGGCGCCGGGACTGGGCAGCCGGCTGACCAGGCGGATGTGGTCACAATGCGGCGGCATCCTCATCCCATCCCACCGCCGCAGCGAGACCCATCATGGACCTGAGCTACTCCGCCGAAGAAGAGGCCTTCCGCCAGGAGGTGCGCAGCTGGCTGGCCGCGAACCTGCCGGCCGACATCCGCGACGCCGTCGTCCACTACCGCGGCCTGTCCAAGGCCGACATCCTGCGCTGGCACAAGATCCTGGCCGCCAAGGGCTGGTCGGTGCCGCACTGGCCGGTCGAGTGGGGCGGCACCGGCTGGAACGTCACCCAGCGCTACATCTACGACGAGGAGTTCGGCCTGGCCGGCGCGCCCGGGCTGCCGCCCTTCGGGCCGGCGATGTGCGCGTCGGTGCTGCACCGTTTCGGTACGCCCGAGCAGAAGGCGCGCTTCCTGCCGCGCATCCGCGAGGGCGACGACTTCTGGGTGCAGGGCTATTCCGAGCCCGGCGCCGGCTCGGACCTGGCCGCGCTCAAGACCCGCGCCGTGCGCAACGGCGACCACTACCGCGTCACCGGCCAGAAGATCTGGACCACGCTGGGCCACTACGGCGACTGGATCTTCTGCCTGGTGCGCACCGACCCGACGGCCGAGAAGCGGCAGGAGGGCATCAGCTTCCTGCTGATGGACATGGCGACCCCGGGCATCACCGTGCGGCCCCTGATCCTGATGGACGGCGGGCACGAAGTGAATGAGATCTTCTTCGACGATGTCGTGGTGCCGGTGGAGAACCTGGTCTACGAGGAAAACAAGGGCTGGACGGTGGCCAAGTACCTGCTGGGCCACGAGCGCATGGGCTCGGGCAACGTCGGCGGCTCGCGGCGCGAGATGGCGGCGTTGAAGGACCTGGCCCAGCGCCAGCAGAAGAACGGCCGGCCGCTGATGGACGACCCGCGTTTCCGCGACCGCCTGTCGCGCGTGGAGATCGAGCTGGATGCGCTGGAGCTGACCTCGATGCGCTTCCTGGACAGGATGCGCCGCAGCGGTCAGCCACCGGGCGCCGACGTGTCGATGCTCAAGATCCGCGGCACCGAGATCCAGCAGGCCATCACCGAGCTGATGATGCAGGCGGTCGGCCCGATGGCCGCGCCGTTCAAGGCGGTGGACGACGGCGCCATCGACCATGTCACCTCGCGCCTGTCGCCGCGCTACTTCAACTACCGCAAGGCCAGCATCTATGCCGGCTCCAACGAGATCCAGCGCAACATCATCGCCAAGATGACGCTGGGCCTGTGACACCGACAAGGCAGCCGACATGAACTTCGAATATTCCGACGAACAGAAGCAGCTGGCGGACTCGGTCAGCAAGTACCTGGCGCAGCAATACGGTTTCGAGCAGCGCAAGGCCATCATCAACTCGGCCAGCGGCGACAGCGCCGCAGCATGGGCCACCTTCGCCGAGCTGGGCCTGCTGTCCATCGCCGTGCCGGAGGCCGATGGCGGCTTCGGCGGCGGCGCGCTGGACCTGCTGCCGGTGATGATGGCCTGCGGCGAGACCCTGGTGGTGGAGCCGCTGATCGACCACATCGGCCTGGCCGGCCGGCTGGTCGCCCGCGGCGGCAGCGCTGCGCAGCGCCAGGCGTTGCTGCCGGGCCTGATGGACGGCAGCCTGCGCTTTGCCGTGGCCACGCTGGAGCCCGGGCGCCGCTACGAGGCCGCGCCGGCGGCCACCACCGCGCGCCGCGAGGGCGACGGCTGGGTGCTGGACGGCGCCAAGTGCGTGGTCGTCGGCGCCGCTGCTGCGGACTGGCTGCTGGTCTCGGCCCGCACCGGCGGCGGTACCAGCCTGTTCGTCGTGCCGCGCGGCGCGGCCGGCGTGTCGCTCAACCCCAGCCGCAGCGTGGACGGACAACGCGTGGCCGATGTGGGGCTGGCCGGTGTGTCGCTCGGCGCGGACGCGCTGCTCGGCCCCGATGGCAGCGCCCAGGCGCTGCTGGCCGAGGCGGTCGATTTCGCCACGGCGCTGCTGTGCGCCGACGCGGTCGGTGCCATGCAGTACGCCTGCGACGCCACGCTGGAGTACATGAAGACGCGCAAGCAGTTCGGCGTGCCCATCGCGTCGTTCCAGGTGCTGCAGCACCGGATGGTGGAGATGACCATCCACACCGAGCAGGCGCGCTCGATGGCCATCATGGCCGCCAGCCGGGTCGACCAAGGCGATGACGCGGCCGAGCGCCAGCGCGCGGTCTCGGGCGCCATGGTCAAGGTCGCGGACTCGGCGCGCATCGTCAGCCAGGAGTCGGTGCAGCTGCACGGTGGCATGGGCATGACCGAGGAGCTGAAGGTGTCGCACACCTTCCGCCGCCTGACCATGGCGGCGCAGCGCTTCGGCGACGCCGACCACCACCTGGAGCGTTACGCGGGGGTGTAGGCCGCCGGCCCATGCATGATGGTCAGCCGTCGGCGCACGCACCCGTGCGCTGATCTCTCAAGGGTGCTGCATGTTCATCGATGGCTTCGCGGGCCTGTGGGCCCGCTCCTTGGCTGCTGTGGTGGTCGCGCTGGTGACCCACCTGTCGGCCGTCGCCGCAGCGGCGGCCGACGCGACCGCGCGCTTCCGCTTCGACCGCACGGAGACGCTGCTGTCGCGTGACATCCGCCCGCAGCGGATGCAGCTGGAACTGACGCTGGACCCGGCGGCGCCGGACTTTGCCGGCCAGGGGCTGCTCACGGTGCAGGTCCTGCGGACGGCACCGATGATCGAACTGCACGCCCAGCAGCTTGACCGGGGAACGGCGACGCTGCTGACCGGCCGGCGCGAACGCGAGCTGCAGGTTCAGCCGGATGCCGCGCGCTCGACCTGGCGCCTGGTGCCGGTGGATG
>JBJXHB010000486.1:0-12585 GCA_046160725.1 Aquabacterium sp.
TTCCTTGCGCTCGTCATAGCGGCGCATCACCTGGCGCTGGGTGTACCCGGTGGCATCGGCAATAGCCCACCAGATCACCGCCAGCACGAAGGGCGAGACCACCCACCACCACGACCAGGCTGCGACAGGACCGACCTCGGCCCAGCGCAACCCCACCAGCAGTACACCAATCACCACAAAGGCCATGGGCATGGTCTCCCCCAGGCGGCCGTCATTGCGCAAGCCCTGCGTCAACCCCGGCCGATAGAATTCCGTTGGACGGCAATGTACGCCACCCCTTCAACTGCCCTCAAAAGGAACTCATGAAGCATCTCGCCCTTGTTGCGGCTTTCGGCATCCTGGCCGCCGGCCCCGTCCTGGCCAGCCAGGACCTGGCCCAGAAGAAGAACTGCATGGCCTGCCATGCGGTCGACAAGAAGCTGGTCGGCCCGTCCTACCAGGACGTCGCCAAGAAGTACGCCGGCCAGAAGGAAGCCGCGGCCAAGATGGCCGAGAAGATCCAGAAGGGCGGTACCGGTGCCTGGGGCCAGGTGCCAATGCCGGCGAACCCGCAGGTCAGCGCCGACGAGGCCAAGGTCCTGGCCGCCTGGGTGCTGGCGACCAAGTAGTCCGCCATTCCTGATGCAACGACAAAGGCCCCGCTTGCGGGGCCTTCGTCATGGTGGGGTGCCACGCCGCCACGTCAGGCGGGTCTGGCGCACCGCCCGCTTACAACGGCTCGGCCAGCTGAGCCAGGATGGCCGGGTTTTCCAGCGTCGAGGTGTCCTGGGTGATCGCCTCGCCCTTGGCGATCGACCGCAGCAAGCGGCGCATGATCTTGCCGCTGCGGGTCTTGGGCAGGTTGTCGCCGAACCGGATGTCCTTGGGCTTGGCGATCGGTCCGATTTCCTTGGCCACCCAATTGCGCAGCTCGGTGGCGATCTTCTTCGCCTCGTCGCCGGTCGGCCGGCTGCGCTTGAGCACCACGAAGGCACAGATCGCCTCTCCCGTGGTGTCGTCCGGGCGCCCTACGACGGCGGCCTCGGCCACCAGCTCGGTGCAGCTGACGAGGGCGGACTCGATCTCCATCGTCCCCATGCGGTGGCCGCTGACGTTCAGGACGTCGTCAATGCGGCCGGTGATGGTGAAGTAGCCGGTTTCCTTGTCGCGGATGGCGCCGTCGCCGGCCAGGTAGTAGCCCTTGAGCTCGGGCGGGTAGTAGCTCTTCTTGAAGCGCTCCGGGTCGCCCCAGATGGTGCGGATCATGCTGGGCCAGGGCTTCTTGATCACCAGGATGCCACCAGAGCCGTTGGGCACATCGGTGCCGGTCTCGTCCACGATGGCCGCCGCAATGCCCGGGAAGGGCAAGGTGCAGGAACCCGGCACCATCGGCGTGGCACCTGGCAACGGCGTAATGACATGCCCACCGGTCTCGGTCTGCCAGAAGGTATCCACGATCGGGCAACGGGCGCCGCCGACGTTCTGGTAGTACCACTCCCAGGCTGCCGGGTTGATCGGCTCGCCGACCGAGCCCAGCAGGCGCAGGCTGCTCAGGTCGCTGTGGCGCGGATGCACCGCGTCGTTGGACTCTGCAACCTTGATGAGCGAGCGGATGGCCGTTGGCGCCGTGTAGAAGACGCTGACCCTATGCTTCTCGATGGTCTTCCAGAAGCGTGCCGCATCCGGGTAGGTCGGCACGCCCTCGAACACGATCTCGGTGCCACCCAGGGCCAGCGGGCCGTAGGCGATGTAGGTATGACCAGTGACCCAACCGATGTCGGCCGTGCACCAGAAGACATCGCTGTCTTTCAGGTCAAAGGTCCACTTGGTTGTCAGCGCCGCATGCAGCAGGTAGCCGCCGGTCGAATGCTGCACGCCCTTGGGCTTGCCGGTGGAGCCGGATGTGTACAGCAGGAACAGCGGATGCTCGGCGCCGACCCACTCCGGCTCGCACTGGTCAGGCTGGTCGGCCACGGCGTCGTGGAGCCAGACATCCCGCCCGGCCTGGAAGGCCACGTTGCCGCCGGTGCGGCGGTAGACGATCACGTTGCGGATGGTGTCGCAGCCGCCGAGCGCCAGGGCCTCGTCGACGATGGCCTTGAGCGGCAGCGCCTTGCCACCGCGCATCTGCTCGTCGGCGGCAATCACCATCACGGCACCGGCATCGTTGATGCGGTCGCGCAGGCTCTGCGCCGAGAAGCCGCCGAACACCACGGAGTGGGTCGCGCCAATGCGGGCACAGGCCTGCATGGCCACCACGCCCTCGACGCTCATCGGCATGTAGATGACGACCCGGTCGCCCTTGCCGACGCCGCGGGCCTTCAGTGCATTGGCCAGGCGGCAGGTCCGGGCCAGCAGGTCGGCATAGGTGACGCGGGTCACCGCGCCGTCGTCGGCCTCGAAGATGATGGCGGTGCGGTCCGCCCGGCCGCCCAGCACATGGCGGTCCAGGCAGTTGTAGGACACATTCAAGGTGCCGTCCTCGAACCAGCGGAAGAACGGCGCCTCGCTGTCGTTCAGAGACTGGGTGAACGGCGTTTTCCAGGTCAGCAGTTCGCGGGCCAGGTCGGCCCAGTAGCCGGCGTAGTCCTGGTCGGCCTTGGCACACAGCGCGTCGTATGCCGCCATGCCGGAAACAGCGGCACCACTCACCAGACTCTGGGGCGGCAGATAGGTCTTCAGATCGCTCATGTGCAGCTTCCTTGTCGTCTCGTCAGTCAACCCCCAACCATAGGTAAAGGCTCTTACCTCTGCCTGACGGTAGCACCGTCGGCCGGGAAGCGGCCCATCGGGCAATCCCAGGACGCCGGCTCGCGCGGCCACACCGGCGCTCGCCGCCAGCGGGACCCCTTCGATAAACTGCCCCATACCCGATGCCCGAAAGCAGACCATGACCACCACCATCCGCCGCGACGACCTGGTTGCCACCGTGGCCGCGGCGCTGCAGTACATCAGCTGCTATCACCCGGTCGACTACATCGCCCACCTGGCCCGTGCCTATGAGCGCGAGCAGGGCCCCGCTGCCCGTGACGCGATTGCGCAAATCCTGACCAACAGCCGCATGTGTGCCGAGGGCCGGCGCCCGATCTGCCAGGACACGGGCATCGTCAATGTGTTCCTGAAGGTCGGCATGGATGTGCGCTGGGAGGGCTTTGATGGCTCGATCGAGGATGCCGTCAACGAAGGCGTGCGGCGTGCCTACCTGGACGCGGACAACCCGCTGCGGGCTTCGGTGCTGGCGGACCCGCTGTTCGACCGGCGCAACACCCGCGACAACACGCCCGCCGTGGTGCAGATGGAGATCGTGCCGGGCGACCAGCTGGACGTCACGGTCGCAGCCAAGGGTGGCGGCAGCGAGAACAAGAGCAAGATGGCCATGCTCAACCCCAGCGACTCCCTGGTCGACTGGGTGCTCAAGACGGTTCCCACCATGGGCGCCGGCTGGTGCCCGCCGGGTATGTTGGGCATTGGCGTCGGCGGCACCGCGGAAAAGGCGGTGTTGATGGCCAAGCAGGCGCTGATGGACGACCTGGACATGCACGAGTTGTTGCAGCGCGGGCCGGCCAGCAAGCTGGAGGCCCTGCGCGTCGAGCTGTACGAGAAGGTCAATGCGCTGGGCATCGGGGCCCAGGGCCTGGGCGGCCTGACCACGGTGCTGGACGTCAAGATCCGCACCTGGCCCACCCACGCGGCCAGCCTGCCGGTGGCGATGATCCCGAACTGCGCCGCGACGCGCCATGCCCATGTGGTGATGGACGGCTCCGGCCCGGCCTACCTGGACCCGCCGGACCTGTCGCTGTGGCCCGATGTCGACTGGGCGCCGGACTACAACAAGAGCCGCAAGGTCGACCTCGACCGCCTCACACCGGCCGAGGTGGCGGCCTGGAAGCCGGGCGAGACGCTGCTGCTGTCGGGCAAGTTGCTGACCGGCCGCGACGCCGCCCACAAGCGCATCCAGGACATGCTGGCCCGGGGCGAGCCGCTGCCGGTGGACTTCACCAACCGCGTCATCTACTACGTCGGCCCGGTCGACCCGGTGCGCGACGAGGTGGTGGGCCCTGCCGGCCCGACCACCGCCACCCGCATGGACAAGTTCACCGACATGATGCTGGCCCGCACCGGCCTGATCGCCATGGTCGGCAAGGCCGAGCGT
This sequence comes from Aquabacterium sp., assembly GCA_046160725.1. GTDB lineage: Bacteria > Pseudomonadota > Gammaproteobacteria > Burkholderiales > Burkholderiaceae_C > JBJXHB01. Next base: position 4,133 of record JBJXHB010000486.1, read on the forward strand.
GGCCCGGTCGCCATCCAGGCCATCCGTCAGCACAAGGTCGCCTATCTGATGGCGGTGGGCGGTGCGGCCTATTTGGTGGCCAAGGCCATCAAGGGCGCCAAGGTGGTCGGCTTTGCCGACCTGGGCATGGAAGCCATCTACGAGTTCGACGTGCGCGATATGCCGGTCACCGTGGCGGTGGACAGCAGCGGCACCAGCGTGCACGAAACCGGCCCCAAGGAATGGGCGGGGCGCATCGCCGGCATTCCGGTGGTCACCGCCTGAGCGCTGTCAGGCGCTGTCGCAGCTTTTCCCACCCAGCCGCCGGCGCCAGCGTCGCGGGCAGCAGCATCAGCTCACGGCCCTCGGCATTGCCGAGCCACCAGGCCGGCGCATCGGTCGGCCGGAAGCCGTCGCGTTCGCTGCCACCAATCAAGGCCTGGTCGTGGCGACGCTGAAGATCCTCGGCCAGATTGGCCTGCTCAAAACGGGCCACGTCCGACCATGCCACCCGGCGGGCGCCGAACCAGGAGGCGTCGCAGACGCCGCGCTCGTCCCAGGCCAGACGCCGGCTGCGCGACCGCAGCAGGGCCACGGTGGCCAGCAGCAGCAGCCCAGCGACCATGGTCAGGCCAACGGCCATCTCGGCCAGCGACGCACCGCCACCGAACACCGCGCCGGCTCCCACCAGAAGCGCAATGGCGCCGAACATCGCCACCCCCAGGCGCAACGCGCGACGGTCGGTTGCGGTCTCAACCAGCACCTGGTCCTGTGGCGCTGCACGCCCAGGCGCGCCCGCCGGCGGCGCATCGGAGGTCACCCACTGCCCGGCCTGCCAGGTCAGGTCCTCGCCCCAGCGGCGACGCCACAGCCAGACCGCCAGCACCAGGGTCGGCACACTCGACGCCAGCGCCAGCGCCAATGTCATGGCATCTCCAAACGTGGAGATCACCGTCAGGCGGCCTGGCTCATCCGGATGGCGGGCCAGCTCGACCGCCCCAAAGACACGCAGGCCGTCCAGCGGCTCTCTTGGCACCACGATGCGCGCGTGCGCGTCGTCGCGCGGCGTGACATGGTCGGGCCGATGCACCGGCCCGAGCAGGGGCAGCAGGTCGCGCCGGATTTCCAGTTCCACCCAGTCGCGGCTGGACAGGTTGGTGACCTCTGCCGGATGGCGGCTCCAATGCCGGCGCACCTCCAGGCTGTCCCGCAGGCTGGCCGCTCCATGCCAGAACCACAGCGCCGCCTGCACCGCCAGCAGAGCGGCCACGCTCTTGAAAACCCATCTCAGACCCTGCCACCAGCCGGCCAGTGTGCTCTGTGCATTCATGGTGTCACCGTAGCGAGTTGGCGATGGACCCGCCATCCCCAGAAGCAGCCTGCGGCACCGCCGATCAGGCCTGATGCACCACGCGCTGCGGAAACGGTATCTCCACACCGCGGACGTTTAATGCCGCCAGAACGGCGAGATTGACTTCCGACCGCACGTTGCCGGTGCCGTTGTGCGAGTCGTCGATCCAGAACACCAGCGTCAACTCCAGCCCATCCGCAGCGAAAGCCGTCAGCTGAACCGATGGCGCTGGCTCCGCCAGCACCCGTGGCACGGCCAGCATGACACCGACCAGGGCCGGCATCAGCGATGCCAGGTCGGTGCCGTAGGCCACCTGCACCGAGCTGGTCAGCGCGACCTTCGGGTCGGCCAGCGAGTTGCTTTCAACCCGCTGGGTAATCAGCATCTCATTGGGCACGATGCTTTCCCGGCCGGTCGGGCTGCGGATGACGGTGTAGCGGGTCTTGATGTCGGTGATGCGGCCCTCGAAATTGTCGACCTTGACCACATCGCCGATGCGCAGGCTGCGCTCGGCCAGGATGACAAAGCCGGATACATAGTTGGCCGCCAGCCGTTGCAGGCCCAGGCCGATGCCGACGCCCAACGCACCGCCCAGCACGGACAACGCGGTCAGCGGTATGCCGGCTGCAGACAAGGCCAGAAGCAGCCCCACCAGCAGCAGCACCGCACGGGTGCCGTTGGCCGCGATCTTGCGCACCGACAGGTCGACATTGCCCGGCGCGGACAGCAGCCGCGACTCCAGCGCCGCCGACAGCCACAGGGCCAGTACCAGCACACCGCCGGCGGTCAATGCGCCCTCCAGCATGCGCCGCAGCGACAGCTTCTCGCCGCCGATGTGCCAGCTGATACTGTCCAGTTCGGTCAGCAGCAGCGGCAACAGGTTGGTGACCCACAACACCACCGCGATCCAGGCGATCCAAGAGAAGCTGCGCTCCATGGCTCGCACCAGGCCAGAGCCGGGAAAAGCCCGCCGCAGCACCTGGGCCACCAGCCGGATCACCGCCAGCGACAGCAGCACCGGCACCGCCACCCGCAGCAGCGCGATCGGAACCTGGTCATTCAAGGCCCAGCGCGCGGCCAGCACCAGCAGCAGCGCGGTCATCGGATACAACACGCCGTCGTAGCCGCGGGCGCCGAAGAAGATGCTGACGCGCCCCGCCGCATCTCTGCGCGCGCCGCCACGCACAACCAGCCAGGTCAGACCAAGACAGGCCAGCAGAACGGCAAACTCGACCAGCGCGCCCGGCCGGGTCAGCGCGGTCCACAACTCCGCCAGGCTCTGTACCGCGTGCAGGTCGGTCGCCATCACACCTCCGCCAGCACACGCAGATGCGCGGCCACGCTGCGCGCCAGCGCCGACAGGTTGTAGCCGCCTTCCAGGCAGGACACGATGCGGCCATGGGCCGACGCCTGGGTGGCGTCCTTGATGCGTCGGGTGATCCAGGCGTAGTCATCCTCGACCAGGCCGAGCTGTCCCAGGTCGTCCTCGCGGTGTGCGTCGAAGCCGGCCGAGAAGAAGACCATCTGCGGCGCAAAGGCCGCCAGCCGCGGCATCCAGTGGCGATCGATCGCCTCGCGCACCGCCGGCCCCCGGGTATAGGGCGCCAAAGGCAGGTTGACCATGTTGTCGCCCAGCGGCCGGGTGCCGTTGCCCGGGTAAAGCGGGTGCTGGAAGATGCTCAACATCAGGATGCGGTCATCGCCGGCGATGATGTCTTCGGTGCCGTTGCCGTGGTGCACGTCGAAGTCGACGATCACGACGCGCTGCAGGCCGTGCACATCCAGCGCATGGCGCGCCGCCACGGCCACGTTGTTGAAGAAACAGAAGCCCATGGCCTCGTCGCGTGTGGCGTGATGACCAGGTGGACGCACGGCGCAGAAGGCGTTGGACACCGCGCCATGCAGCACCGCGTCGGTGGCGGCCACGGCCGCGCCGGCGGCGCGCAACGCGGCCTCCCAGGTGCCGGGTGCAGCGACGGTGTCCGGGTCCAGATGCCGTGGCTGCCCGCTGGCCGCCACCTCGCGAAGGGCATCGCGCAGATGCAGCACATGGCGGGCGGTATGGGCCCGCTCCAGTTGCTCCAGGGTTGCCTGCGGCGGGTCGCGGTAGGACAGCGCCGCGTCCAGGCCGGTGGCGATCAGGTGGTCGGCGATCGCGTCCAGGCGCTGGGGGCACTCAGGATGGCCCGGGCCCATGTCATGCAGGCGGCAGGCGGCGTGGGAGTAATAGGCTGTGGACATGCATTTCCCGTCGATGGGCCACTGGCATTTTCGGTTATGGTGACGCGCATGACCGATCCCTTGCTGGCGCAGACCCTGGTGCGCCTGAACGACCAGATCTCCAACATCATCATCGGCAAGCGCGCCCAGATCGAGGATTGTGTGGGCTGCCTGCTGGCCGGCGGCCACCTGCTGATCGAGGACGTGCCGGGCGTGGGCAAGACCACGCTGGCCCATGCGCTGGCGGTGTCCCTGGGCCTGAAGTTCTCGCGCGTGCAGTTCACGGCCGACCTGATGCCGTCGGATCTGGTCGGCGTCAGTGTCTTCGAGCGCAGCAAGGAGGCCTTCGTCTTCCACCCGGGCCCGGTGTTCGCCCAGGTCCTGCTGGCCGACGAGATCAACCGCGCCGGCCCGAAGACCCAGAGCGCGCTGCTCGAAGCCATGGAGGAGCACCAGGTCACGGTCGAGAACGAGACCCGCGCCCTGCCCCGGCCGTTCTTCGTCATCGCCACCCAGAACCCGTCGGAGCAGCTCGGCACCTATCCGCTGCCGGAAAGCCAGCTGGACCGCTTCCTGATGCGCATCACGCTGGGCTATCCGGATCGGATTTCCGAGCGGGCGCTGCTGGCCGGCGAGGACCGCCGCGGCGCGATTGAGCAACTCGGCGCGGTCATGACCCCGGCACAGTTGGCCCAGGCCCAGGCCGCGGTCACCCGGGTGCATGCCTCGGACGCCGTGCTGGACTACCTGCAGGCCTTGATCGCCGCCACCCGCGGCGGCCGGTGGTTCGTCGAGGGCCTCAGCCCGCGGGCCGGTATTGCCGTGCTGCGGGCTGGGCGCGCACGCGCATTGCTGACAGGCCGGGACTATGTGGCGCCGGACGACATCCAGGGCATCTTGCCGCAGACCATCGCCCACCGGCTGGTCCCAGTGGCCGGCGCTGGCCGCGGCGCGGTCGAGCAGGTGCGCGCCATGGTGGAGGCGGTAGGGCTGCCGTGACATCGCGACCCCGGGCAAGGCACGGCCTCGCCACTGCCAAGTCGGGCGGCCTGCCTAAGCCGGTCGTGCGACGGCCATGAGTGCAGCGGCTGCGGCAGGCTGGCCGGGGCAGGAGCGCCGCGGTCTGCGTCGGCGCTGGAACAACTGGTTCGAGGCGCGGCTGCCGCGCGCCGACAGTTGGGCCCTGACCCAGCGCAACATCTACATCGTGCCGACCAAGGCCGGCCTGGCCTTTGCGCTGACGGTGGCCCTGATGCTGGTCGCCTCGATCAACTACCAGCTCAATCTGGGCTATGCGTTGACCTTCCTGCTGGCCGGCGCGGCCCTGGTGTCCATGCACCAGACCCACGCGGTCCTGCGTGGCCTGACGCTGCATGTCAAGACCCCGCAGCCGGTGTTCGCGGGCGACCCGGCCACCATCGAAGTCACGCTATCCAACCCGGGCCGCGCGCGTCACGGCGTGGGGCTGGCGGTGCGCTGGGGCCGGCCCTATCGCATGGCCTGGGTGGACGTGCCGGCACATGGCAGCGAGACCGCGCGCCTGAGCTTTGTCCCGGAGGGCCGTGGCCAGCATGAGCTGCCGACCCTGCTGGCCGAGACCCGGTTTCCGCTCGGCCTGTTCCGTGCCTGGACACTGTGGCGCCCGGCCTGCCGGGTGCTGGCCTACCCGCGCCCGGAGTCGCCGGCCCAACCCCTGCCGGCGCCGGGCGCCACCACCGGCGGCCTGCCGCAGTCCACGCGCAGCGACGGCGGCGAGTTCGACGGTGTGCGGGCCTATCGGCGCGGCGATTCGCTGCGCCGTGTGGTCTGGAAGAAGGCCGCACGCACCGGTGAGCTGGTTTCCCGCGAGACCAGTGCCTCGCTCAGCCGCGAGATGTGGCTGGAGTGGCAGGCCACGGGTGTTGCCGATGGCGAGACCCGGCTGCAGCGCATCGCGGCATGGGTCCTGGCCGCCGAGCGCCAGGGCCTTGTGTACGGCCTGCGGCTGCCCGGCCTTGAGCTGGCTGCGTCCGGCGGTGACGCCCAGCGCCGCCTGGCGCTGACCGCCCTGGCGTTGTGGAACGCGCCGGCGCCCGGGGCCAGGGAGGTGCGATGACGACGTCACTGTCCATCGGCGCATCGCGCGCGGCCTGGTGGCACCGATTGCCGCGTGAGGCACGGGACACGCTGTTCCAGCTCGGCGTGATCGCTTGGGTGGTGCTGCCGCATTCATCGCACCTGCCTCCGTGGTGTACAGCCCTGACTGCACTGGTGTTGGGCTGGCGCGCGCGGCTGGCGGCCATCGGCGCGCCGCTGCCGGGGCGCTGGCCGACCGCCGGCGTCCTGATCGTGGCGGTCAGCCTGACCGCCATGACCGAGCGCACCCTGCTCGGGCGCGAGGCCGGCGTGACGCTGCTGGTGGTGCTGCTGGCACTGAAGACCCTGGAGCTGCGTGCCCGGCGTGACGCGCTGGTGGTGTTCTTTCTCGGCTTCTTCCTGGTGCTGACGCACTTCCTGTATTCGCAGTCGGTGTTCGTGGCCGGTGCCATGCTGGTCGCCGTCTGGGGCCTGCTCACGGCCCTGGTGCTGGCCCATATGCCCGTGGGTCGGCCGCCCTTGTGGCTGGCCGCCGGCATAGCCTTGCGGCTGTCGGCATTGGGCCTGCCGGTGATGCTGGCGCTGTTCATGCTGTTCCCGCGTTTCGGGCCGTTGTGGGGCATGCCGCAGGACGCCCTGGGGCGCACCGGCTTGTCTGGCACGCTGCGCATGGGCGGCGTGGCGGCGATCGCCAACGACGACAGCATCGCCTTCCGCATCCGCTTCGAGGGACCGACGCCACCGGCGGAGACGCTGTATTTCCGCGGGCCGGTGCTGTCTGTGTTCGACGGCATCGAGTGGCGTCGCGCCGGCGCCTCCCTCTCTGGCGAGCCCCGGGCACGCAACGACCTGCGGCTGCTGGGGCCGCCGCTGCGCTACGAGATGACCTTGGAGCCGATCCGTCTGCCCATGTTGCCGTTGCTCGAGGCCACGCCGGACCGACAGGACACCGGTCCGCAGGTTGAAGGATTTGCCCTGTCACTGCGGCCGGACCTGGAGTGGCTGACCGACCGTCTGGTGACCGAGCGGGTCAAGCTGGTGGCATCGGCCTGGCTGCGCTTCGAGCATGGCCCGCGCCAGATCGACGAGCGCGTCCTGCGGGAGGCCCTGGGCCTGCCCGCTGGCCGCCATCCGCGGCTGCGGCAGTGGGCCACGGACCTGCGGGCCCGCCTGGGCACCCGCGTCGACGGCCGGGTACTCGCCACGGAGCTGATGCGCCATATCCGCGAAGGTGGCTACACCTACACGCTGGCACCTGGGGAATACGGCGGCGACGCTCTGGACGAGTTCTGGCTGGATCGCAAGGAAGGCTTCTGCGAGCACTTCTCGGCCGGCTTCGTCGTCGCCATGCGGATGATGGGCGTGCCGGCCCGCATCGTCACCGGTTACCAGGGCGCCGAGCCGCGGGACCGCGACGGCTGGCATGTGGTGCGGCAAAGCCATGCCCATGCCTGGGCCGAATACTGGCTGGCCGGCGTGGGTTGGGTGCGTGCCGACCCCACCGCCGCCGTCGCGCCCGAGCGCGTGCGTGCCAGCCGCCCATTGCTGCCCCAGCCTGGCCTGGTGGCCGGCGCGCTGAACTCGATGAACCCGGAGATGGCGCTGCAGATCAAGCGAATGCTCGAGTTGCTGGACAACCGCTGGAACCAATGGGTTCTGAACTATTCGCGGCAGCAGCAGTTCGACCTGTTGCGGTCGCTGGGCATCCGCCAGCCCGAATGGGGCGACCTGGGGTTGGCCATCGCCGGGCTGCTGACACTGGCGGCCAGTGCCGGTGCGGCCTGGGCCTGGTGGGACCGGCGGCGCCAGGATCCCTGGGCCCGCCTGCACGGCCGGTTGCTGCTGGCGCTGCGACGGGTCGGCGTGCCGGCCCAGCCCCATTGGCCACCGCTGACGATGGCGCATGAGGTCCGGCAACGTCTGGGGCCGACCGGTGCACCGCTGGCAACGCTGCTGGTGGACCTGGACCGCCTGCGCCATGGCCCAGGCGGCGCTCGCATGCCGCCCGCCGCCTGGTGGGCAGGCTTCAAGCAGGCGGCCGCGGTCCTGCCCCGGCATCTGCCGCCGGGCCAGCAGCGCCGGTGGCGTACGGCGATCGCGTCATGAGCGCCCGCCGCTTGTGGGCCGGCTTGTGGGGCGGCTTGTGGGGCGGCTTGTGGGCCGTCCCGCCCGGCCTGGTGGCGTGGGTGATCCTGGCCGGCCTGTCGACAACGCCGCAGCCGTCTGTGGCTGCGACCAGCGCGAAGCCGGCTTCATCGTCAAAGCCAACACCTGCCGCAGGCCAGCCACGCAAACCGACCTCCAACAAACGCAAGCCTGCGGCGGCCCCGGCCGGCACCTATGCCACCCATGACGGCATGCGGGACTGGGCCATCGACATGGCCCGGCGCCGCGACCTTCCGCCGGCCTGGGTAATGGCGGCCCTGGCGCCGGCGCGGCGGCTGCCGGCGGTGCAACGGCTGATCATGCCGCCGCCGCCGGGCGTGGCCAAGAACTGGGCCGCCTACCGGGCGCGCTTCATCGAGCCCGAGCGGATTGCCGCCGGTGTGGCCTTTGCCCGGGCCCATGAGCCATGGCTGCGTCAGGCCGAGGAGCGCTATGGCGTGCCACCTGCCATGGTGCTGGGCATCATCGGCGTGGAGACCTTCTACGGCCGCGTGATGGGCAGCTTCCGGGTGCTGGACGCGCTGGCCACCCTGGCGTTTGACTTTCCCAGCGGCCGCAGCGACCGCAGCCCGTTTTTCCGTGACGAGCTCGAGCAGCTGCTGGTCTGGTCGCACCGGGAGCGCATCGAGCCGGTGTCGGTGCTGGGCAGCTATGCCGGCGC
>JBJXHB010000487.1:0-3984 GCA_046160725.1 Aquabacterium sp.
CGGTCCAGGTCTATGTCGGCCCGGAGCGTGCGCGCTGGTGCTGGGGCAAACAGGCGGCCGACGTCCAACGCTGCATCCTCGACGAAAAATATACCCGCGACGTGCCGCGCGGCGGGTGCTGAGGGCCAATCATTCCGAGTTTGCGCGGCCGTTGCCGCGCGGGCCTCAGCGCGCAAAGTCTTGAGCCCGGCTTGAGGGGCGGGGCGACGGCAGTGAAAATGAAATGTCACCCCGGGCGAAGGCCCAGGGACCTTCGCGCCGCTGCCGCGATGCGCGTGCTGAACCCGCACTGGCAGGAACACTTCGAATTCAAGTCACCTTCGCCCGCGCCTTGAATTTCGGTGTGTCCCATTCGCGCCGGTCCATGACTTGCTTTAGAATCGCCACCGCGTCGAACACTTCGGCGAAGCGATTGTAGAGCGGGGCGAAGCCGAAGCGCAGCATGTCGGGGGCGCGGAAATCGCCAACCACGCCGCGCGCGATCAGCGCCTGCATGATGGCGTAGCCCTGATCGTGCGTCAGCGACACCTGGCTGCCGCGTTGCGCCGCCTCGCGCGGGCAGGCCAGGCCGAAGCCGTGGCCGCCTAGCTTCTGGTCGACCAGTGCGATGAACAGGTCGCCCAGCGCGCTGCCCTTGTGGCGCAGCTGCGCCAGGTCCACGTCGTCGAAAGCCGTCAGCGCCGCTTCCAGTGCGATAAGCCCGAGCTGCGGCGCCGTGCCCACCAGCATGCGGTCGATGCCGGCATGGGCCTCGTATTCATCGACGAAGGCAAACGGCTGCGCGTGGCCATGCCAGCCGGTGATCGGCTGCCGATACGCCGCGAGGTGGCGAGTCGCCACGTGCACGAAGGCAGGCGCGCCTGGCCCGCCGTTGAGGTACTTGTAGCCGCAGCCGACCGCGAAGTCCGCGCCGCAGGCGTCCAGTTGCACCGGCAGCGTGCCGGCGCTGTGGGCCAGGTCCCAGTTCATCAGTGCGCCCACGCGGTGCGCGGCGGCGGTGATGCCCGCCATGTCGTGCAGCCGGCCGGTCTTGTAGTTGACATGGGTCAGCGTCACCACGGCCAGCCGATCGCCCAGCTCGGCGATGGCATGGGCGACGTCCGGGCCGTCGACCAGCACCACCTCGGCATCGACCAGCTCGGCCACGCCAGCCGCGATGTAGACGTCGGTCGGAAAGTTGCCGCGCTCGGACAGGATGACGCGCCGGCCCGGCCGCAGCCGCAGCGCCGCCACCAGTACCTTGAACAGGTTGACCGATGTCGAGTCGCACACCGCCACCGTGCCCGGCGGCAGGCCGATGAGCGAGGCGATGCGGTCACCCACGCGCAACGGCGCGGGGTACCAGCCGGCGTCGTTCCATGATCGGATCAGGCCGCGCCCCCATTCGTCCTGCACGGCCTGGGCCATGCGCGCCGGCACCGCGGCCGGCAGGGCGCCCAGCGAGTTGCCGTCCAGGTAGATCACGTCGTCCGGCAGGGTGAACAGGGCGCGGCGGCCGGCCAACGGGTCTGCGGCGTCCAGGCGGGCGGCGTCGTCACGGGTCAGCAGGGTCATGTCGGGTCTCGGTGGTGGGCCTAGGGGGCATTCAAAAAGCCGTCCGGATGCTCCACAGCTCAGGAAAGAAGCGGTGCCCGGTGACATGCTGCAGCCAGCCCACGCCGGCCGAGCCGCTGGTGCCGGGCTTCAGGCCGATCAGCCGCTGCACGGAGACGAAGTGGCGCCAGCGGTACTGGCTCATCTGGTCGGCCAGCCCGACCAAGGCCTCGGCCAGCCGGTACAGGTCGTTGTGCGGCCCCGGGTCGGCATAGACCGCGGTCCAGGCGCGCTCGACCGACGCATTGGGCTCGTAGTCCAGCGACCAGTCGCGCTGCAGCGCAGCGGCGTCCACCGCATGCCCGCGCCGGGCCAGCAGCGCAATGGCGTCATCCCACAGGCTGGGGCTGTTCAGCGCCGCGTCGATGCCAGGCGCCACGTGCGGCATGTTGCGGAAGGCGCTGGCCAGCCGTCGGCTCTTGTTGCCGAGGATGAACTCGACATGCCGGTACATGAAGCTGAGCTGCCCGGAAGCGGTGCTCAGGCTGTCGCGGAACTGGTTGAAGCCCTCCGGGCTGATGGTCGACAGCACGTCCCACGAGCGGGTGATGTACTCGGCCTGGGCGCGCGCACGGGGCAGGATCTCCAGCGCATGCTCCACCGCATCGGCGCGCAGCTGCAGCTGGGCGTTGTACAGCTCGAAGTGCAGCGCCTTGAACAGCAGCTCCTTGACCTGTCCCATGACGAAGAAGCAGTACTCGTCATAGCCCTGGCTGCGCGGATGCTGCAAGGACAACAGCAGGTCGACGCTCTGGTAGTCGTTGTAGGGGTTGCTGGTGCCCGCAAAGTCCACCAGCGGCTGGCCACCGGTGCCATAGGACGTCTGCTCGCGCGACGCGTCGCTGGTGGTGCCCATCGGCCGCGGCGCGTGGCCGGGCGGCACGCCGGCGGGGTCGACGATCAACGGATGCTGGCGGCGGTAGCGGGGCATGCCCGGCATTGTCCATCCGCCCACCGCGCCCACGTTGGCCCACAGGGCCGCGGGCGATCGGTCCGGCGCCGGGCCGGGTGGCCTACATGCCCTTGAACAGGTGGGTGTAGCTGCGGCTGACTTCCAGCTTCTCGCCGTGGCCCCTGACGGCCACGATCTGGCGGCCGCGGAAGTCGCGGCTGATGCCGTTGATGGCCTTGACGTTGACCAGCGTGGAGCGGTGGATCTGCCAGAACAGATGCGGGTCGATCTCGTCGACCAGCTCCTTGATGGGCTTGCGGATCAGGGCCTCGACCTGGGCCGTCTGCACCCGGGTGTACTTCTCGTCGCTGATGAAGAACAGCACGTCGGCCACCGGGATCATCTGGATCGCCTGGCCGACCGAGGCCTGGATCCACTCCAGGTAGCGTGGCGCGCTGCCGGGGTTCATGCGCTGCGCCAGCTTGTGCAGCAGTTGCTGCAGGTTCGGCCCCTCCGGGCTGCCGGCGGCGGCACGGGCCGCCAGCCGGGCCTTGATGCGGGCCACGGTCACGGCCAGGCGCTCGCGCTCGGCTGGCTTCAGCACATAGTCGGCCACGCCCTGCTCGAAGGCCTCGACCGCGTACTGGTCATAGGCGGTGATGAAGACGATCTCTGGCAGAGCCTCGTCGTCGGCCACTTCCATCTGGGCAATGCGGCGGGCCGCGTCGACGCCGGTCAGTCCGGGCATGCGGATGTCCAGGAACACCAGGTTCGGCCGCAGCTGGTCGGTCAGCTCCACCGCCTCCAGGCCGTTCTTGGCCTCGCCGACGATCTGCAGCTCCGGCCAGGCCTCGGCCAGGCGGGCGCGCAACTGCTCGCGCATCAGGCGCTCGTCGTCGGCAATGACGGCGCGCAGGGCGCCGGCTTCGGGTGCGGCGGGGGCTTGGTGGTCGGCTTCGGTCATGGGCTGGATCGTAGCGCCAGGGTTGCGGGGCTGGCCGGCGCGCGATGCGGATCAGCGCCGCGCGCTGCGCCGCCAGAGCCAGATGAACGGCAGGGCCAGCAGCAGCACCGGTGCCGCCGCGATGACGATCGCCATGCCAACGGCGCCCAGCGCCAGCGCCACCGCCAGCACGATGCACAGCATCACCAGCAGCAGGGTCACCGGCAGCACCACGAACACCGTGACCAGCAGGACGAAGATCCACAGCGCACCCCACCAGCGCTGCGACATGTCGAGCTGGCCGAAGTTGATGCCCTCGAACACGCGCTCGCCATCGACCACCAGGTCGACCGGGATGTCGGGCAGGGCGCCCAGGGCCTGGGCGATGGCGGCCACCGCCACCACGGCCAGCAGCGACAGCAGGACCAGCGTTACAGCACTGGCACTGCGGCGAGGCGGCAGATGGGACAAGGGGTTCATGGGTTAGCTCGCACGCTCACGCCGCGCGATCCTCAACCGTCTTGTAGGGCACCGTGATGGTGGCGATGGTGCCGCC
>JBJXHB010000488.1:0-2565 GCA_046160725.1 Aquabacterium sp.
AGCTCTGCTGGGACTGCTGGGCGCCTTGATGGGCGATGACGGCGCGCAGGTGCCGGGCCAGGGCTATGGCAGCGCGCCCGCCCACACACCCGTTCGGCCCTGGGTCGATCCGGACCGGCGCATTTCCAGCTGGCGTGAGCCTCCGGGGGCCTCGGCAGCACTCCCGCCGAACGCCTATGGCCGCACGGTCTCCTGCAGCAGCTACGGTGCCACACTGCGCAGTTGCCCATTGCCGGCCGAGGGTCGCGCCGTTCGCCTGGTGCAAGAATTCGAGGCTGGGCGCTGCCGGCTCGGCACCAGCTGGCGCTATGATTTCGCCTGGGTGCATGTGCGCGACGGCTGTCGCGGCTTGTTCGAGGTGGTTCCGTGACAGCAGGTTGGCCGCCCCGGCGGTAGCCGGCCGGTCGCCTTTGCTGCATAGTCCCAGGCCATGGTCGATTCTGCACACGCCCGGTCCGCTACGGCCTCATCGCACCTCGCCGACCCGCTGGAGGCCGTGATCCGGCAGTGCCGCGGCGGCCTTGTGGCTGTCGGCATTTTCAGCTTTTTCCTCAACCTCTTGATGTTGGCGCTGCCGCTCTACACGCTGCAGCTCTTCGACCGCGTGATGTCCAGTCGCAGCATCGACACGCTGCTGATGCTGACTCTGGTGCTGGGCGGTTTGTTCCTCGTTCAGGGGGCGCTCAGCCATGTGCGCTCTGTGCTGTTGACGCGCATCGGGCTCAGGGTCGATGCCGCCGTCAGCGGCCCAGCGCTTGAAGCGAGCATGCGTCAGGCGACCGAGCGCGGCAGCGTCAGCCTGCAGGGCCTGCGCGACGCGGTCGAGGTGCGCACCTTCCTGACCAGCGGCGGGCTTAACGCCGTCTTCGACCTGCCCTGGATGCCCATCTATCTGTTCGTGATCTATCTGTTCCACCCGCTGCTCGGCTATCTCGCGTTCCTGGGGGCCCTGCTGTTGTTTGGGCTGACGCTGGCCAATGCCGCCTGGACGCGCGAGGCTCAGGAGCGCGGCAACGAGATCGGCCTGCGCGCCATGGCACGGGTCGACAGCTATCTGCGCGCGGCTGACGTGGCCAGTGCCATGGGCATGCGCGCGGGCGTGCGCCGCAAATGGGCCGAGGCGCACACGGTGGCGCTGGGGTTCCAGCAGCTAGTCGCCGATCGCACGGCGGTGCTTGCGAACATCATCAAGGTGGCGCGATTGACGTTGCAGGGCGGGCTGATGGCGGCCGGCACTTGGCTTGCGCTCAACAACGAGATGACGGCCGGCGCCATGATCGCTGCCTCGATCATCATGGGGCGCGCCCTGGCGCCAGTTGAGACAGCGATCGGCAGCTGGAAGCCGCTGCAATCCGCGCGCGACGCCTATGGCCGGCTGAAGCGGCAGATGCGCGAGCTGGCGCCCGAGGGCGGACTGTCAGCGCTGCCGCGGCCCGCCGGCCGGTTGGAGGTCGACAAGCTCTATTTCACCATCCCCGGCACCGACCGGCATGTGCTGAAGGGTCTCGCCTTCGCCGTGCAGCCGGGTGCTGCCTTGGGCATCGTCGGCCCCAGCGGTGCGGGCAAGACGACCTTGACGCGGCTGATCTGCGGGCTGCTGCGGCCAACTTTGGGCCATGTCCGGCTCGACGGCATCGATGTCTTCGCCTGGTCCGCCGACGAGCGCGGCCGCTGGTTCGGTTATGTGTCGCAGGAGCCCGTGGTGGTGGCCGGCAGTGTGCGCGAGAACATCGCCCGCTTGAGCGAGCCCGACGATGGCGAGGTGGTGCGGGTGGCGAAGCTCGCTGGCGTCCACGACGCCATTCTTCGCCTGCCCCAGGGCTACGATACCGAGCTCGGCGAAGGCGCCATCGTCCTGTCAGGCGGCATGCGCCAGCGCCTTTCGATCGCTCGCGCCCTTTACGGAAACCCGCCACTGCTGGTGATGGACGAGCCAACCACCCATCTCGATCCGAGCGGCGAGGAGCATCTGGCGCGGGTGCTAGGCGCCGTGCGCCAGGCCGGCCAGACCTTGATCATGGTCAGCCACCGCATCAGCCTGATCACTAAGCTCGATCGCCTGGCCGTGCTGCGTGACGGCCGCATCGAGCGCATCGGCACGCCGCAGGAGATCACCAAGGAGTTCCGCGCGGCACTGCCGTCGGGACCGGCGCCGGCGCCGGCGGCACCGACGGCCGGCGCTGCCGCGCGCGCCCCAGCCGCGGCTCAGAACGGCTGAGTCCTGGAGGACCGGCCCTGGAGGATCGGATGCAAGTGCCAGCCCAAACCGCCAACAACACATCGACGGTGGCTGACGGCCTCAAGTCGCGCCAGCCGGCCCTGCAGCCGCGCCTGTCGCTCCGGCCCGCCATCGCGGCCGGCACGCTTCTCATCGCCTTCACCTTTCTCGGCGTCGGCGGTTGGGCGGCCGTGGCGCCAATCAGCAGTGCGGCTGTTGCCATCGGCAAGGTTAGCATCGAGGGCGATCGCAAGACGGTGCAGCACCTCGAAGGCGGCATCGTTCAGAAGATCCTGGTCAAGGACGGCGACAAGGTCGAGGCGGGCCAAGTGGTGATCCGGCTCGAC
>JBJXHB010000489.1:0-6399 GCA_046160725.1 Aquabacterium sp.
GCCGGTGGAGATGCGCGAGCCGGTGATCCAGCGCCTGGACCCGAACGCCCAGCCGATCATGAACCTGGCGCTGTCGTCGTCGGTCCAGACCCATGCCCAGATCTCGCGCCTGGCCGAGGACGACGTGGCCGAGAAGCTGCGCGGCATCAAGGGCGTGGCCAATGTCAACGTCGGCGGCGCGCTGCGGCGCGAGCTGTCGGTGCTGCTGCATGCGCAGAAGCTGCGCGAGAACGCGGTCTCGGTCACCGAGGTGGTGGCCGCCCTGCGGGCACAGAACACCACCGCGCCGGTGGGCAAGGTGCGCGGCGACCTGGCGGACCAGAGCATCCGCCTGGTCGGCCGCATCGAGAGCCCGCGCGAGTTCGAGAACATCGTCATCAAGCGCCGCGGCGACCAGATGGTGCGGCTGGGGCAGGTGGCGACGGTGCAGGACGGCTTTGCCGAGCTGTCCGGCCTGTCGATGCGCAATGGCCAGGCCAACGTCGGCATCTCCGTCACCCGCACCCGCGAGGCCAGCACCGTGAGCGTGGCCGACGAGGTCAAGACGCTGGCCACCGAGATCAATGCGCGGCTGCCCAAGGGCACCCAGCTCGAGGTCACCTTCGACGGCGGCCGCAGCGCGCGCTCCAGCCTGAACAACGTGATCGAGGCGCTGGTCTTCGGCGCGGTGCTGACGGTGTTCGTGGTCTATGTGTTCCTGAACTCCTGGCGCTCGACGCTGATCACCGCGCTCAGCCTGCCGACCTCGGTGATCGCGGCCTTCATCGCGGTGTGGCTGTGCGGCTTCACGCTCAACTTCATGAGCCTGCTCGGCCTGAGCCTGGCCATCGGCGTGCTGATCGACGACGCCATCGTGGTGCGCGAGAACATCGTGCGACACCTGGAGCGCGGCGCCGACCGCCGCACCGCCGCGCTGAACGGCACCGCCGAGATCGGCCTGGCCGTGGCGGCGACCACCTTCTCCATCGTCGCGGTGTTCGCGCCGGTGGCCTTCATGCCGGGTGTGTCGGGCGAGTGGTTCCGGCCGTTCGGGCTGACGGTGGTGGCCTCGGTGCTGGTCAGCCTGTTCATCTCCTTCACGCTCGACCCGATGCTGTCGGCCTACTGGGGCGACCCGCCGGGCCATCACGAGCGCCCGCAGCGCGGCATCGGCCGCGTGCTGGCGGCCTTCAACCGCTGGTTCGACCGCATGGCCGACGGCTACGGCGGCGTCATCGCCTGGGCCCTGCACCACCGGGTCTGGATGACCGTCTTCGCCGTCGGCAGCTTCGTGCTGGCGCTGTGGCTGCAGGGCACCTACGGCGGCACCAGCTTCCTGCCCAACGGCGACAACGACACCATCGCCATCGACGTGCGCACGCCGTCGGGCTCCAGCCTGGAGTACAGCAAGCGCAAGCTGGAGGCGGTGGCCACGCTGGCGCGCGTGCTGCCGGAGGTCAAGGCCACCAACAGCAATGTCAATGCCACCGGCGGCCGGGTCTACGTGGACATCGGCAAGAGCACGCAGCGCAAGCGCTCGGCACGCGAGATCGCGGTCGACCTGCGCCAGCACACCGTGCGCCTGGTCGGCGCCGAGTACGTGGTGCTGGATGATCTGAGCAACGGCGCCCAGAAACCGGTGCAGATCCGGCTGACCGGGCCCGACTCGCGCGAGCTGCAGAAGATCGCCAGCGCCTTCATGGAGCGCATGCGCAGCGTGCCGGGCGCGGTGGATGTCGGCTTCTCGGAGCAGGACCCGCAGGACGAGCTGAAGATCGAGCTCGACCGTGGCCTGGCCAATGCGCTCGGCATCTCGGTCAACGACGCCGCCCAGGCGCTGCGGGTGGCCTTCGCCGGCGTCGAGGTCGGCGACTGGGTCGACCCGGCCGGCGAGACGAGGGACGTGGCGGTGCGGCTGCATCCGGACGACCGGCTGAGCGCCGCCGACATCGAGCGGCTGCCGATCACCGTGGCCGGCAGCAACCGCATCGTGCCGCTGGAGCAGATCGCCACCGTCACGCTGGGCAAGGGCCCGGCGGCGATCCAGCATGCCGACACCAAGCGCACCATCACGGTCTCGGCCAATGCGCAGGGCCGCGCGCCCGGCGAGGTCACGGCCGACGCGCTGAAGGAGGCGCGGGCCATGGCCTTCCCGCCCGGCTACGGGCTGGAGCTGGCCGGCGCCAGCCGCGACCAGCAGGCGGTGTTCCGCGACATGGGCATCGCGCTGTTCAGCGGCGTGGTGCTGATGTACTTCGTGCTGGTGATGCAGTTCGGCTCGTTCACCGCGCCGCTGCCGGTGATGCTGAGCCTGCCGCTGTCGCTGATCGGCGTGGTGGTGGCGCTGCTGCTGACCGGGGGCACGCTCAACCTGATGAGCTTCATCGGCATCATCATGCTGGTCGGCCTGGTGGCCAAGAACGCCATCCTGCTGCTGGACGCGGCCCGGGTGCGCGAGCGCGAGGGCATGCCGCGCGAGGAGGCCCTGATGGTCGCCGGCCGGCTGCGCCTGCGCCCGATCCTGATGACCACCTTTGCGCTGATCGCGGGCATGCTGCCGGTGGCCATCGGTGTCGGCGAGGGGGCGGAGTTCTACCGCCCGATGGCCGTGGCCATCATCGGCGGCGTCATCACCTCCACCTTCCTCACGCTGCTGGTGATCCCGAGCTTCTACGACTCGATCGAGATCTCGCGCGACCGCATGCTGGCCAAGTTCGGCCGCCGCTCGCAGCGCCGCGGGCCGTTCCTGGCCTTCTTGCTCACCTTCATCGAAGCGCTGTTGACGCTCATCGGCGTGCGCTTCATCTGGCGCAAGCTGGTGTGGCTGGCGCGTGGCGTCAGCGGCCGGGGCTGGGGCACCGCGGCGGCGGCGCCTGCTGGCGCCGACTGATCAGGCCGCCGCGGCGAGCCGCAGCCCGTCGCCCGGCTGCGCCAAACTGCCAGCGGGCGAAAGCGCAGCTGATGCAGGTCGGGAACGGCAGCAGCCGCCTCAGCGGCGGCGGCGCCGCACGGGCAGCAGCATCAGCAGCGCGACCCCCGTCAAGGCCAGGCCGCCGGGCGCCGGGAGTGGGCGCGCCGAGGCTGCACCGGCTGAGTCGGTTATGACGCTGAAGGCACCACGCACGCCGGAGTCCACCGTGATCGTGCCGCGGATTACGGCCGAGCCGCTTGGCGACAGAGCCCCGAACATGATCGAGCTGAAGGGGTCGAACGCCCACAGCAGCTTGCCGTCCGGCGCGATGCCGTAGGCGCCCGGCCCGCTCGTCACGGTGAGGGTCTCGCCCGCCTCGAAGCCGGCGATCGCGAAGTACGCACCCGCCTCGGCCGACTCGAGGAAGGGCATGTCCACCGAGAGGTCGAAGTCCCAGAAGACTTCGAACAGGAACTCCACCGTCACCGTCGGTGGTGAGTCGGGCGGCGGCGGTGTCGCGCGGTCGATCTCCACGAGGTGCCCGCGCAGTGCCTTGGCACTGGACGACGAGGCTGGCGGCGCGGTGGCTGAGCCACTGACCTTGGTGTGGACCTCGATCGGGTGCACACCATCGCCGGACACGACGTCGATGTCGACGCCGCCGTTGCCAGTGAGCGGCGTGAAGGGGGTGTTGATCTTGATGTCGGTGACGGGGCCGAATGGCGAGATCGTGAACTTCGATCTCACCTCGGAGGAGAACACCGCGGTGGCGGATGCGGCGCCGGCCCAGGCCAGCAACGACACCATGGCGGCAAGCCGGACATGAGAGCGTACGGTGTTCACGGAGGAACTCCTTTGAGACAACTTCATCTCTGCCCTGGACCGAAGCAAGTTCCGTGCGCGCTGGATGCGCTCGCTCACCTTCTTCCAATGGGCAGACGCGCCGGCGCGTGCGCGCGGGCTGTGCGTGCGCGGCGGCGGATGTAAGGCAATCCGACGGGGCTCGCTGTGACAAGGCAGGTCCTGGTTGTCACGCAGGAACTCGCCCCGGTCTTGGGCGCCATTACCTTGACCGGCGGAATGGCTCCACTGCCGAGTTGCGCCGCTTCGACCTGAACCGGGCGCGGCCGGGGCCCTTGGAGGCTCCCGATGTTGTCTTCCCATGGGGCGCGCCGCGTGGCGCCTGGTGTTGTGCTGCTATGCCTCGCCTGGGCGCCGGTGGTGCGCTCGTCTCCGGGCTCGACCGAACTCGAGATCGCCTGCCCCGGTGCCCGGGCGCAGCTCACGCAGCAGCTTGCCGGCGCGTGGAGCGACCGCGAGGTGGAAGGGGTTGTGCGCGTGCGCCTGGCCGTCGATGGCGAGGGCATCACGCAAGTGGTCGTGCGCGACCTGCGCGGCGACTACCGCGACCCGGTGCGCAAGGCGGTGCGCTCGCTGCACTGCCGGGTGAGCGGCGGGTTGGTGGCGCGGGTTGAGTTCGACATCGTGTTCCTGCCGCCGGATGGCGCAGGGACGGCGCACGCACCACGCTGAAGCTGCATCCCCCGCTGGCGAAGGACTGGCGCTGGGGCGTTCTATGCTCGCGCCACCGACCGATTCCGGAGCGCCCAGATGGACACCGCCGACCTGCACCAACTTCGCCAAGCCCATGCCGAAGGCCGGCTGCCGCGGCGCGAGGCCGTACGGCGCCTGCTCGCCCTTGGCATCACCCTGCCGATGGTGTACGGCCTGCTCGGCCCTTCGGCGCAGGCCCAAGGCGCAGCCCAGCCCGCGTACCCTGGCACACGGCGCGGCGGTGGTGGCTTGTTGCGCTGTCTGTACTGGCAGGCGCCCACCTCGCTGAACCCGCACTTCGCCACCGGCACCAAGGACGCCGATGCGGCCCGCCTGTTCTACGAAGGGCTGGCACGCTGGGACGACGACGGTGAACTGCAGCCCGTGCTGGCCGCCGAAGTGCCGAGCCGTGCCAACGGCGGCGTGGCTGCCGATGGCAAGAGCGTGACCTGGAAGCTCAAGCGCGGCGTCACCTGGCACGACGGCCAGCCCTTCAGCGCCGACGACGTGGTCTTCAACGCCGAGTACGCGAGCGACCCCGCGACCGCGGCCACCACCTCGGGGAACTTCAAGGACATGAAGTTCGTCAAGGTCGATGCGCACACGGTGCGCGTGGTGTTCGACAAGCCCACGCCGTTCTGGGCGCTGGGTTACTGCGTTGGCTCGCTCATCCCACGCCACCTGTTCGCGCGCCACAAGGGGGCCGCATCGCGCGATGCCGAGGCCAACTACAAGCCGGTGGGCACGGGGCCTTACCGCTTTGTCGATTTCAAGCCCGGCGACCAGTTGCGCGGCGCGCTGTACCCCGCCTATCACATGCCCAACCGGCCGTTCTTCGACGCCGTGGAGATCAAAGGTGGCGGTGACGCCCCATCGGCGGCGCGGACCGTGCTGCAGACCGGCGAATTCGACTACGCCTGGAACCTGCTGGTCGAAGACGAGGTGCTGAAGCGGCTGGAAACCGGTGGCCGGGGCCGTGTGCAGTTCGACGGCGGTGGCACGATGGAATTCATGATGCTCAACTTCAGCGACCCGTGGACCGATGTGGAAGGCGAGCGCTCCCACGCCAGCACGCGCCACCCCTTGTTTGCCGACCAGGCGGTGCGGCAGGCGATGGGGCTGTTGGTGGACCGCGCCGGCCTGCAGCAGGTCATCTGGGGCCGCACTGCGGTAGCCACGCCCAACATCGTGCACAACCCCTCGCGTTTTCGCAGCCCCAACCTGAAGTCCGAGTTCAGCATCGACAAGGCCAATGCCCTGCTCGACGCGGCGGGCTGGAAGCGTGGCGCCAACGGCGTGCGCGAGAAGGGCGGGCGCAAGCTCAGCCTGTTGTTCACGACCTCGGTCAATGCGCAGCGGCAGAAGGTGCAGGCGGTGGTCAAGAACGCCTTCCAGCGCGCCGGCATCGAGGTGGAGCTGAAGGCCGTGACCGCGGCGGTGTTCTTCTCCGCCGACGTGGCCAACCCCGACACCAACGGCCAGTTCCGTGCCGACATCCAGATGTACGCCAGCGGCATGGGCATGCCCGACCCCGGGCGCTTCATGGACCGCTACGTGTCCTGGGAGGTCGCGACCAAGGCCAACAAGTGGCAGGGCCGCAATGCGCTGCGCTGGCGCAGCGAGGAGTTCGACCGGCTCTACCGCGCTGCCGAAGGCGAGCTGGACCCGGCCAAGCGCGCGGCGCTGTTCGTGCGCATGAATGACATCGTGTGCGGTGATGGCTATCTGATCCCGCTGTGCTTCCGGCCGAGCGTGACGGGTGTGTCCAACAAGCTGACGGCACCGGTGAGCGGTTGGGACAACGGATTTGCCTGGCTGAGCGAGTGGCACCGGGCGGGGTGAGTGCTGCGCTTGCGCTGCGGTTTTTCTGCTCAACACAAAGTCAATGCGATCGTGCATTGTGCGGCAAGGCCACGGCCGGGTGGGTGCGCTGCGGCGCGCAGCGGCGGCGGGCT
>JBJXHB010000490.1:0-6255 GCA_046160725.1 Aquabacterium sp.
CCGGCACCGCGTTCCGCTATGGCTACTCGACCGATGTGCTGGGTTGCATCGTCGAGGCACTGGACGGCGTGACGCTGGGTGCGTCGCTGCAGCGGCGGCTGTTCGGCCCACTCGGCATGCGCGACACCGGCTTCGAGGAGACACCGCTCGACCCGGGCCGGCAGGCGCAGGCGCATGCGGCGGATGCCGCCTGGCATGCCACGATCCCGCGCATCGGACGCCGTGTCGTGGGCCAGCCCTGGATGGACAGTGGCGGCGGCGGCCTGATCAGCACGCTGGACGATGTGGTGGCCTTTGGCCGGCTGCTGGCCGACGGGGCCGTTCTCGAAGGCCGGCGCCTGTTGAGCGAGCGCTTGTTTGCCGAGATGGCGCGCGACCAGCTGCCGGCCGGGGTGGAAGGACCGGCGGGCTACTGCGGCCCGGGCTTCGGCTTCGGCCTGGGCCTGGCGGTGCGGCTGGACTGGGGGCCGGCGGCCATGCCCTGCGGCGCCGGCGAACTGGTCTGGTCCGGCATCAGCGGCACGGCGCTGTTCGTATCGCCGCGTGAGTGTTGGTTCGCCGTGCTGATGAGCGCCAACATGGCCTCGCGCATGCTGGCGCGCATGGGCTTCCGCCGGGCCGTCGCGCGGCTCTGACGCGGCAACGCCGACCCATACCGGGGTCGGGGCCGGCGCCCATCCGGCCTGCCTAAGATCGGCCATCCGGCGCACCGCGTCGGCGGCCAGGTCGAAGGAGCGCGAGATGGACGCATGGAACCGCCTGCTGGGGGCGATGGGCGACACGTTGGGGCCATACGCGCCGCGGGTGCTGGGCGCGCTGGTCATCGTGGCCGTGGCCTGGGTGCTGGCCCGCGTGGTCCAGGTGTCGGTGCTGCGGCTGGCCGAGCGGTCGCGCCTGGACGAGCGCCTGCACAACCCGGGCATGGCGGCGCTGCTGGCCAATGTCGCGCGCTGGCTGGTCTGGCTTTTTGCGCTGCCCGCGCTGTTGGGCACGCTGGAGCTGAAGGGACTGCTCGACCCGGTCAACGCCATGCTGTCGCGCCTGCTCGGGTTTGCGCCGCAGCTGTTGGGGGCGTTGGTGATTCTGGGCGTCGGTCTGGTGCTGGGCGGCATCCTGCGCCAGATCGTCAGCGGGTTGCTCAAGGCGGCAGGCTCGGAGAAGCTGGCGGCGCGGCTGGGGCTGGGCGCCGCCCTGGGCGAGGCTGGTCTGGCGGGCATCGCAGGGTCGGTGGTCTATGTGCTGGTCCTGCTGCCCACCGTGGCGGGTGCATTGCAGGCGCTGGGGCTGGAGGCCGTCTCGCGTCCGGTCGGCCAGCTGCTGGACAAGGTCTTCGACCTGATCCCGCGCTTGTTCTCGGCCGGCCTGATCGTCGGCATTGCCGCGTTGATCGGTCGCGCCCTGGCCAGCGTGGTCAGCGGCCTGCTTGCCGGCCTGGGCTTCAATGCTTTGCCGCAGCGGCTGGGCCTGCCGTCGGTGGGCCGCGGTGGCCGTCGCGACGCCAGCGAGCTGGCCGGCGGCCTGGTGATGGCGGCCATCGTGTACCTGGCGCTGGTCCAGGCCTGCGAGGTGATCGGCTTCCACATCCTGACCGAGGCGGTGGCGGCGTTGGGCGGCGTGCTGGTGCGCGTGGCCGTGGCACTGCTGCTGGCCGGCGTGGGCCTGTGGCTGGCAACCCTGGCGGCCGATGCGGTGCGCAACAGCGCGATGCGCCATGCCGGTGTGGTGGCCACGCTGGTGCGGGCCGCCATCCTGTTCTTCACCGCCGCGCTGGCCCTGCACCAGGCTGGGTTGCCGGCGGTCATCGTCACCATCGCCTTCACGGCCGTGGTGGGCGCCATTGCGGTCGGCCTGGCGGTGGCGGTGGGTGTCGGCGGGCGGCATGTGGCGGCGCGGCTGCTGGAGCGGGCCGTCGATGCCTTCGACGGCAAGCCGCGAGCCGGCGATGACCAAAGCCAGCAGCGCTGAGCCGTTGGCCGCCCGGCCAGGCGTCAACGACGCCCCGGCCGCCGTGGCCGAGTCGCCTCAGGCAACGCCAACGGCGTCCTGGCTGCGGCGTTGGTGGGACAGGCGCGGCCTGCCGGTGCAGGTGCTGCTGTGCGGCGCGGGCATGACCTTGGTCCTGGCCTGGCTGGCGCATGGGCCTTTCGCCGAGGTGCTGGCCGGTGGGCTGGCCGGTTCGCTGCCGGCGCTGCCGCTGCTGGTGGCCGGTGCGCTGGTGGCGGGCGCCGCATCCTGGCCGGCCTGGCGGGCCGCACGCGCGCTGGACGCCATCGGCGAGGCCGCCCGCACGCTGCGCCGCGACGACGCACCGGACGACCTGGACCTGCCGCTGCAGATCGCCTGCGCCGAGCTGCAGCGCAGCAGCGCGCGGTTGCGCCGCATGGTGCAGGCCATGCGCGAGCGCCGGCTGGCGCTGCTGGCCCGCAATGCCGAGCTGGGCCAGCAGTTGCACCAGCGTACGCACGAGTTGAGCACGCTGCAGGACCTGTCGCTCAACCTGGCCAGCAAGCGCGACCTGCACGAGCTGGTGGACGAGGCCCTGCGCGCTTTGGAGCAGACGGTGGACTACGGCAGTGCGTCGCTGTGGGCGCGCGAGGCCCTGCAGCCGGCCGCGCCGGTGCTGCTGATGGGGTACCGCAGCGGCGAGACCGGCGACGACGCCACGCTGGGTGGCCTGGTCGGCCAGCGCCTGTCACGGGCCAACCTGCTGCGCTACGAGCAGTTCGAGCGTGAGCGCGAGCCGGTGGTGGACAACGATGCGCGCCAGAGCCTGCTGTCCTGGCTGTGGGAGCTGGTCACCGACGACGCGCGCACGTCGGCGCTGTACCGGGGATCCCGGTCATGGATGGGCGTGCCGTTGAAGTTCCACGATGCGGTGCTGGGCGTGCTGCGCGTGGACCACGACCGCCCCGGCTACTTCACACCGGAGCGGGCGCGCCTCTTGAACGCGGTGTGCAGCCAGGCGGCCCTGGCCATGCGCCATGCGCAGATGCTGTCGGCCTCGCGCGAGGTGGCCGTGCTGGCGGAGCGCAACCGCATCGCCCGCGACCTGCACGACGCGGTGTCGCAGACGCTGTTCGCGGCGCAGATGGTGGCCGGCACGCTGGTGCGCATCGGCCAGCGCGACGGCGCGGACTGGGCGCGACAGGCGGTGCTGCTGGAGCGGCTGAGCCGTGGCGCCCTGGCTGAGATGCGCCTGCTGATGTATGAGCTGAAGCCGGACGCCCTGGAGCAGACACCGCTGGCGGAGCTGTTGCAGCTGGCCGTGGAGGCCCTGCAGTGCCGCGGCGACCTGCAACTGCAGGCCAGCCTGGCGCCGGCCGACGACCTGCCGGTGCTGGTGCGCCAGCACCTGTACCGCATGGCGCAGGAGGCGCTGTCGAACATCGCCCGCCACAGCCGCGCCCGCCAGGCCAGCGTGCTGTGGCAGGTGGACAGGACCGCGGCGCGCCTGCGCATCGCCGATGACGGAGTCGGCTTCGATCCGGCACGGCCCCGGCCTGGGCATTTCGGCCTGGGCAACCTGGCCACGCGCGCACGTGAGATCGGTGCGCAATTGACGATCCGATCCGCGCCCGGAGAAGGCACGGACATCTTGGTGGAGTGGACACGCGATGAACCGAGAACCTGAGCCCCGCATCCGCATCGCGCTGGTCGACGACCATCCCATGGTGCGCATCGGCCTGGCCGCGCTGATCGGCGCCGAGGCCGGTTTCGAGCTGGTCGGCGAGGCCGGCAGCGGCGCCGAGGCGCTGGCGCTGTTGCCGGCGCTGCGGCCCGATGTCGTGCTGGTGGACCTGGTGATGCCGGGCCTGGACGGCGTGGCCACCATCGAGCGCCTGGTGCCGCTGCTGCCGAAGGCGCGCTTCGTGGTCCTGACCAGCCTGGTCGATGCGCAGCAGATCCAGCGCGCGATCGCCGCCGGCGCCAGCGGCTACCTGCTGAAGAACACCGGCACCCAGCAGCTGATCACGGTGCTGCGCGAGACCCATGCCGGGCGCCGCGTGATGGCGCCGGAGGCCACCGACGCCATGATCGCTGCGGCGCAGCACCGTCAACCCGGCGCGGACCTCACGGCGCGCGAGCGCGAGCTGCTGGCGCTGATGGTGCGTGGCATGGCGAACCAGGACATCGCCCGCGAGCTTGCCATCGCGCTGCCGACGGTGAAGTTCCACGTCGGCAACATCCTGGGCAAGCTGGGCGTGGACAACCGCACCGAGGCGGTGCTGATGGCCATCAAATACAAGCTGGCGCCAGGGCCCTGAGGGTGCCGCGCGTCCGCGCTGGCCACCCAAAGCCACCTCAGCGCGGCGCCGCCTCCACCGCCACCAGGTTGTCCGACGACTGCCGGTCGATGCGCTTGTTGTAGGGGTCCAGGCCGGCCCAGCGGGGCTCGCGGTTCAGCGTGACGGTGATGCGCTGCACGCCGCCGGTGATGCGCCGGCGCTCCAGCAGCAGCACCGATGCGGCCTTGAACTCGCGCGTGCCGGGCTCGTCGATGAAGGCGCCGATCTCCATCATCTCGTCCAGCGGGGCCTCCGTCTCGCGCCCCTTGCCGTCGGCATAGAGCTTGCGCGCCTCGACATCCAGCGTCAGCGCCCAGCGGCCGTCGGGCAGGCGGCGGCTGGTGGCGGACTTGGCCTTCAGGTCCAGCAGCGTGATGCGCTCGAACAGGTCGGTGATCAAGGCGTCATGGGCCGGCCCGGCCTCCTCGCGCAGCAGCTTGAGGAAGTCCAGCGTGTTGGGATAGGGCGCGGCCTTGTAGGCGTACTGCTGCAGGAAGCGGGCCATCGCGCGGTTGACCGCAACCTCGCCCGCCATCTCCTTGATCCACCACATCGCCAGCGAGCCCTTGTTGTAGTGGATGTAGGGCTGGTTCTCCACCCGGGCCAGCGGCAGCTCCTCGACCACCTCGCCGCCGCGGTTGCGCAGGTAGCGGTCCAGCTCGTACTTCAGGAAGCGGCGGATCTGCTCCGGCCCGTACAGCCGCTCCATCACCAGCAGGGCGGAATACTGCGCGAAGCTCTCGACCAGCATGGTGCTGCCCTGCTGGTGGCTGGGCACCAGCTGGTGGCCCCACCACTGGTGCCCGATCTCGTGTGCGGTGACGTATGTCACCATGTCGATCTTCTCCGGGTCGCTCCAGCGGTGGATGAAGCCGATCGCCTCCGAGTAGGGGATGGTGTTGGCGAAACTTTGTGCAAACGAGGCGTAGGACGGGAACTCCAGGATCCGCGCCTGGTTGAACTGGTAGGGCGAGAACACCTCCGAGAACACCGCCAGCGACAACTTCTTGGCCGCCAGCATGCGGTCCACGTTGTAGGCATGGTCCGGGTGGTGGTAGACAGACAGCGCCACGTCGCCCTTGGGGCCCTTCCAGACGTCGCGCTTGACGGCATAGCGGCCGCTCTGGATCGAGAAGAAGTGGTCGATCGGCGTCTCCGGCCGGAACACCACGGTGCGGCGCTGGCCGGTGACGGTGTCGCTGATGGTGGCGCCAGGCGCGATCGGTGTCTGGTCGGCGTCGGTGGTGACGCGGATCTCGGCCGTGACCCAGTCGCCGTCGGCGCGGAAAGAGCTGCGCTCCCGCCCGGACTCGTCCTCCAGCGTCGGCGGGCGCAGGTCGGGCGGCAGCCCGTGTTTGCGGCGCTTGGCCCTGTCACTGAGCAGGCCGTCGCGTGAGAGGCCGATGAAGGGCGAGATCTCGGTGTTGTCGACGAAGCTGCCGTTGTCGACGATGCGGGTCAGCGGCTGGCCGTTGACGAAGCCGGCCTCGGCCAGCGTGGTCGTGAAGCGCAGCTGCCGCGACTCGCCCGGTTGCATCGGCTGGGCCAGCTTCAGGATGCGGTAGTTGAAGCGCTTCCATTCGCGCTCGACCGTGGCCCCGCCGTCGATCTCCAGCGCATCCATCTTGGTCCGCGGGTCCAGGAAGACATGCACATCGGTCAGCGGCGTACCGCTGCGGTTGACCAGCGTGTAGTGGCCGCGGGTCACGGCCCGCGCCTGGCCCGGGTTCAGCTGCACGTCCAGCAGGACGGCGGCCACCTTGGGCTGTGGCAGCTTCTCGAAGGCCAGCAGGGCACGCTCGGCATCGGCCTGCATGGCCTCGGTGTCGTCGCGCGTGACGTAGCGGGTGAGGACGTTGGTGTTGTAGAAGATCCAGCTGCCGATGCCGAGCCATGCCAGGCCGGCCACCACGGCCGCCGCGGTGCCGGCGCCGCGCAGCCGGCCGCGTAGCAGCGCCAGGCGCGGCCG
>JBJXHB010000491.1:0-4507 GCA_046160725.1 Aquabacterium sp.
TACAACGGCAGCCTTGCCTCAGGCATCAACGATGCCGGCCAGATCGTCGGCATCGGGTTCCGGCCGGGTAACAACCTTGATGCCGTGGTCTGGGCGACCGGCGCACCGCTCGAGGTGGTGCCCAGTCCGTTCGGCCCGACGGGGCAGAACACGGGCCGCGCCATCAACGCCAGCGGCGTGGTCGCTGGTCGTGTTTCCACCGGCCCCAACTTGTCCGAGGCCTTTCGCTACAACACCAGCACCAACAGCTTTACCGTTCTCGGCAACCTGGGCGGCGGGCGCAGCGAGGCCAACGGCATCAACGACGCCGGCTGGGCGGTGGGCGAGTCTTCCGACAGCAGCGGTCGCTCGCACGCGGTGCTGTGGGGAGCCGGCCAGAGCATGACCCAGCTCAGCGCGCCTCAGGGTTACATCAGTCGGGCGGAGGATATCAACAGCGCCGGTCAGATCGTCGGCCGCTTCAGCCTGGGCAACGACCGCGCCGCCGCGCTATGGCGGCCCGATGGAACGGTGACCGACCTGCGCACCCTGGTCGGACCGGACCTGCGGCCGACCCGCGCCCGCGACATCAACCGCCATGCCCAGGTCGTGGGCGAGGCGGTGCTGGCCTCCAACGGCCAGGAGCGCGGCTTCGTGCTGACCCTGCACCCGGACTGGGTGGGCGGCGACGGCGCCTGGGATGACAACACCGGTAACCACTGGGACTGGGCCGGCACCGGCACCGCCGCCGCCCGCGTCGGCGCGATGCACGACGTGGTGATCAACCCCGGCCGCAGCGCCACCGTCCGCGGCAGTGCCGATGGTCAGGCGCTGGCCCTGCGAATCGGTGGCACAGCGGGCCAGCTGGTGACGCTGGACCTGAACGGCGGCACCACCAGCGTCGAGCGTGGCGCCACCGTCGCCAACGGGGGCGTCCTGGCCGGCCGCGGCCGGCTGCAGGGCGACACCGAGGTGCAGCGCGGCGGGCGCATCAGCGTGGTCGCGGGCCAGACCATGCAGCTGGGCGGCACCTTGAGCAACCACGGCAATGTCGATGTCCAGGCCCTCAGCGGCAGCGCACGCCTCGAGGTCGCCGACCGCGCGACCAACCATGCCGGTGGCCAGATCAACCTCAGCCTGGCCCAGGTCGTGCTGGCGCGCGGCCTGGACAACAGCGGCCGCCTGAGCGTCAGCGGCGAGTCGACCATGGCCGGCGAGATCATCAACCGTGCCGGCGGCCGCATCCAGGTCTCCGGCCCGGCGGCCGACGTGCTGTTCTGGGACGACATGGTCCAGAACGGCCTGGTGCTGGTGACCAGCGGCTCGTCGGCCACGTTCTTTGGCCGGGTCAGCGGTGCCGGCGATTTCAGTGGTGCCGGGGCCAAGCACTTTGCGGGCGGCTACGAGCCCGGCAACAGCGCCGCCGAGGTCCACATGGCCGGCCAGGTGCATTTCGATGCCGGCGACGTGGTGATGGAGCTGGGCGGTCTCAAGCCCGGCGTCCAGTACGACCGCCTGGTCTTCGACGGTGGCCAGGTCGTCATCAGCCCGGGCA
This sequence comes from Aquabacterium sp., assembly GCA_046160725.1. GTDB lineage: Bacteria > Pseudomonadota > Gammaproteobacteria > Burkholderiales > Burkholderiaceae_C > JBJXHB01. The sequence continues at coordinate 1,535 of JBJXHB010000491.1, forward strand.
GCGTGAACCTGCGCGTGAGCTGGCTCAGCGGCTACACCGGCCAGGCCGGTGACCGCTTCGACCTGTTCGACTGGAACGGCGCCCACAGCGCGCTGAGCGGCCGCTTCGGCAACCTGCTGCTGCCCGACCTGGCGCAGGGGCTGCACTGGGACACCAGCCGCCTGTACCTGGACGGCATGTTGACGGTGGCGGTGCCGGAGCCGTCCACCTATGCCCTGCTGCTGCTGGGCCTGGCCGGTGTCGGCGCCGCGCGCCGGCGCGCGACCAGGGCTCAGCCGCCCTCGCGCTGAAGCGCGGCGCGCACCGCCCGTGCCAGCTCGGTGCGCCGGTAAGGCTTGGGCAGCAGCTGAACGCCCGGGTCCAGCCGGCCGTGGTGGACGATGGCGTTCTCGGTGTAGCCGGAGGTGTAGAGCACCCGCAGGCCCGGCCGCAGGCGGCGCGCCGCATCGGCCAGCTCACGGCCGGACATGCCGCCGGGCATGACGACGTCGGTGAACAGCAGGTCGATGGTCTCGCCGCCTTCCAGCAACGGCAGCGCCTGCGCGCCACTGGCGGCCTGCAGCACACGGTAGCCGAGCGCCCGCAGCTCGTGGCAGGCCAGCTGTCGCACCGCCTCGTCATCCTCGACCACCAGCAGCGTCTGGCCGGCACCGGGCACGACATCCTCGACCGGTGGACCCTCGGCCACTGCGCGCGGGCCGGTGGCCCGCGGCAGGTACAGCTTGACCGTCGTGCCCTGCCCGGGCTCGGAGTAGATGCCGATATGGCCGCCGGACTGCTTGGCGAAACCATAGACCATCGCCAGCCCCAGGCCAGTGCCCTTGCCCTTGGCCTTGGTGGTAAAGAAGGGCTCGAACACCCGCGGCAGGTCCTGCGCCGCGATGCCCACGCCGGTGTCGGAAACGGCGATCAGCGTGTACTGGCCCGGCGTCAGCTCGGGGTACTGGTCGGCATAGCGGCGGTCCAGCGACGCATTGGCGGTCTCCAACGTCAGCTTGCCGCCGGTCGGCATGGCGTCGCGCGCGTTCAGGCACAGGTTGAGCAAGGCGTTCTCGAGCTGGGTGGCGTCGACCAGCGCCGGCCAGAGGCCGGCACCGCGAACGACCTCGATCTCGATGTGCTCGCCCAGGGTGCGGCGCAGCAGCGGGTCGAGCGCGGCGATGCGCTGGTTGACGTCGACCACGCCTGGCATCAGCGGCTGCTTGCGTGCAAAGGCCAGAAGCTGCTGCGTCAGCACCGCGCCGCTCTGCGCCGCCTCGACGATCATCTGCGCGGCCTGGCGCTTGGCCGGGTCGTCGACGCAGGTTTCGGCCAACAGGTCGGCATTGCCCAACACCACCGTCAGCAGATTGTTGAAGTCATGGGCGACGCCGCCGGTCAACTGGCCGATGGCCTCCAGCCGCTGCGACTGCATCAGCCGCGCGTCCAGCCGGGCGATGTCCTCGCGCTGCAGCTGCAGCGCGCCGGCGGCATGGTTCAGCGCCGTGGCCAGGTCGCCCAGCTCGCCGCGTGGCAGTGGTGCCTGCACGCGGGCGGCCAGGTCACCACCCGCCAGCCGGCCAGCCATCTGCGTCATGCCGGCAATGGGGTCGCGGATGAAGCGCTCGGCCACCCACCACAGCGCCATGAACAACCCCGCCGCGAACAGCAGGATCAGCAACAGTTCGTGCTGAAAGTGTCGATTGGCCTCGGCCACCACCGCAGCCTCCGGCGCACCTGCCAGCACGCGCAGGCCGGCATTGGCCAGCGTGGCGTTGTCAGCACGGGCCCAGATGAAGCGCTGGCCATCCGGCATCACCAGCCGGGTGATGCCGGTGTCGGGCGACTGGGCCGAAAACTGCCCCAGCGGCGTACCGGCGATCGAGCCGCCAGCCGCGATGCCGGGTGCCTGCGGCGACGTGGCCACCAGCACCGTGCCCTTGTCGTCGACCAGCAGCAGCCGCGCGCTGGGCACGTCCTTGGCGTCCAGCGGCGCCAGCTTGCTGAGGTCGAGCGAGGCCAGCAGGACAAAGCGCAGGCTGCCGTCGGGCGCGCGCACCGGGCTGGCGACCTGCATCACCGCGCGTCCGGTCAGGCGGCCGAACGTGGGTTCGAGCACGACGCCGCCGCGCTGTGCCAGCGCGCGGCGGAAGTAGCCGCGGTCGTTCAGGTCCAGCTCGCGCCCGGTGCGCAGCGAGTCGCAGAACAGGCGGCCATCCGGGTTGATCGTCAGGATGCCGGTGTACTGCGGATGCGCCTCGCGCACCTCAGCCAGGAAGGCCGAGCATTGGGCACGATCGCTGCTGGCCAGGTCGCCAGCCCGGGCCAGCCCGAAGTGCAGTTGGGTGGTGGCCCCGATGCGCTCGTGGATCTCGTGGACACGATCCTGGGCCAGCACCCCCAGGCGGCGCGTGTCGGACTCGACGTTGGACCGCCGATCCTCGCTGTAGTGGGCCACGGCAATCAAGGCCGGCACCAGCACAGCCAGCAAGGCGATCAGCAACAGGCGGGTACGGATGCTCAACGGAGGCTCTCCCACTGCCGGCATGGCAGGCGTGGCTGCAGGCTAGTGCGCCAACCCGGAGGAAAGGGAACATGATGAAAGCGATGGATTCGGGTCGAGGTCTAGGCGCAAATCACAGCGATGCCAATTGGCATCGCGAGGATTTGCAACGACGACATCGGCCCGAAGGCGCGCTTTCATGTTTCGTTTTCTTCGGGTTGGCGTACTAGGATGACCACCAACAACGGCCGCATTGTCGTTGTCGATGGCGCTGGCCGCGGAGAGCATGGCATGGCACGTGGAAGGCTGTTGATCCTGGACGACGACCCCACGCTTGGCCAGACCCTGATGCTGGGCGCCCAAACCTGCGGTTTCGAGGGCCGCTGGTGTGACGAGCCTGATGCCTTCATCGACATGCTCGGCGCCTGGGCGCCGACCCACCTGGCCATCGACCTGACACTGCCCGGCAGCAGCGGCGCGCAGGTGTTGCA
>JBJXHB010000492.1:0-19562 GCA_046160725.1 Aquabacterium sp.
GGGCCGCGCCGGCCACCAGCGGCGTGTCGCCGGGCAGGGCGGCGGCACGGCCCTCCATGGCCACTGCCAGGCGCTCGCTCTCGCCCAGCGCCGCCTGCGGGACGGCGCTGCGGTCGTTGCGCGTGTACTCGTGAAAGCTGACGTCGAGCCAGCACTGGGCCTTGGCCAGGTGGTAGTCGCGCAGCGGGCGCCCGCCATGGTTCAGTGCTTCCAGGCGGCCCTGCAGGCGCTCGTAGGCCTGGTGGTCGGCCTGGATCGCGCGGTCGCTGATGCGCTGCGCCGGCGGCGTCAGCTGGGTCTGGGCATGGGCCGTGGCCAGCAGCCCGAGGCTTGCCAGCACGGCGATCAGGGTCGTCGCGGCGGCGCGCAGGATGGGACGCGTCGTGTATTGCTCGGGGTGCATCATGGCCTTCACCGGTCCAGTGTGCGGTTGACCTCGCGGTCGCTCCGCTTGAACAGCGTCTCGTCGAACTTGAAACGCAGCCGCAGGTAGACGCCGCGCTGCGTGTACTCGTAGCCCGTGAGATCGGCATCGCCGCGGAAGCCGCTGGCATTGATGCCGGCGGACAGCCAGAGGTTCTGCCGCAGCAGGTAGCCGACCTCGGTCCCAACCGCGTGCTGCACGGCGCCAGCGCTGCCGAACTGCGCGGCCGCCAGGACGCCGATGTCCCAGCGCTCGGTGATGTCGTAGACCGCGCGGCCGGCCAGCAGGCCGGCACGGAAGCGACCCGGCACGCCGAACTCGAACACATCGCGCTGCCACTTGGCCGCGGCACGCCCACTCATCCACCACGGCCGCGACGGATGCCAGTCCGCATGGGCCGACGCGATCCAGGCCCGGCTGCGCAGCTCGCCGACGCCGGCATTGCTGGCATCGCGCTCGTCCTTGTACTCGAGCTTGCCCAGGGCATTGACCCGGTTGCGGTCGGTCTCGCGCCAGGCCAGGCCGGCCGAGATGCGATGCTGTGCGATACCGCCGCGGGCAGCGAAGTCGGTGCGCAGCAGGTGCTGGCGGGCCAGGAAGGTCCAGTCCCGGCTGAGCTTGCGCGCGGCCATGTTCTGCAGCAGCGTGGTGCTGAAGCGCTCGTCGGTGGTGGGCGTGTCGGCGATGTCGCCGGAGCGGCGCCATTCCACCCGGTGGCTGGTGCGCCACAGGTCGTGCGCGGTCCAATCCAGGCCCAGCGACACGGCGTTGGCATCCGGCACGCTGCCGTCCAGGACCCGGGTGCGCTCCAGCGCGGCCGAGACGCGCAGGCCCTCGGCCAGGTCCAGCACATGGCGCATGCCGCTGGCCAGCTGCAGGTCGCGGCCGCTGGCGGCGTCGCGAAGGCGGTACTCGCTGAACAGCTGGGTGTCGCGGATGACGCTGCTGTCGATGCCGACGATCAGGGCGTCGGCACTGCGGCCGTTGACGGTGACGCCCTGCAGCTGCGCCCAGCCGCTCTGGCGCTCCCAGCGCACATAGCCGCGGGTGCGCTCGGCAAAGTGCCATTCGGCGCCGATGGCGATGCGTCGCTTGGCGTCGCCGCTGATGTCGTGCTCGACCTCGCCGCCCAGCCGCAGCCGATCGCCGGCCTGCCAGCCCAGGCCGAGCCGAATGGTCTCGCTGGCCAGGCGGCTGCCGGGCGCCAGGTTGGACTGGGCCGGCGGCAGACCGTTGGCCTGGATGATCGGCAGGCCGGTCACCGGGTCCAACGCCTGTACGCCCAGGCCCAATGCGCCGCCGCCGGCGTTGCCGCCGATCACCGTGCCGAAGCCGAAGGCATCCGCGAATGGCACCGACGACGTGCCGTTGGGCAAGGTGCCGATGGTTTCGCGGTGGCTGCGCAGGCCTGCCTCCAGCGTGACCCTCTCCGTAGCCTGCCAGCGGATGCCGGCGCCGGCCATCTGGCGCACACCGCCGCCGCTGTTGCGGTCTTCGCTGCGCAGCGCATCGCCGACGACCCGCCAGCCGGGCGCCAGCTGGACGCTGCCGCTGGCCAGCAGCTCACCGCGCCCGCCGTACAGCGGCGCGGCCGGGTTCTGGAACGTCGGCGTGCTGCGCCCGGCATACAGGCGAAGCTGGCTCTGGTCGTCCTCGTGCACCAGCTCGACCCGCGCGGCCTTTCCGCTGACCGCTCCGTTGACGCCGGCAAAGCCGGGCAGGGTGTTGCCGTTGGTCGGATTGGTGTTGACGGTGCTGCGCGTGGTGGCGCCCTCGACCACCAGGGCGGTCTTCGGCGCCAGCCGCAGCGTGACGTTGGCGCTGCCCAGCCGGTACGGCGCCAGGCCGTTGCGGTCCTCGACCAGCGAGCCGCCGACCTCGATGCGGTCGTTCAACTGGAACTGCGCATCCGCGCCGCCGACCCAGAACCGGTCGCCACCCTGGTCCAGCTCATAGGTGACGCGCAGCGAGACCGGGTTCAGGTCGGCATCGACCGAGGGCAGGAACTGCGCCAGCAGGATGCGCCCGGAGAACGGCTCGAAGCTGTAGTCCACCAGCCGGCCCAGCGCCTGGACGCTGACGATGCGCGCCGGCTGATGGCGGTCGCGCACCACGATCTCGACCTTCTCGCTGCCCTCCAGCACCGCCTGGTTGCGCAGGGCATAGGGGCCGGAGCCCTGGCTGGCGAATTCCTCCACCACCTGCCGCAGCGAATCGTGCAGCACCCAGGCGTTGGCGCTCAACGGCCCGGCCTCATGGTGCGCCCGCAGGCCGGTGGCGGTGCGGTTGTACTGGCCGAGGCTGCGCTGCTTGAGCGAGGCCACGGCGCCCTGGCCCTGGGCCTGGCTGAAGCCGTCGCCGGTGACGAAGTCGCCGTACAGCACATAGCTCTTGTCGCGGTCCACGCGCAGGTACAGCCGCTGCGCGCTGCGGGCGTCGAAGCTGCGCAGCGCCGAGTCGCCGTACACCGGATAGAACTCCTCCGGCCGGATGTCGCGCAGCAGCCGGGCGCGCACCTCCTTGTCGCTGTCGTAGGCGGCGGTCAGCAGCAGGTCGCCGCGCACCGTGCCCTTCAGATACAGCGCGGCGCGGGCAGCCGCGTTGCCACGCCCGTCGCGGAAAGCCTGGCTCCAGCGTTCGATCTCACGCTCGAAGGGGTCGCCGCGGCGCACCGGCTGCAGCGCGACCTTGTCGCGCAGCGTGAGCACACCCTCGACCAGGCCGATGGCCAACATCGGCCGCAGCTCGGGCACGAAGCGCACCACGCCCTCGGCGGTCTCGCCACCGGCCGTCACGCGCAGGCGCACGTCCTGGCGCTCGGCCGGCGCCAGCAGCATGACCTCAGCGCGGCCGGCTTCCACCCGCAGCTGCACGCCGGGCACCGCGCGGTCGGCGTCGCGCCCGCGCGGGCCAGCCTCGTCGGTGCGCGCGCCGGGCAGCAGCAGGCGCCCGCCGCTGTGCTCGATGGTGACGAAGGCGGGGACGGCCAGCGGCGTACCGTCGCGGCCGAACAGCCGCAGGCTGATGCGCACCGGAGATTGCCCATCTGCCGGCACGTCGTTGCGGTCGATGGACACGACGATGCGCCCGACCACGGCATTGGTCGCGAACGGTCCGTCGCGGAACAACGCCGGGGGCGCGTCGTCGACACCGCCGCGCGGGTGCAGCGGCAGGCTGTTGACCGGCTGGGCCCAGAGGGCGGCCGGCATCCACAGGGCGGCCAGGACCGCGGCGGCGATAGCCGAGCGCGCCCAGTCGGACTCGGTAGCCGAGCATGCCCGGTCAGACCCGGTGGCCGAGCCATGCGGACGGTGGTGGCGCAGGCCCTTCATGGCGGTGTGCAGGTCAGCGGCGGGCATCGCTGGCTCCGGTGTCGCGGGGCTTGGGCAGCGGCTGGCGCGCGCTGTCCGTGCCTTGAGGCGGCGTGGTCTGGCGGTCGCGGCCATGGGCCTTGGACTCGAACTGCAGTGCCGGGCCGCGGGGGCGCTCGGTCTCTGGTGCGCGCACCTCACCCTGGCCGCGGCGCGCCTTGACCTGGTCGAGTACGCGGTTGCTGCAACTGCCCTCGGCGAAGTCGGCGCGGTGCAGCTCGCCGTTCTTCAGGTCCAGCCACAGGCTGCCGGCGTCACCCAGGTTGCGGTTGCTGGTGGTGGTCAGGCGCGAGCCCTGGGGCAGGGTGTGCGGGTCCACCCGCAGTGCATGGCTGCGTGGCGGCAGGCCGCACATCGAATACTTGCCCTCGCTGTCGCTGACCAGCGTGGTGCCGTCGGTCAGCACCAGCCGCACGCCCGGGATGCCGAGTTCCTCGCGGTCCTGCACGTGGTTGCCGTTGCAATCCACGAAGATCTTGCCGGCGAAGCAGGCGTCGGTGGTGAACACGCCGCCGGTCACCCGCACCCGGTGGCGACCTTCGTTGGTGCTGGCCGCGATCGCCAGCGGCCGGCCGTCCGGCCCGACGCAGCCGGCGCTGACGCCGCAGCCATGGCCCTGGGCGATGTTGATGCCGTCACCCTGCTGGGCACCGACACCGACACGGGCGCGGTACTGCAGCACGATGCGGTTGCCGCTGCCCATGGGGCCGAGGTTGAAGATCAGGCGCGGCCCTGGCGCGCCGGCCGGGTCGGCCAGGCGCGTGCTGCCGTCGACAACCGCGGTGCCCGGCACGAAGGTGAAGCCCGCCGGCAGCCGGTCGACGATGCTGACCTGGACCGGACGCCGGCCCGAGGTCAGCTGCACCTCGATGGTGTAGCGCACCGTGTCGCCGATCTCGGCCAGGGCCTTGTCGCCGGTCTTGCGCAGCGTCAGGCCGGCCGGCGCCTCGGGGTCCAGCGGCAGGTGGTTGTGGACCACGGCCGCCACCGCCGAACCGCCGGCCAGGCTGAGGTGGTAGACCGTGCCCGGCCCGACCGCGGCACTGGGCGCGGCCGGCTGCGGCTGCACGCGGAAGGTGTCGTTGACGCCGCCCGGCGGTGTCAGCGTCCCGGTCGCCGGCGGGATCAGCAAGCTCTGGAAGCCATAGCCCGGTGGCGGCGCGACGGAGATGGCGAAGGTACACGACGCTGGCGCGCTGCTGGTGAACTGGAACTGGTACAGGCCCTCAGACCCGACGGTCATCGAGATGGCCGTGCCGTTGACGGTGTAGCCGCCCAGGCCGCCCCCCAGCACATGGCTGGCCGGCGCAAAGCCTGGGCAGGCGCCCTGCGGTGCCAGCGTCACCACCGACCCCGGTACCGGGCGACGGCTGCCGCTGTCGTAGACCACGCCGGACGGGATCACCGGCAGGCTCTGCTGCGGCAGTTCCTCGCCAGCCCGCAGCACCACGGTGAGCTGCGGCTGCTGACCACGGTCGACGCAGGAGCTGGCGGTGCCGTTGGCCAGGGCGCCGGCGGTGTCACACAGGGCGCCGGACGACCCGGGCGCCGTCTCGCCATTGACCGGGTAGCCGAACACCACGCCCGAGCCCGGCTCGCGGAAGCGCACGGCGTAGGCCACGCCGGGGATCTGGTCAACCAGCCGCCAGCGGCCGTCGGCAGCGGTGGTGGTGCGGGCCACGACCTGGCCGGTGGCGGGGTCGACCAGTTCGACGCCCCAACCCTCGAGGCGGCGGTCGCCGCCGTCGAGCAGGGCGATGTTGCTGCCCTGGTCCAGCCAGACCGTGCCGGAAACCGCCGCAGCCGCCTGCACCGGTGTCACGGCACGGCAGACGTTGTGCTGCGCCGGGTCGGTGCACGGCGGCAGGGCGCCGGCGTTGCCAGCATCGAAGGCCGCACGGTCGGCGTCGCTGGGCGCACGGGCCGGGATCTCGCCGCCCCCTTCAACCAGCACCATGTTGCTGACCGGTGACGCCGGCAGGGCGGCCGCGCCCACCCGGACGCTGACGTCGATGGTGCCGGCGGCCGCAGCACCGGCGGCGATCACCATGCTGGCCTCGCAGCTGAAGGCACTGGCGCCGGGTGCGCCGGTGCAGGACCAGCCGGTGCCGGTGGGGCTGCGCTCCAGCGTCAGCCCGGCCGGCAGGCGGTCGCGCACGGTGTAGCTGCCGGTGGTGGGCAGCTCGCCCGCGTTGCGCACCGTGATGCGGTAGCCGCCCAGGTTGTTGACGGTAAATCGCGCCTGCAGCGCCGACTTGGCCACCCGCAGGTCCGGCGAGTTGCCGATCTCGCCGAAGTTGTTGCCGACCGAGGCCACGCCCGGACCAAGCACGATGCCGGTGATGGCCGACGGCGTCTGGCCGGGGCTGGTGGCGCTGCCGCCGGTGGAGCCGGGCACGGTGCGGCCATCGACCGTGCCGCCCGGCTGCTGCGGTTGCGTCAGGGCGTAGCTGCCTGGGCGCAGGCCGGCGAAGCTGTAGTTGCCGTTGGCATCGGTGGTCACGGACAGGTTGACCGGGCGACCCAGGTCGTCGGTGCCGGTCAGCACGATGGTGACGCCGGCAAAGCCGTTCTCGCCCGGGTCGATGACGCCGTCATTGTCGAGGTCGTTCCAGACCCGGCCGCCGATGCTGGCCGCCGGCAACTCGCCGAAGTGGTTGTTCTGCGACTCCTGGCCCGGTGCCAGGCTGATGCCGGCGATGGTGCTGGGCGTGGTGGCAACGGCGCTGGCCGTGCCGCCGGTGGTGCCGGCCAGCGTGCGGCCGTTCAGGGTGCCGCTGGGTTGGGCCGGCTCGGTCACGGTGTAGGTGCCGGGCGGCAGCGCATCGAAGCGCCACTGGCCGGTGGCATCGGTGACCGTGGTGCGGGTCACCGGGCGGCCACTGGTGTCCTGGCCGCTCAGCTCGAGCGTGACGCCGGCGATCCCGGTCTCGTTGCCGTCGATGACGCCGTCGTTGTCCAGGTCCAGCCAGACCCGGCCGTTGATGGCCGCGGACGACGCCAGCTCGGCAAAGTTGTAGCCGGTGGCCTGGGTGCCCGGCGTGGTCAGGTTGATCGCGGTGATGGCGCTGGGCCGGGTGTCTTGCGCGGTGGCGGTGCCGCCGGCACTGCCGGCGCTGGTCTTGCCGTTGCTGGTGCCCGGCGGCTGGCTGGGCTGGGTGATGGTGTAGATGCCCGGGCGCAGGTCGGCGATGCTCCAGCGGCCGTCCGGGCCGGTGGTGACGGTGCGGCTGACCGGGTTGCCGAGATCGTCGGTGCCGGTGATCACCAGCACCACGCCACCGATGCCGGGATCGGCGTTCGGGTCCTGCAGGCCGTCGTCGTTGGCATCGATGAACACCGTGCCGCTGGCGCCGACCGGCAGGATCTCGCCGAAGTTGTATTCGGCGCCATCCGCACCGGCGGCCAGCAGAACGGCACCGACCGCGCTGGGCGTGACCGCCGGGGATGTGGCCGTGCCGCCCACGCTGCCGGCGCTGGTGCGTCCGTTGAGCGTCGGCACGGCATTGACCACCGGTTGCGCGACCTGCTCCGTGACGGTATAGCCGGCCGGCCCGGCAGCGGGCAGGTCATCGACGCGCCAGGCGCCGCCGGCATCGCTGGTGGCGCTGCGGCTGACCAGGTTGCCGGCGACATCGGTGCCGGTCACCGTCACGGTGACGCCGCCGATGCCGGCGTCGCCGGTGCGCGCACCATCGTTGGCCGCGTCCAGGAAGACGAAGCCGGCCAGGCTGGCCGCGCGCTCGCCGAAGTCATTGCCCGGCGAGCCGGCCAGCGGCAGTGCCGTGATGACGATCTGGTCGGCCACCGGGCTGCTGCCGTTGGTGCCGGGATGCGTCGCGCCGTTGGCATAGGCCAGCGGTTGTGTCTGGCACACGCTGTAGCTCAGGCCGACCGACTGGCCGCTGAACAGGTAGGTGCCGTCGTTGCCGCTGGTCAGGCTGAGGCGCGGGTTGCCGCTGCAGGCGGTGCCGTCGTACAGCCGCAGCGTGACGCCGCCCAGCCGGCCGTCGGTCGGCTGCGGGTCCAGGCTGTTGCTGCGGTTGCGGTCCAGGTAGACGGTGCCGCTGATCGGTGCGATGGGCAGCTCGCCGAACAGGTAGTCGGCGGCCTGCTGGCCGGCCACCGGCGCGATGGCCGATATGGCGTCATTGACGGCCGTGCTGCCGCCAGCGCTGCCGGCGCGGTCCAGGCCGTCGTTGAAGGTACCGGCGGTGGACGGGATGACACCTTCGGTCAGCATGTAGCCGCCGCCATTGGCTGGGAACAGGCCGTCGAAGCGGAAGTTGCCCGAGGCGTCCGTAGCCACCACGCGGTTGACGGCATTGCCGAACTGGTCGGTGCCGGTCAGCGTGACGGGCACGCCGGCGATGCCGGCCTCGCCCGGGTCGCGCAGGCCGTTGTTGTTGTTGCCGGGTGTGGCGGCCGAGAAGTCGGCAAAGACCGAGCCGCTGATGGCCGCCAGCGTCTCGCCGAACAGATTGCCAGTGCTGCCGCCTGGCGCGAGGTTGGTGATGGCGATGACATTGCCGCCGCCTGCGCCGTTGGCATGACCGTTGCCATAGCCAGCCGGCTGGGTCTCGCACACCAGGTAGTTCTGCAGCGCCGCTACGTTGTCGAAGCGCCATGTGCCATCGGCAGCGCTGGTGGTGGTCTGCAGCGTGGTGCCGGACGCGCAGTCCGCACCCTGGACCAACCGGATCGTCACGTTGGCAATGCGGCCGGCCTCGTCGCCGTCCAGCGCGTTGTTGCGGTTGGCGTCGACATGCACCAACCCGGCAATGAAGGTGGTCAGCTGCTCGCCGAAGTCGAAGTCGCTGCCGTCCTGGCCGCCGCCGAGGTCGATGGTGGCGATACGGTCGGTGTTGGCCACCGGCGTGTTCGGCTGCGCGGCGCAGCCGCTGGTGCAGGGGGCGCCGCCAATGCGGCCCGGGTTGATCGGACCGTTGCGCAGGTTGGCCGGCGCGCCAGGCAGCGGCTGCTCCAGCGTGTAGACCAGCCGCGGGTCGAGGTCGGCAAAGCCATAGGCGCCGTTGCTGTCGGTCGTGGTGGTGGCCACCAGGGCACCGGTGACGGCATTCAGCAGGCGCACCGTGGCACCGGCGATCGGTGTGTCCAGGCCGGGCTCGCGGGTGCTGCTGTAGTTGCTGTCGACGTAGACGAAGCCGCCCAGAGACGGCCGGCGGCGCTCGCCGAAGTTGTTGTCCACCGACTGCGCGCCGCCGCCCAGCACGATGGTGCTGACGGACGACGGCAGCTGGCCCGGGCTGGTGGCGCTGCCGCCGCTGCTGCCAGCCACCGTGCGGCCGTCGACCGTGCCGCCGGGCTGGGTCGGCTCGGTCACGGTGTAGGTGCCGGCGCGCAGGCCGCTGAAGCTGTAGGCCCCCGACGCGTCGGTGGCGACCTGCAGGCTGACCGGGTTGCCCAGCAGGTCGGTGCCGGTCAACACAATGGTGACGAAGGGGATGCCGGTCTCGCCCGGGTCGATGACGCCGTCGTTGTCGGTGTCGATCCAGACCCGGCCGGCGATGCTGGATGGTGGCACCTCGCCGAAGTGGTGGGCCACCGACTGCTGGCCGACCGCCAGCGGGATGCCGCTGATCACGCTGGGCGTGACCGTGACCGGCGTCGCGCTGCCACCGGTGGAACCGGGGACGGTCAGGCCGTTGAAGGTGCCGCCGGGTTGCGCCGGCTCGGTCACGGTGTAGGTGCCCGGGCCGAGGTTGTCGAAGCGCCAGTTGCCACTGGCATCGGTGGTGGTGCTGCGGCTGACGCTGCGCCCGGTGGTGTCGGTGCCGGTGAGGTTGATGGTGACGCCGGCGATGGCGGACTCGTTGCCGTCGATCACGCCGTCGTTATCCAGGTCCAGCCAGACGCGGCCACTGATGGCGCCGCTGTCGGCGATCTCGGCGAAGTTGTTGCCGGTGCTGTCGGTACCGGGCAGCGCCAGGGCGATGGCGCTGATGACGCTGGGCACCACGGCCTGCGTCGTGACCGTGCCGCCGGTGCTGCCGGCGCTGGTCTTGCCGTTGCTGGTGGACAGCGGCTGCACCGGCTCGGTGACGGTGTAGCTGCCCGGGCGCAGGCCGTCGAAGCGATAGCGCCCGTCGCTGCCGGTGACCACCGAGCGGGAGACCGGCTGGCCGAGGTCGTCCGTGCCGGTCAGCAGCAGCGTGACGCCGGCGATGCCAGCATCGGCCGGCAGCTCCTGCACGCCGTTGTCGTTGGCATCGTTGAAGACCGTGCCCGCGATGGACGACGGCAGGATCTCGCCGAAGTTGTACTCCGACGCACCGACGCCGGCGCCCAGCACGATCGCACTGATGGCGCTGGGCGTGACCAGCGGCGTGACCGCATTGCCGCCGACGCTGCCGGCGCTGGAGCGGCCGTTCAGCGTGACGACGCTGTTGAAGCTGGGTTGCGCCAGCTGCTGGGTCAGCACATAGCCGGTGCCGTCGCTGCCGACCACGTCATCGAAGCGGTAGGCACCGCTGGCATCGGTAACGGCGCTGCGGCTGACCGCATTGCCGCGGGCATCGGTGCCGGTGAAGGTGATGGTCACGCCGGCGATGCCGGTGTCGCCGACACGGGCGCCGTCGTTGGCCGCGTCCAGGAAGACCACGCCGCTGATCGACCCGGCGACCTCGCCGAAGTCGTTGCCGGGGCTGCCGTTGAGCGGCAGCGCGGTGATCTGGATCTCGTCCGGCGCGGCGCTGCTGCCGTTGGTGCCGGGATGGGTGGCGCCGTTGCCATAGCCGGCCGGCTGGGTCTCGCAGACGCTGTAGTTCAGGCCCACCGACGGGCCGCTGAACAGGTAGGTTCCGTCGCTGCCGGTGGGCAACGTCAGGCGCGCCGGCGCGGCGCAGGACAGGCCGTCGACCAGACGCACCAGCACGTTGCCGATGCGGCCGTCCACCGGCTGCGGGTCCATCGTGTTGCTGCGGTTGCGGTCCAGGTAGACCGTGCCACTGATGGGCGCGATCGGCAGTTCGCCGAAGGTGTAGTCGATTGCCTGCTGGCCGGCCGTCAACGCGATGGCCGAGATGACGTCGTTGACGGCGATGCTGCCGCCGGCGCTGCCGGCCCGGTCCAGCCCGTCGTTGAAACTGCCGGAGCTGTTGGGGATGGCGCCCTCGGTCAGCGTGTAGCCGGCGCCATTGGGCGGGAACAGGCCGTCGAAACTGTACTGGCCGGAGCTGTCGGTCAGCACCACGCGGTTGACAGCGTTGCCGAAGACGTCGGTGCCGCTGAGCGTCACCGGCACCTGGAAGATGCCGGCCTCGCCGGGCTGGCGGATGCCGTCGTTGTTCTGCAGGTTGTTGGTGGGCGAATAGTCCGCGAAGACCGAGCCGCTGATCGAGGCCAGCGTCTCACCGAAGACATGCCCCGCACTGCCGGTGATGGGCAGGCTGGTGACCGCGAACTGGTTGCTGCCCACCGCGCCGTTGGCATGGCCGGTGCCGTAGCCGGCCGGTTGGGTCTGGCAGACCAGGTAGTTCTGGAAAGCGGGTACGTTGTCGAAGCGCCAGCTGCCGTCGGCCGCACTGGTGGTGGTCTGCAGCGTCGCGCCGTTGGTGCAGTCGGCGCCCTGCACCAGACGCACGGTGACATTGGCCAGCCGCACCGGCTCGTCGCCATCCAGCGCGTTGTTGCGGTTGGCATCCAGGTGCACCAGGCCGGCGATGAAGCTGAGCTGCTGCTCGCCGAAATTGAATACCGTGCCGTCCGTGCCGCTGCCCAGGTCGATGGCGGCGATGCGGTCGGTGTCGGCGACCGGCGTGTTGGCTTGCGCCGTGCAACCCGATGCGCAGGCGGCGCCGCCGATCAGGCCGGGGTTGACGGGGCCGTTGCGCAGGCCGGCTGGCCTGGCCGGCAAGGGCTGCTCCAGCGTGTACGGCGTGAGCGGGTCCAGGTCGGCGAAGCGGTACGCACCGCTGCCGTCGGTCTGCGTGGTGGCGAGCACGGCGCCGGTGCCGGCATGCAGCAGGCGCACGGTGGCATTCGGTATCGGTGCGTCGATGCCGGCATCGCGAACGCCGTTGTAGTTGCCGTCGACATAGACGAAACCCGACAGCGACGGCCGGCGCACCTCGGGGAAGTTGTAGTTGATGCCGTCCGTGCTGCCGCCCAGCACGATGGTCGTGTAGCTGGAGTTGCCGCCGTTGCCACCGGCGGCATAGGTGCCGCCGGCACTGGGCGCGAATGGCCCGCCCGAAGGTGGGTCGATGGGTGAGTGGACATAGCCGCCGGGCTGGGTCTGGGTCAGGGTGTAGCCCGCTGGGCCGGCCGGGGAGAGGTCGCCGAAGCGGTAGTTGCCGCCACCGTCGGTGAGCGTGCTGAGGTCGACGATGTTGCCGAAGGCGTCGGTGCCGGTCAGCCGGATGGCCACGCCGGCCAGGCGGGGCTCGGCACCCGGTGCCTGCGGCGTGCCGCCATTGGGCCCCGCGCGATCACGGTCCTCGAACACCGTGCCCGCCAGCGATGCGCGGGTGACGGTGATGGTGCTGTTGGCCGAGTCGTTGCCCGGCACCGGGTCGATGCCGCCGATCTTGCCCTGGTCGGTATCGACGCTGGCGGTGTTGGTCAACTGCCCGCCGGGCGGAAACACGTCGATGCGCGCCGGGATGGCGATGGTGGCGACGCCGCCGCTGTCGAGCGGGCCGAGCGCGCAGTCGATGCGCGTGGTGTTGAGTGTGCAGGTGCCGCCGCCGGCCGGGCTGCTGCGCGTCCAACTGACCGGGCCGGTGATGACGACGCCGGCGGGCAAGGTGTCGCTCAGGTCGGTGCGCAGCGAGTTGCCCGGGCCGTTGTTGGTGACCGTCACCGTCCAGGTGAAGGGCTGGCGAAGCGCCAGGCTGGTGGGGCTGGCGAACTTGGCCACCGCCAGGTCGATGCGTTGGCGCGCCGTGGTCTGCTCGTCGCTGCTGTCGTTGACCGGGAAGGTATCCGGCTCGTTGGCTTGGGCGGTGGCGATGTTGTTGAAGATGTCGCCGTTGGACGAGGGCTGGTCCAGCACCTCGAAGCGCAGGAACAGGTCCTTGCTCTGGTTGGGCGCGAGGTCGCCGATGGCCAGCCCGGTGGTGCTGTTGCCGGCCGGCACCTGGCAGGTGAAGGGCGGCAGGGCCTGTCCGACGCCCGAGGTGATGTTGGTCGCACTGCACAGCGACATGGCTCGGCAGGCGCTGTTGCCCTGGGCCACGGTGTCGCAGACGAAGCGCACGCGCCGGCCCGGTGGCGGGCTCATGTTCTCCAGGATGCGGACATTGGTGGCGTACGACGGCCCGTTGCTGGTGACGCGCACCCGGTAGTGCATGAAGGCGCCGTTGTTGAAGATCACCGGGTCCTCGACATCGACCTTGTTGGTCAGCAGGTCGACCGCGGCGGCGCTGACCGGCAGGGTGGCGGTGCGGCTGTTGTTGCCGTTGTCGCCGCCGGTCGGGCTCTCAGGCGTGGTGGTGGTAATGGATGCGGTGTTGCCGAAGCTGCGCGGCGCATTGCCGGGCTGGAAGTTCGGCCGCACGACCATCGTGACGGTCTGCGTCTCGCCATTGGCCAGGTTGCCGATGCTGCAGCTGTAGCCGGGCGCGCCGGGCGTCAGCTGCGCGCCGGTTCCGACCGAGCAGGTCGAGGCTGGCTTGGACGAGACGACGGAGATGACCGTCAGCCCGGTGTCGCCGGGTGCGAAGGCGAACAGGTCGCTGACCACCACGCCGGCAGCCGTGCTCGGGCCGTTGTTGCGGAAGGACAGCACGTAGGTGGCGTTCTCGCCCGCCCGTACCGTGGCCGGGGTGACCGACTTGCCGGTCATCTGCACGTCCGCGATGGGGTCGATGATGACCGTGTCGCTGGCGCTGTTGTTGCCCGGATTCGGGTCGCCCTCGACGGTGTTGGACACCGTGGCGGTGTTGGTGAAGCTGCCGTCGGTGAGCGGGCGGTTGACGGTGATGGAGATGGTCACGCTCTCGCCCGGGCGCAGCTGGCCGCCGGACTGGGTGCAGGTGACCGCGGCATTGACCGACGCGCAGCTGAACACCGCGTTGCTGCCCGGCGACGCGACCGCAGTCAGCGGCCCGATGGTGGTGCGGCCGTTGATGAAGGCCGGGACGGTGTCGCGGACCACCACGCCGGTGGCCGCGTCGGTGCCCGGGTTGGTGATGTTGCTGGCGATCACCTCATAGGTGACGCTGCCCTCGGTGGCCGAGACACGCTTGTCGCCGCCGCTGGGGGTGGTGGTCAGCTTGCTGATCGTCAGGTCCGGGCGGATGGTCGTGGAGCTGGAGCTGGCGCTGGAGCAATCGTTGGTGGTGTTGGGGTCGCCCTCCACTGGCGGGCGGGCCGTGACGCCGGGCGCCACGCCCGGTGGCAGCGAAGAGGCCGCGCAGGCGGTGTTGGCGACGATGCCCGGGTCGGTGGCGATGGTGCGGATGGTCAGGGTGTTCAGCGCGGCGCCGACATCCAGACCGTTGGTGTTGGGGTGGTCGCACACCACGGTGTTGGCGACCACATTGCAGGTCCAGCCGCTGCCGCTGGCACTGAGGAAGGTCTCGCCGGTCAGCACCTCGACCACGCGCAGCGGCCCGGTGGCGCGGCGCGGGCCGTTGTTGCGCACGGTGATCAGCGAGGTCAGCGTGCCGCCCTGGGCCACCGGGTTGGGCGTCTTGGTCTTGGCCAGCCGCAGGTCGGCGCCGTCCGGCAGCACCTGGACGTTGACGCTGCCGTTGTTGTTGCCGGGCGTGGGGTCGGTGGTCGAGGCGGTGACGGACGCGGTGTTGGCATAGGTGCGTCCCGTCTGTCCGACATCCACGTTGCTGGGTGCCGTGGCGACGATGGTGATGTTGTCGGCCGCGCCGGCGGCATAGGTCGGGCGCGTGCAGGTCACCAGTTGCGCCACGTTGCCGCAGGACCAGCCCGGGCCGCCGGCCGAGACGAAGGTCCATCCGGCGGGCAGCGGGTCGGTGACCACGACATCGGTGGCGGTCGCCGGCCCGCCATTGCGCGGCTGGATCTCGAAGGTGACGTTCTGGCCGGCCACCGCCGGCAGCGGCGAGGTCACGCGCTTCTGGGCGATGCGGATGTCCGCGCCGGGCAGCACCGTGGTGCTGGCGGTGGCGGTGTTGTTGGCACTGTTGGGGTCGGCAATGCCGCCCACCGCGGCCGGCGCGACGCTGGCGCTGTTGGTGATGGTGCCGCCCGCTGCCAGGACGGTGCCGACGATGGTCAGCGCCGGGATCGGGCCCACCGCGTGCGGCCCGTTGCGGTTGCAGGTCACCACGCCGTTGCTGTGCCCGCAGGACCAGCCATTGCCGCCGGCCGAGACGAAGCTGACCGACGGCGGCAGGTTGTCGGTAATGACCAGATGGCCGCTGGCATTGGGCCCGGCGTTGGCCGGCGTCAGCGTGTAGGTGATGTTCGAGCCGCCCGTGACCGGGTCCGGCGTGCCGACCTTGCCCAGTGTCAGGTCCGCGCCCTGGATGACCGTGGTGCGCTGGGTCTGGATGTTGTTGCCCGGGTTGACGTCATTGCCGGCGGTCAGCGTGGCCTGGGCATCGATGACGGCCGGCCCCGGCCCGAGGGCACGGAATACGAACGACAGGTTGCGGATGTCGTTGCCCAGCGGCCCGACGTTGCCCAGGCTGCACTCGACCTGGTTGGCCACCAGGACACAAGGTGCGGTGGCGGAGACGAAGGTGGCACCGGCCGGCACCGGCACCACCACCCGCACGTTGGTGGCGGTGTCCGGCGCGTTGTTGTCGATGCGCGCGGTGTAGGTGTAGGTGCCACCGGCGGCGACCGGGTCCGGGGTGTCGTTGAAGGTCGCGATCTGCGGGTCGGCCGCCCAAGCCAGCAGCGGCAGGCCGGTGGCCAAGGCAGCGACGGCGCGGCGCAGGGCGACGCCCATGCGGCGCATGTACCCGTTGGACCTCGTGCCCGTCACGCCCGCTCCTCGATTTCGTCAGCCGCGTCCTGCCGATGGTCGGCCGGGCTCGTCGGCCCGCAGCGTGCTGGGTCAATCCCTGTCTGCGGCGCCGATGCTAGCGGAGCCCCGGCTGCCGGCACCCATACGCCGGGCTAGGTCGGTGTCGAGATGCAGCCGTTCGGCCACAGGGTGGGCCATAGGGCTGGGAGGTCTTCCGGCAGGGGTGGTCCGGCACCGAGGTCCCAACGGCTTTCGCCCGGGGCATGGAAGTCGCTGCCGCCGCTGGCCCGCAACCCGAACTCCCGGGCCAGCGCCGCCACGCGGGCCTGGTCGCGCTCGGTGTGCGAGGCGCTGACCACCTCGACCGCCACACCGCCATGGCCGACGAACTCGGTGAACAGCGCGAACTCCTCGTTGGGTGTCAGGCGATAGCGCGCCGGGTGGGCGATGGCCGCCTTCCCCCCGGCACCGCGGATCCAGCGCAGCGCATCGCCCAGGCTGGCCCAGCGGTGGGTCACAAACCCGGGTTTCCCCTCAGTCAGGTAGCGCCTGAACACCGAATTGGTATCGCTGCAGATGCCACGCTCGACCAACCAGCGCGCAAAGTGCGTGCGCGACACCGACTCCGGCTGGCCGGCATGGGCCATGGCGCCATCGAAGGCGCCCTGGATGCCGACCCGGGCCAGGCCATCGGCCATCTCGCGGGCGCGTTCGATGCGCCCGGCCCGGGTCCGGGACAGGCCGTTGACGAGGTCGGGGTCGGCCGGGTCGATACCCAGGCCCAGGATGTGCACCGTTTCGCCGGCGAAGCTGACCGAAATCTCCACCCCGGGCACAAAGGCCAGGCCCAGGTCGCCGGCGGCGCTGGCGGCCTCGGCGAGTCCACCGAGCTGGTCGTGGTCGGTCATGGCCCACAGCGCCACGCCGTTGCGGTGGGCGCGCTGCGCGAGCGCCGCCGGGCTCAGCGCGCCGTCGCTGTGGGTCGAGTGGCTGTGCAGGTCGGTGATCACGGTTGCAGGCGCAGGATGCGGCCGTCCTCGTTGTCGGTCAGCAGGTAGACCAGGCCGTCCGGTCCCTGGCGCACGTCGCGGATGCGCTCGTTCAGGTTGGGCAGCAGGCGCTCCTCGGCCAGCACCCTGGTGCCGTCCAGCGACAGCCGCAGCAGGGACTGGCCGCGCAGCGCGCCCAGCAGCAGGCTGCCCTTCCACCCTGGATAGCGGTCCGATGTGACGAAGGCCATGCCGCTGGGGGCGATGGACACCGGCACCCAGTGCCGCAGCGGCGCCACCACGTCGGCGCGCTCGGTGCCCTCGCCGATGCGGGTGCCGGTACCGTAGTTGCGGCCAAAGGTGATCACCGGCCAACCATGGTTGCGGCCCGCCACGACCCGGTTGAGCTCGTCGCCGCCCTGCGGCCCATGCTCGGTGGCCCACAGTTCGCCGCTGACCGGGTGCAGGGCCGCGCCCTGCACGTTGCGGTGGCCCCAGCTGTAGATCTCGTGCCGCGCCGCGGCGTTGCCCACCAGCGGGTTGTCCGGCGGCACCGCGCCGTCGGTGGTGATGCGGACGATCTTGCCCAGGTGGTTGTCCAGGGTCTGTGCGTCGGCCATGCGGCTGAACCGGTCGCCCAGCGTCACGAACAAGGTGCCGTCGCGCGCAAACACCAGGCGCGAGCCATGGTGCAGGCGGCTGGCCACTTTCGGCAGCTGGCGGAAGATGACCTTCAGGTCCGACAGGCGCTCGCCATCCAGCCGGGCCCTTGCCACTGCCGTGCCGTTGCTGCCGTCGTCGGCTGGTTCGCTGTAGCTCCAGTAGATGCGCTGGTTGCGGGCGAAGTCCGGGTCCACCGCCACGTCCAGCAGGCCGCCCTGGCCACCCGCAGCCACGGCCGGCACACCGGCCAATGCCCGCGACAGCGTGCCGTCGGTGCCGACCAGCCGCAGCCGTCCCGGCCGCTCCGACACCAGCATGCGGCCATCCGGCAGGAAGGCCAGACCCCAGGGGTGGACCAGGCCGCTGGCCACGACCTGAGGCTTGGGCTCCGAGGCCATGGCGCCGGACGCCGTCAGCAGCGCCAAGAGGCCGGCCGTCAGCCACCGGGTCAACATGAAACTCACCATTGCGCGTCCTCCACCACCATCTGTACCCGTTGCCGACCCTGGAACTCGTCCAGGCTCATCCGATAAGCCATCCGCACCCGCTGCGGCACGGGCTCGGCATGGCCGAACCAGATCGCCTCGCGCAACTCGCCGCCCACGCGCAGCCGCAGCTTCAGGTGGCGCTCGCCGACCAGGCGCTGCTGCATCACCTCCACCGGGTCGCAGAACAGCGGTGGCGCGAAACCCGTGCCCCAGACCTGCGCATCCAGCGCCGTCACGGTCTCGGCGCTGTACCACTGTGCGGGCAACGCACCGTCGTGTTGAAGCGTACGTTGCAGCGCGGCGGCGTCCAGTTGCTCGGCAGCCACCACCAGCAGGGCGGTGCGGAAGGCGTCGATGGCGCCGTCGGCCAGCGTGCAGCCCGCCGCCATGGCATGCCCGCCGAAGCGCAGCAGCAGGCCGGGTGCGCGCTTGCTGACCAGGTCCAGCGCGTCGCGCAGGTGGAAGCCCGTGATCGAGCGGCCGGACCCTTTGAGCAGGCCGTCGCTGCCGCGTGCAAAGACAAAGGTGGGTCGGTGCAGCCGGTCCTTTAGCCGCCCGGCCACGATGCCCACCACGCCTTCGTGGAAGGCCTCGTCGAACAGCACCAGCGCCGGCGCCGCGCCGTCCGCGCTGGCTTGCTCCAGCATCAGGGCGGCCTGCTCGCGCATGCCGTCCTCGACCTCGCGACGGTCCCGGTTGATCTGGTCCAGCTCGGCGGCCAGTTGCTGCGCCCGCCCGGCATCGTCGGTCACCAGGCATTCAATGCCCAGGCTCATGTCGCTCAGGCGGCCGGCGGCGTTGATGCGGGGTCCGAGGGCGAAGCCGAAGTCCGCAGCCACGGCACGCGCCGGCTCGCGGCGCGCGGCGGCGAACAGGGCGGCCACGCCCGGCTGCATGCGCCCGGCGCGGATGCGCCGCAGGCCCTGGGCCACCAGGCGGCGGTTGTTGGCATCCAGCCGCACCACGTCGGCCACAGTGCCGAGCGCGACCAGGTCCAGCAGCGCATCCAACCGCGGCTGGTTGGCGGCATCGAAGCGGCCGCGCCGGCGCAGCTCGGCCCGCAGCGCCAGCAGCACATAGAACATCACGCCGACGCCGGCCAGGTGCTTGCTGGGGAAGCCGCAGCCCGGCTGGTTGGGGTTGACGATCACGTCGGCGGCCGGCAAGGCCACCTGGTCGCCCTGCAGCGCCGGCAGGTGGTGGTCGGTCACCAGCACAGCGATGCCCAAGGCGCGCGCATGGGCCACGCCTTCGAAGCTGGCGATGCCGTTGTCCACCGTGACCAGCAGGGCGGGGCGGTGGGCCAGGGCCAGGTCGACGATGGCCGGCGTCAGGCCATAGCCGTGGACCCGCCGGTCCGGCACCACATGGTGGACCGTGCCCGGGCCCGCGCCCAGCATGGCCAGGCCGCGGCGGGCGACGGCGCAGGCGGTGGCGCCGTCGCAGTCGTAGTCGGCGACGATGCAGATGTGGCTGCCGCGGTCGATATGGTCGGCCAGCAGGCGGGCCGCGGCGTCCGCGCCCAGCAGCTGGTCCGGCGGCAGCAGCTGGGCCAGGTCGTCGGCCAGCTCGGCCGCCTGTGTCACGCCGCGGGCGGCGCACAGGCGCGCCAGCAGCGGATGCAGGCCCTGCTGCTCCAGCGCAAAGGCCACGCGGGGTGGCACGCTGCGCTCGACAAAGGTCTGTGCCGTCGACGAGCTGCCGGTACTG
>JBJXHB010000493.1:0-20155 GCA_046160725.1 Aquabacterium sp.
CGGCTGTCCGTCGCCCGGCGCCGGGCGTGCCCGCTCGGCCAGCCGCGCCTGCAGCCGCTGCACACAGGCGACGAGCCGGGCCGGCTGGACCGGCTTGACCAGGTAGTCCACCGCCTGCGCGTCGAAGGCGGTCAGCGCGTACTGGTCATAGGCCGTCACAAACACCAGCAGCGGAAAGGGGGCTGCGCCCTGGTCGGGCCAGTCCTCGGCCAGCGCCTGTGCCACCTCCAGACCGCTCAGGCCCGGCATGCGGATGTCCAGAAAGCAGATGTCCGGTTGCAGCCGCAGCGCGGACGCCAGCGCCGCATCGCCATCGCCGACGCGGTCCACCACTGTGAGGTCCGGCCATAGGCGCGCCAGATCGGCGGCCAGGGCCTGCGCCAGCAGCGGTTCGTCCTCGGCGATCAGCGCGCGGGCGTGCATGTCGTGATCCGTTGGTCGGCGGCGGTCGTGGCGTCGTCGGACAGCAATGCCACGGCCGGCAGGTCGATCTGCGCCAGTGTGCCGCCGGCGCCGTCGTCCGGCGCGCGCAACGAGAACCGCGCGGCGGCGCCGTACAGCACCGCCAGCCGCTCCCGGACATGGTGCGTACCGTAGCCGCCGGCGGTTGTCGTGGTGGATGCCGGGCTCGACGCCGATGCGCCGGAAGGCGGCAGCCCCGCACCGGTGTCGCGCACGCAAAGGCGCAGGCCTCCATCCGGCAACGCGGCGGCGCTGACCTCGATGCGGCCGCCGGCGCGCTGCGGCTCCAGGCCATGGCGCACGGCGTTCTCCACCAGCGGTTGCAGCAGCAGCGGCGGCATCGACCGGCCGCGCAGGGCGTCGGGCAGGTCCAGACGGACCTGCAGCCGGTCGCCCATGCGCACCTGGATCAGGGCCAGGTAGTCGGCGATCCGCGCGAACTCTTCGTGCAGCGGATGCCAGGTGTGCCGGGATCCGTCCAAGGTGGCCCGCAGCAGACTGTTGAGATGGTCCAGCATGGCCTGGGCGCGCTGGGGATCCAGGCCGATCAGGGCCCGCAGATTGGCCAGGGTGTTGAACAGCATGTGCGGCTCCAGCTGCGACTGCAGCAGGCGCAGCTGGTTCTGCACCGCCAGCTGCTGGGCCGCCTGGGCCAGCGAGGCCAGGTGGGCCATGCGTCCGCGGACATAGAACCACATCGTGATGGCCAGCGATACCGACACCGACACCAGCAGCAGCAGGCCCATGCTGCGCCACTGTGCGGCCGCTGCCGGCAGGCTGTCGCTGCCGGTCAGCGCATCGCCCGCGGCCAGCCCGGACAGATAGGCCAGCGGCACGCCCAGGCCGATCACGCCGGCCATCAGCGGCCAGCCGGGCCAGCCCTGCCGGGCGGCGTCATCGTCCGGCCGGATGCGACGCCGGGCCTGTGCCGCCAGGAGGCGCCCGCCATCGACCGCCAGCCAGCACAGACCGCCGATGCAGACCGAGTAGACGAGGGCAGCGCCGAAGCGCCCATTGCCCTGCAGCGACAACGCCGCGGCGATGACCAGGACGATGCCGGCCGTGGCCAGCCCCCGCAGCAGGAAGCCTCGCAGGGAGGTTCCGGCGTTGGGGGTGGCGGCGGCAGGTGTGGGCAACGACATCGGGTCATTGTCCTTGTGATGTCGGCAACGCGGGTCCGCCCTGCGACAGGGTGGCGATCCGGCGGCGCCAGATGGTGGTGCGACGGCGCCGGCCGTCGACCCTGGCGGGCCTTGTGCCGGGATGTGACCGAAAGTACGGGCGCATTCCGGCGACCCCCTTGACTCAGGGGCATTGGATTGAGGGGTGTGTGCCCCACTGCCGAGGCGCCTTTGCCTAGAGTGCGGGTCATGCCAATCGGCATCGAGTCCACAACCTCAAGGAAGCCCGACATGACCATGATCCGCACTCTGCTGGCCGCTGCTGCCGCCCTGACGATGCTGCCCGCGACCGCCGCGCAGTTCGACTTCTACAAGCTCAAGAGCCCGGTCGGCGGCTCCGACTTCACGCCGTCGGGCCCGTCGTTCAACTGCACCGGCGGCGACAAGTGCAGCTCGGATGTCAACAACGGCGTCTTCGGCGGCGTGCTGACCTACACCGACGCCGGCATCAGCCTGGATGCGTCGGGCTCGTTCAACGGTGGCATCGCCTCGGCCGTCCAGGACCACGAGAACGGCTGGTCCGCGACGATCGGCGCCGGACTCGGCGTCTACCACCTGCGCAATGTCAGCAGCGACGACAACATCACGACCGGCGAGAAGCTGACCATCACCTTCGACCAGGTGGTCACCCTGTCGCGCATCGCGCTGCGGTCCGAGGGCCACAACTTCACCAGCTGGGGCGCCGGCAAGACCTTCTTGCTGAACGGCGTGGACACCGGCCTGCCGCAGAACATCGGCTACATCGACGTCAACATGACGGGCACGGTGTTCACGTTCGAGTTCGGTGGCCGCAATGCCGACCAGTTCTACCTGGCCGCGATGACCGCCAACCCGGTTCCGGAGCCGGGCACGTACGCCCTGATGGCCGCTGGCCTGGGCGCCCTGGGCTTCGTGGCCCGCCGCCGTCGCGCCGCCTGAGGCCTGTCAGCATGGAGGGGACGCCGGGCGGCAAGCCCGGCGTGACGGGAGACACGGGCAGGGCCGCACACGCGGCCCTGTCTCGCTTCCGGCTGCGACCATCAGACCAGCAGGGTCCGGTCGGGCATCGCGCCACGCAGGAAGATCAGGGCACCTTCGTCGCTGTGGATCGGCGCATGCAGCGCGTCGCGCCGGCCAAGATGGAAGCCCCCGGCCCTGACCAGCAGTTCGCCGATGCGCAGGCTGCCCTCCAGGACGACGCATTCCTCATCGACCGGATGTCGGTGCGCGGGCAACGCAGCGCCCGGCGCCAGGCGGACCAGGTACGAGGCCACGCCATCGGACTGGTGCAGGGGCTTCATGGTCAACCCTGGACCGAAGGGCAGCGAGGCGCCGTCTTCCTGCCGCACGGTGACATGGGCCGGCCGCTGGTCCTCGGCCACCCGTTGCAGCACACGGTGACGGACGCGGCGGATCAGCGCGTCGTCGACCGGCAGCGCAGGCACTGCGTCGGCGAGTGCCGCCAAGGTGTCGGCGTCCAGCACCGGGTCTTGCGCGGGCTCGTCAGGTGGGGGCATGTCGGTGCTCATGGCTCCAGTCTTCAGGCGGCCGGTTCGGCCAGCGCGTCGCGCAGCTTGTGCTGCGCCCGCAGGATCAAGGACTTGACGGTGCCCAATGGCAGACCGGTGGTCTCGGCGATGCGGGCGTGGGACAGGTCGCGGTAGTAGGCCAGGCCCAGCAGCCAGCGCTCCTGCGCGCCGAGCGAGCCCAGGGCCTGTTGCAGCCGCCCGCTCTCCTGCGCCTGCAGCGCCAGATCCGCCGGGCCGGGGACGTCGTCCGAGATGTCGGCCGTCTCGCCCTCGTCCAGCTCGACCGGCTGCAGCCGCTGGCGGCGCAGCAGATCCAGGGCGCGGCTGCGCAGGATGGTCAGCAGCCAGCTGATGGCCCGGCCACGCATGGGGTCGAATCGCGCAGCGTCGCGCCAAGCCTGGAAGTAGCCGTCGGCCAGGACATCCTCGACATCGTCGGCGCGCAGCATGCGGCGCAGCAACGATTGCGTAGCGCCGATGGTGGCGTCGTAGAACGCCTCGAAGGCCCTGGCATCGCCGGTGGCCGCGCGCTGGACCCAGGCGGCCAGCTGCTGGTCCCGCGCCTCGCAGGCGGCGTCGACATGGGGT
The DNA here is from genome assembly GCA_046160725.1 of Aquabacterium sp. Classification (GTDB taxonomy): domain Bacteria; phylum Pseudomonadota; class Gammaproteobacteria; order Burkholderiales; family Burkholderiaceae_C; genus JBJXHB01. The sequence goes on from JBJXHB010000493.1 coordinate 3,740, forward strand.
TGCGTTGCAGTCACGGCCGGCGCAGACATTGACGGGGCCAACCATACCAAAGCCAGCGCGGCACCCGCGCGGTTGTCAGCGGTGCCGGGCTGGCTGGGATGTCGAGCGGGCGTGGCGGGCATGGGGGGACCTGGGACACGCGCCGCGTTCGAAGTCGGGCGCCATGGCGGGTTGACGCCTGCTACGCGTGGGCGGCTGCCCTGGATGCAAGGCCGACCGGTCGGGTCGGTCGTTTCAGCACCCGCGGCCACTGGCCCGGAAGCGCAGCCAACGCCAGCCGCGTGAACCTGTTTGCAGAGCTTTACATCCCGTCTGTCGGCGCGACGCGGTGCCGGCGCATTATCGGGAGATGCCCGAACCGACCCGATACCCGATACCCGTCTGTCGTCTGGGCGTTGCCATTGCGCTGGTCGGCCTGCTGGCCGGTTGCGTCGTGGCGCCGCATGGCCCGGCCCGCCCGCGGCCGGTTTATGCCGAGTCCGGCCCCCCCAGCCGTCCGGCCGCGGAGAACGTCGACGCCGCCCGCATGTTCTTCTATCCGCAGCGCGACCAGACGACGGAGCAGATGGACCGCGACCGATACGAGTGCTATCGCTGGGCTGCGCGCGAGAGCGGGCACGACCCCGGCATGACCCCGCTGAAGCCGCCACCGCGTGAACTGCCGCCAACGGCCCTGCGCGACGGCTCCCAGGTCGCCGGGGGCGCCGTGATGGGCGCCGTCACCGGCGCCGCGCTGGCCTCGCCGCGGCATGCCGGCGAGGCGGCCGTCATCGGTGCCATCTTTGGTGCTGTGCTCGGGTCGGTGGCACAGGAGTCGCGCGCCCAGGTCATCGAGTCACGCCAGGAGTCCCGGGCCGCCGCCCGTCAGCAGGCGCAGTCCCAGCGCATGGACCCGTTCCGGCGCGCCATGGGCGCCTGCATGTCTGGTCGCGGCTATCGGGTGGGCTGATGGGTGACGTGACGTACCCCAAGGCGAAGGACATCGACATGACTCTTTGGCGTTACGCAGCGTTTCGCGACCTGGGCCTGGCCACCATCCTGGTCCTGATGGCGGCCACCACCGTCCTCGCAGCACCGGAGCCACGTCACAGCCCGGGCGGCCGGGAGCATGCCGAGCGTCATTCAGGCGGCACGCCGGGGCAATGGCACGACCGGGCGCACGGGCATGGCCGACACTATCCAGCGCCGGGCTACCGCGTGGCGGCGATGCCGCCTCAGCATCATCGGGTGGTCTGGGGCCACAACCACTATCACGTGGCCCATGGCGTCTGGTACTCACCCTGGCGGACCGGGTATGTGGTGGTGCGGCCGCCGTACGGCGTGGTGGTGCGCGACCTGCCGCTGTGGCGAACCGCCGTGGTGGTGGGCGGCCTGTCCTACTTCTATCTGAACGGCACCTACTACCGCGAGCATGCCGGCGGCTACGAGGTCGTGGCACCCCCGGCGCACGACGGTGGCGCGGTCGCGCCGGAGGCCGACAAGGTGTTCATCTATCCGAGACAGGCGCAGCCAGCGGACCGGCAGGCCAGCGACGAGTATGAATGCCACCGCTGGGCGGTCGGCCAGAGCGGATTCGACCCGACCGCAGCGGTCAGCGGCCATGCCAGCGACCCGACCCGGCGTGGCGACTACCGGCGTGCCCAGTCCGCGTGCCTGGACGCCCGGGGCTACACCGTCCGCTGAGGTCTTGCGACGCGGCCTATAGTGCCGCTGTGCGCCGCCTGCTGCCTCTCCAGACCCTCGGTTTCGCGCTGCTGCTGTCGGCCTGTGCGGCGCCGCAGCCGCCCGCCGCAACGCCTGCAGGCCCCGCTTCCCCGGCGGTCGCCCCACTCAAGACCCCGTCACCGGGCCTGCCGCCCCCCGCAGCCGCCGACAAGGCCGACGCGGCGCCCTACGGCCCGGCGGTGGCCGCGCGCTTCGCGGAGCCGGCGGTGCGCTACGACACGCCCGCCTTTGCCGCCGGCCGCGACGACTACACCCGCAACGACGAATTGGCAGCGGCACTGGACGCCATCATCGCGGCGCCCGCCCGCGGTGGCACGCGGGTCGCCGGCATCGACGCCGGTCGCTCCCAGCAGGGCGTGCCGGTCCGGGCGCTCTGGTACAGCCGGGGCGGCGGCCGGCCGGTCGTGATGATCATCGCCCAGCAGCATGGCGACGAGCCCGCCGGTGCCGAGGCGGCGCTTGTCGTGGCCCGCGATCTGGCCACGGGGCGCTTGGCCGACGTGCTGGACCGTATCGATGTCGTCCTGCTGCCACGGGCCAACCCGGATGGCGCGGGCTGGGCCAGCCGCGTCAGTGCCAACGGCCTGGACATCAACCGCGACCACCTGCTGCTGCGCACGCCGGAGGCCCAGGCGCAGGCCATGCTGGCGCTCCGCTTCAGCCCGGTGGTGGCGGTTGACATGCACGAGCACACGGTGGTTGGCCGCTACCTGGAAAAGTTCGGCGCGGTGCAGCGCAACGACATGCTGCTGCAGTACGCCATGACGGCCAACTATCCCGAGGCGCTGACCCGTGCCAGCGAGCAGTGGTTCCGCCAGCCGCTGCTGGCGGCCATGGCGGCAGAAGGGATGACCACCGAGTGGTACTACACCAACCCGACGCCGGCCGGCGACCTGCGGCTGAACATGGGCGGCGTGCAGCCGGACACCGGGCGCAACGTCCAGGGGCTGAAGAACGCCATCAGCATCCTGCTGGAGTCGCGCGGCGTGGGCATCGGCAAGCTGCACCTGGGCCGGCGCGTGCATTCGCATGTGGTGGCACTGGGCAGCATCCTCACGAGCGCGGCGCGCCATGCCGATGCGCTGGCCGCCCTGCAGCGCCAGGTGGGCGCCGAGGTGGCAGGCCAGGCCTGCGGGAGGGCGGCCATGGTGCTGGCCGGGCAGACGCTGGAGCAGCGGGACTTCCTGATGATCGACCCGCAGACCGGCGCCGACACCCTGCGCCGCGTCGAGTGGAACTCGGCTCTCGTGCTGCGCCCGCTGCGCGAGCGCAACCGACCCTGCGGCTACTGGATCGCGGCCGATGGCGCGGCGCTGGTGCAGCGGCTGGTCGAGCTGGGTGTGCAGGTGCGGCGCCTGGACCGCACGGCCAGCATGCGCACGGAACCCTGGACGGAGCAGTCCCGGCGGGAGATACCGCGCCCCGACGTGCGCGGCACGGCCGCCGATGCCGGACTGAACATCGCCCTGGTCCAGGTCGGCCTGCAGCCGGTGACACCATTGGAGGCGCCGGCCGGCAGCTGGTACGTGCCAATGGACCAGCCCCTGGGCAACCTGGTGTTTGCGGCGCTGGAGCCCGACACCCAGAACAGCTATTTCGCCAACCGGCTGGTGGACCGTCTGGACGCGGTGCGGCGAGTGGTGGCGCCGCCGCCGCGCTGAGCCGGCGCTGAAGCCGCCTGCCGCTGCACCGGGCTCAGCGCCTCCTGCCGCCGCCCAGCAGCGAGCCCAGCACGCCGCGGATGATCTCGCGGCCCACAGCCGAGCCGATGGACCGCACAGCCGACCCGGCCGCCTTCTCGAGCAGGCCCTCGTTCTTGCCACCGCGCGGGCCGGTGCTGCCCATCAGCACGCCCTTCAGGCTGTCCATCAGGCCGCCGCCGGCTGGGGCAGCGGCTTCGGCGGCTGAGCCTGATGCTGGACCGGCCACAGGCGGCGCGGTATCGCGCATGCCACCGCCCGACGTAGCCTGGGTGCTGGCTGCGCCACCGGTCGCAGCGCCCACCGCGCGGCCCTTGATCTTCTCGTACGCCGACTCGCGGTCCACCGTCTTCTCATAGACCCCGGCCACCAGCGACCCCTGCAACAGGGCTTGCCGGTGCTCGGCCGAGATCGGCCCGATCTGGCTGCCCGGCGGGTGGACATAGACCCGCTCGGTGACCGACGGCCGGCCCTTGGCATCCAGGAAGCTGATCAGCGCCTCGCCCACCGCCAGCTCGGTGATGGCGGTCGCCATGTCGCTGATGGTCGGGTTCTGGCGCATCGTCTCGGCCGCCGACTTGACCGCCTTCTGGTCGCGTGGCGTGAAGGCCCGCAGCGCATGCTGCACCCGGTTGCCCAGTTGGGCCAGCACGGTATCCGGCACGTCCAGCGGGTTCTGCGTCACGAAGTACACGCCCACGCCCTTGCTGCGCACCAGCCGCACCACCAGCTCGATGCGTTCCACCAGCGCAGCCGGCGCATCCTTGAACAGCAGGTGGGCCTCGTCGAAGAAGAACACCAGCTTCGGCTTCTCGACGTCGCCGATCTCCGGCAGCAGCTCGAAGATCTCCGACAGCATCCACAGCAGGAAGGTGGCATACAGCCGCGGCGCCGTCATCAGCTTGTCCGCGGCCAGGATGTTGATGACGCCGCGGCCGTCCACCGTCTGCATGAAGTCCTCGATCGACAGCATCGGCTCGCCGAAGAACCGGTCGCCGCCCTGCTGCTCGATCTGCAGAAGCCCGCGCTGGATCGCGCCCACCGATGCGGCGCTGACGTTGCCGTATTCGGTGGTGAAGTCGCTGGCGTTCTCGCCCACGTGCTGCAGCATGGCCCGCAGGTCCTTCAGGTCCAGCAGGGCCAGCCCCTGGTCGTCGGCGATCTTGAACACCAGGTTCAGCACGCCGGCCTGGGTCTCGTTCAGCGCCAGCATGCGCGACAGCAGCAGCGGGCCCATGTCGCTGACGGTCGCCCGCACCGGGTGGCCGGACTCGCCGAACACGTCCCACAGCGTCGCCGGGCAGGCCAGCGACTCGGGCGTGTCCAGGCCGCGGTCCTTCAGCACCTGTGCCAGCTTGGGGCTGATCGAGCCGGCCTGGGTGATACCGGTCAGGTCGCCCTTCACATCGGCCATGAACACCGGCACGCCGATGCGGCTGAAGCTCTCGGCCAGCGTCTGCAGCGTGATGGTCTTGCCGGTGCCGGTGGCGCCGGTGATCAGGCCATGCCGGTTGGCCAGCGCGGGCAGCAGGTGGCAGGCAGCCTCGCCCCGGGAGGCGAGCAGGATCGGATCGGGCATTCGGGGGTACTCCGTGCGACCACACCGCGTGGCCGCACGGAGTCTATGCCGGGTGCCCTGTGAGCCTCGCCGCGCCGGCCCTCAGCCTAAAATGTGCGGTTCAGCAGCAGGGGCATCTCCAGCATGGCCGGTCATTCCAAGTGGGCCAATATCCAGCACCGCAAGGGCCGTCAGGACGAAAAGCGCGGCAAGGTCTGGACCCGGGTCATCCGCGAGATCATGGTCGCCGCGCGCGAGGGCGGCGGTGACCTGTCGGCCAACCCGCGCCTGCGGCTGGCGGTGGACAAGGCCAAGGCAGCCAACATGCCGGCCGACACCATCAAGCGCAACATCGACAAGGCCACCGGCAACCTCGAGGGTGTCAGCTACGAGCAGATCCGCTACGAGGGCTACGGCATCGGTGGCGCCGCGGTGATGATCGACTGCCTGACCGACAACCGGGTGCGCACCGTGGCCGAGGTGCGGCATGCCTTCAGCAAGTACGGCGGCAACCTGGGCACCGATGGCTCGGTGGCCTTCCAGTTCAAGCATTGCGCGCAGTTCCTGTTCGCGCCCGGCCTGAGCGAGGACAAAGTGATGGAAGCCGCCCTGGAGGCCGGCGCCGACGATGTGGTCACCGGCGAGGACGGCTCGATCGAGGTGCTGGCCGCGCCCGGCGACTTCGAGGCGGTGCGCGGTGCGCTGGAGGCGGCTGGCTTTAAGCCCGAGATCGCCGAGGTGACGATGCGGGCCGAGAACCCCATCGCGCTGGCCGGCGACGACGCCCTGCGCATGCAGAAGCTGCTGGACGTGATCGAAGACCTGGACGACGTGCAGGACGTCTTTCACAACGCCGAAATGGACACATGAACGTCCTGGTCATCGGCGGCGGTGGCCGCGAGCATGCGTTGGCCTGGAAGCTGGCGCGTGGCCAGCGCGTGCAGCGGGTCTACGTGGCCCCGGGCAACGCCGGCACCGCCAGCGGCGAGCATCTTCACAACCTGCCCATCACCGACCCTCACGCGCTGGCCGACTTTGCGGCCGCCGAGAAGATCGCCCTGCCCGTGGTCGGCCCGGAGGTGGCGTTGGCCGCCGGCGTGGTCGATGTGTTCCGCGCCCGTGGGCTGCGCATCTTCGGCCCGACGCGCGCGGCGGCACAGCTCGAAAGCTCCAAGGCCTTTGCCAAGGACTTCATGCGGCGCCACCGCATACCGACCGCGGACTATGCGGTTTTCGACGACGCCGTCGCGGCGCATGCCCATGTGGCGGCCCGTGGCGCACCCATTGTCGTCAAGGCCGACGGTCTGGCCGCGGGCAAGGGCGTGGTGGTGGCCGCGACGGTGGAGCAGGCGCATGCGGCGATCGACAGCGTCTTCAGCGGCCCGCTCGCGTCGCCCGGTGGCGGCGCGCGGGTGGTGGTGGAGGCCGTCCTGCAGGGCGAGGAGGCCAGCTTCATCGTGCTGGTGGACGGCACCCATGTGCTGCCGCTGGCCTCCAGCCAGGACCACAAGCGCCTGTGCGACGGCGACGAGGGCCCCAACACCGGCGGCATGGGCGCCTACTCCCCGGCGCCGGTGGTGACGCCGAATGTGCATGCCCGCGTGATGCACGAGATCATCCTGCCGACGGTGGCCGGCATGGCGGCCGAGGGCGTGCCGTTCACCGGCTTCCTGTATGCCGGCCTGATGATCGACGCCCAGGGCGTGCCGCGCACCGTGGAGTTCAACGCCCGGCTGGGCGACCCCGAGACCCAGCCCATCCTGATGCGTCTGAAGAGCGACCTGTTCGAGGTCCTGATGCAGGCCACCGACGGCACGCTGGACCAGGTCGAGCTGCAATGGGACCGCCGCATCGCGCTGGGCGTGGTGATGGCCGCGGCCGGCTATCCGGATGCACCCCGCCACGGTGATGCCATCACCGGCCTGCCGGCGGACCGTGACGACGCGATGGTCTTCCATGCCGGCACCGTGCGCGATGGCGACGGCGTGGTCACGGCCGGTGGCCGCGTCCTGTGCGCCACGGTGCTGGGCGACTCGGCGCGCCTGGCCCAGCAGGCGGCCTACGAGCTGGTGGACGGCATCCGCTTTGACGGCATGCAATGGCGCCGGGACATCGGACACCGTGCGCTGAAGCGCTGACCAGGATGCCGACATGACCGAGACGGCCGCGCCCGCCGCGCCGGTCGAGATCACGGACCGTGACGTGCAGCTGCACGGCAGCTGCATCGCCCGGACCCTGTTGCGCCTGGCCGGCTGGCGCCTGCTGTTCGACGGCCTGCCGGCGCGGCAGGGCGTGGCGGTGGTGTACCCCCACACGTCGAACTGGGACTTCGTGGTCGGCATGCTGGCCAAATGGGGCATCGGCATCGCCGTCACCTTCTGGGGCAAGGACAGCCTGTTTCGCGTGCCACTGTTCGGACGCTGGCTGCGCTGGGTGGGTGGCGTGCCGGTACGGCGGCATACCCGGCAGGGCGCCGTCGCCGACATGGTCGAGCGCATGGCGGATGCCAAGGCGGCAGGCCGCTTCCTGTGGCTGGCGCTGGCGCCCGAAGGCACGCGCAGTGCAGGCCATGGCTGGCGCAGCGGCTTCTATCAGGTGGCCACTGGCGCCGACGTGCCGGTCGCGTTGGTCGTGCTGGACTTCGCCGCGCGGCGCGTCGGCATCGTGTCCTGCCTGCAGCTGTGCGGCCATCCGGACGCCGACATGGCCGCGATCGCCCAACGGCTGGGGGGCTGCAGCGGTGCGCGGCCGGACCAGGCCGCCCCGATCCGTCTGCTCTCACCACCGCACACCGGCCATGACCGCTGAACTCTCCGCCGACATCCCCGCCGTGCGCGCCTACCTGCTGGGGCTGCAGGACCGCATCGTCGCGGCCCTGGCCCAGGCCGACGGCGGCGCCTTCATCGAGGACGCCTGGACGCGCGCCCCTGGAGAACGCCTGCAGGGCGACGGCCGCTCGCGGCTGATTGAGAACGGCGTGCTGTTCGAGCGCGGCGGCTGCAATTTCAGCCATGTGCGCGGCCCGGCGCTGCCACCGTCCGCCACCCAGCACCGGCCCGAGCTGGCCGGCGCGCCCTTCGAGGCGCTGGGCGTTTCGCTGGTCATCCACCCGCGCAGCCCGATGGTGCCGACCGTGCACCTGAATGTCCGCATGCTGGCGGCCACGCCGCTGGGCGGTGCCGTGGTGGCCTGGTTTGGCGGCGGCATGGACCTGACGCCGTACTATGCCGACACCGCCGACGCGGTCCACTTCCACCGCGCCTGCCGCGCGGCCATCGAGCCCTTCGGTGCCGAGCGCTGGGCCCGTTACCGCGCCTGGTGCGACGAATACTTCTTCCTCAAGCATCGCAACGAGCCGCGCGGCGTCGGCGGCTGCTTCTTCGACGACGTCACCGACCTCGGCTTCGACGGCGGCTTTGCCCTGATCCGGTCGGTGGGCGACGCCTTCACCGCTGCCTACCTGCCCATCGTCGAGCGTCGCCGCCACCTGCCCTGGGGCCCCGCCGAGCGCGACTTCCAGCTCTACCGGCGTGGGCGCTACGTCGAGTTCAACCTGGTGTGGGACCGCGGCACGCACTTCGGCCTGCAGTCCGGCGGTCGCACCGAGGCCATCCTGATGTCCATGCCACCGCATGCCAGCTGGCGCTACGACTGGCACCCGCAGCCGGGCAGTGCCGAGGCTCATCTGTACGACGTGCTGCTGAAGCCGCGCGACTGGGCTGGCGCGGACTAGGGGATGGACCCAACCCGTCCGCGTATCGGCCTGCTGGGCGGCAGCTTCGACCCGCCGCATCTGGCGCATCTGGCGCTGGCCCTTTGCGCACAGGACGCGCTGGCACTGGACGAACTGCGCTGGCTGCCGGCCGGCCAGCCCTGGCAGAAGGCGGGCCGGCCAATGACCGACGGCGCCCACCGGCTGGCCATGGTGCAGCTGCTGATGCACGGACGACCGCGCATGAGCGTGGACGACCGCGAACTGCGCCGGCAGGGCGCGAGCTACACCATCGACACGGTGCTCGAGTTGTCCGCTGAGCAGCCCACAGCGCAATGGATTCTGATCCTTGGCCAGGACCAGTACGCGCGCCTGCACACCTGGCACCGCTGGCGCGAGCTGCTGCCCCTGGTGACGCTGGCCGTCGCTGCCCGCAGCGGCGCCGCGGCGCGACCCGAGCCTGAGGTGGCTGCCGTCGCGCACCGGCAACAGATGATTTCGATGCCACGCCTGGACATCGCCGCCACCGACCTGCGCCGGCTGGCCGCACGCGGAGAAAAGCTGGAACCGCTGGTCGGGCCCGCCGCGGCCGGCTATATTGCCCGCCACGGCCTTTACCGCATGGAGGCATCCGGGAACTGAATGGACATCCGCAAGCTGCAACGCGCCATCGTCGATGGCCTGGAAGACGTCAAGGGTCACGACATCGTGGTCCTCAACACCGAGCATCTGTCGCCGCTCTTCGAGCGGGTGATCGTCGTATCGGGTACCAGCAACCGGCAGACCAAGGCACTCGCGTCCAGCGTGCGTGAGACGGTCAAGTCACGCGGCATGACGGTGCTGGCCACCGAAGGCGCCGACAACGGCGAGTGGATCATCGTCGACTGCGGGGCGGCCGTCGCCCACATCATGCAGCCGGAGATCCGCGACTACTACCGTCTGGAGGAGCTCTGGGGCGGCAAGCCCGTGCACATGAAGATGGGCGCGGCGCAGGTGGCCCCCTCGGCACGCCGCCAGCCGGGTGCGCCGCAGGCGGTGGCCGCACCTGCCGCCACGCCCGCCAAGGCGCCCCGCAAGCGTGCTGCGGCGCCGGCCAAGGCGGCTGCCAAGAAGACCGGCCCGGCTGTGAAGAAGCCCGCCCCAGCCGCCAAGCGCGCGCCGGTGCGGGCAGCCCGGCCCCGCAAGCCCTGACGCCGTGCGCCTGCTGGTGTTGGCGGTCGGCCAGCGCCAGCCGGCCTGGGTGGACCAGGGCTTTGACGAATACGCGCGGCGCATGCCGCGCGAACTGCCGATGGAGCTGAAGGCACTCAAGGCCGAGCCGCGCGGCGCCCGCAGCATCGTCGATGTCTGCCTGAACGCCGAGCGCGCCCGCATCGACCAGGCCCTGCCGCGCGGCGCGCGCAAGGTTCTGCTGGACGAGCGTGGCAACACGGCCACCACGCGACAACTGGCCGACCGGTTGCGCCTGTGGCAGCGCGACGGCCGAGATGTTGCCTTCCTCATCGGCGGCCCGGACGGCCTGCACCCGGCATTGAAGGCGGCCGCCGACGAGACGCTGCGTCTGTCCGACCTGACGCTGCCGCACGGCATGGCCCGCGTGCTGCTGGCCGAGGCGCTGTACCGGGCCTGGTCGGTCACCGCCGGACATCCCTACCACCGCGAGTAGCGCGGCGACCTGCCGCTGGCCGCCGGACGGGCGCCGAGACTCGGCAGCCGCGCCCGGCGGGGCGGCAGCAGGTGCGGCCGTCGCGGCCTCAGCTGGAGGCGTGGTGGCGCCAGTAGGCGGCGTCGTCCGCGGCGGGCGCGGCCGGCGTGGGGCTGGTGGGCCGCACTGCAGCCGGGCGGGCGGCGGTTGGGGCCGCCAGGACGGTGGAAACCGGGATCAGGCCGGTCGGCCGGGCTGCCGCGCCCGGTCGGTCACGCCCCGCGCCAGCGGCAATCGGTGGGCCGGCCTCGGCCAGCGATGTGCCAAGCAAGGCGGCCCAGGCCAGGCCGGTTGCCATCATGCGGCGTGTGAAGGCAGTTGGTTTGCGCATCGTCGGTCTCCGGTGGGCCCGCCCGGATGGGAGGGTTCAGCGGGATGCACGAGCCCGCCGCGTCAGACCGGACATCGCGCTCGCCACAATGCGCCGATGTCGCCTGAATCCCTCGCCAGATCCGCCTACGCGGTCGCGCCGCCCACCCTGTACCTGGCCTCGCAGAGCCCGCGTCGCCGTCAGCTGCTGCAGCAGGCGGGCATCGCCTGCGAGCTGCTGTTGCCCGGGCCCGACGAGGACGCCGAGGCGCTGGAGGCCGAGCGCCCCGGCGAGCGGCCGCAGGACTATGTGGTCCGGGTCACGGCCCTGAAACTGGCTGCCGCCCGCCAGCGCCTGGCCCGGCGCGGGCTGGCGCCGGGCGTGGTGCTGGCGGCCGACACCACGGTGGTGCTGCGCGGCCGCATCCTGGCCAAGCCGGTCGATGCCACCGACGCGGCGCGCATGCTGCAGCGACTGTCAGGCCGTACCCACCGCGTGCTGACGGCGGTGGCCGCGCACGACGGCAGGCGCCGGCACCAGGCCCTGAGTGTGTCCAGCGTGCGACTGGCGCCGCTGCCGCCTGACGTGATCCAGGCCTATGTGGCCAGCGGCGAGCCCTTCGGCAAGGCCGGCGGCTATGCCATCCAGGGCACGCTGGCCGGCTGGATCGAGCGCGTGGCCGGCAGCTACAGCGGCGTGATGGGGCTGCCGTTGTTCGAGACGGTCCAGCTGCTGCGACGCTGCGGCATCCGCGCGCTGGGCTGACCCCCCCGTTCGTGGGGAGACAGGCACGCGCGGCGAGCCTAGGATCGGCGCCCAACCGTCGGCCACTTGACCGGCAACCCCCGGAGGACTCATGAAGCGCACCTTGATCGCCCTTGCCGCCACCGCTGCGGCCAGCTTGTCGGCCCAGGCCCAGGTCGTCTACAGCAACAACTTCGACTCGGCCCCGGTCGTCGGGCTGGGCGCGTCCGCGGCCTTCACCGGCACCGGCGGGCCGGGCACCACCATCGGGGCCTTCACCGGATACGGCAACTTCTACCGCGGAGAAAGCAACTCGACGGCCACCGAGTTGCTGCTGACCGCCTTGCCGGGCCACTCGGGCGTTTCCATGGGCTACATCTTCGGCTTCATGGAGTCGTGGGACAGCCGCAACGGCGGTTGCTGCTCGCCGGACAACGTCGACGTGTACATCGACGGCGTGCTGACCTTCAGCTACACCTACAACAACGCCCTGGGCACGATCAAGGATGTCGGCGCCGGCACGGTGCTGCACGAGTACGTCCAGTTCGACACCCACACGGCCTGGAGCGACACCATCGTCGACATGGGCACCGACCCGGGCTACACCTTTGCCCACAGCGGCTCGTCACTGTCCATCAAGTGGATCGCCAGCGGCGCCGGCTGGCAGGGCGGCAGCGATGAAGGCTATGCCCTGGACAACATCCGCGTCGAGCTCACCGGCGTCGTGCCCGAGCCCTCCACCTATGCCCTGATGGCCCTGGGCATCGCTGGCATCGGCGCTGTCGCACGCCGCCGCCGCACGGCTTGAGGGTCACGGTCTCGGCCCGCCAGCGGGCGCGCAGCAAGCCCGGCCCCGGCCGGGCTTTTTCACGCCGGGGCGCCGCATAGACTCCTGCCATGGCCCATCAGGACATCCTCATCAACTGGGCACCGCAGGAGACCCGCGTGGCGGTGGTCGAGAACGGCGCGGTGCAGGAACTGCACGTCGAGCGCACGCTCGAGCGCGGGCTGGTCGGCAACATCTACCTGGGCAAGGTGGCGCGCGTGCTGCCGGGCATGCAGAGCGCCTTCATCGACATCGGCCTGGAGCGGGCGGCCTTCCTGCACGTGGCGGACCTGGTCGGGGCCAACGGCAGCCGGACCGAGGGCGCCGCCGCCGTGCCCATCGAACGTCAGGTGTTCGAGGGCCAGACGCTGACGGTGCAGGTGGTCAAGGACCCGATCGGCACCAAGGGCGCGCGGCTTTCCACCCAGGTCAGCATCGCCGGGCGCATGCTGGTCTACCTGCCGCAGGACAACCACATCGGCATCTCGCAGAAGATCGCCCCGGCCGAGGCGCGCGAGGCGCTGCGGGCCCGCATGCAGGCGCTGGTGGGCGAGGGCGGCGGCGGCTTCATCCTGCGCACCAATGCCGAGGACGCCAGCGACGCCGAACTGGCCGACGACATCGCCTATCAGCGCCGGGCCTGGGCCACCGTGCGCGAGCGAGCCCTGAAAAGCCCGCCCGGCACGCTGCTGCACCAGGACCTGAGCCTGGCCGAGCGCGTGCTGCGCGACATGGTCAACGACGCCACCCAGGCCATCCGCATCGACTCCAAGCTGCAGTACGACGCGCTGGCGGCCTTCGGCGAGGCCTTCACGCCCCGCGCCGCGGCCAAGCTGGAGCTGTACCGCGGCGAGCGACCGATCTTCGACCTGTTCAACATCGAGGACGACATCGCCCGCGCGCTGGGCCGTCGCGTGGAGCTGAAGAGCGGCGGCTACCTGATCATCGACCAGACCGAGGCCCTGACCACGGTGGACGTCAACACCGGCGGCTTCGTCGGCGCGCGCAACTTCGACGACACCATCTTCAAGACCAACCTGGAAGCCGCCGGCGCGATCGCCCGCCAGCTGCGCCTGCGCAACCTGGGCGGCATCATCATTGCCGATTTCATCGACATGACGCGCGAGGAGCACCGCCAGGCCGTGCTGGCGGAGTTCCGCAAGCAGCTGGCGCGCGACCGCACCAAGACCACCGTCAGCGGCTTCACCCAGCTGGGCCTGGTGGAGATGACCCGCAAGCGCACCCGCGAGAGCCTGGCCCACATCCTGTGCGAGCCGTGCCCCACCTGCCAGGGCCGCGGCCAGGTCAAGACCGCACGCAGCGTGTGCTACGACATCCTGCGCGAGATCCTGCGCGAGGCACGTCAGTTCGACCCCAAGGAGTTCCGCGTCGTCGCCAGCGCCGCCGTCGTCGAGATGCTGCTCGATGAGGAGAGCGTGCACCTGGCCGGCCTGAGCGAGTTCATCGGCAAGCCGATTTCGCTGAGCGCGGAGAACACGGCGAATCCGGAGCAGTACGACATTGTTCTGATGTAGGCCTTCCGGCACGCCATGGGCACGCCGGTCGCCACGAAGATCTGACCGATGGCCCCTGGCTGGCACCGATGGCCCCGGGCGGAACGCGCGACGACAATCCCGCTGCGGCGGCGCTGCCGGCCCGCCCAGCCATCCCGCGCTTTCGATGCACTCCACCACCCGCACCACCGTCTCGCACCCCACGTGGCGCGCTGCCGGGGTGACCGTGGTGCTGGCCTCGGCGCTGGGCTTGGGTGCAGTCCAGATCCCGGCGCGGGCCCAGACCCCGGCCATCCCGCCTCTTCAGCCGCTCAGCCTGGCCAGCGTGGCCGCCGAGCTGCAGCAGCCGGTGGGCGGTGCCATGCCCCAGCTGGCCACGCGCGGTGCGCTGGACCTGGCCGGCCGGCGTTTCTACATCGCCGAGTACCAGGTGCTGGTGGAGGTGTCCGGCGAGTTCCCGGTACCGGTGGTCGACGGCCTGGTGCTGGGCCAGCCGGTCTGGGGCGACCGGGTGCGGCTGCAATACCGGGCGACGCATGACGTGGCGGCGATCCAGGCGTTGGTCGATCGGTCCTGGGAGGACCTGCGCCGGCGCCTGGCCGATGCCGGCGTGGCGCCGGCCGACCCGGCCGAGACCATCGCCCGCCACGGCGCGATCCTGGAGGCGGCCACCCAGCCGACCACCGCGGACGCGCCGCTGCTGGTGGAGGCCGACGCCGGCGAGCGTGTGCGGCGCTACCTGGTCTTTGCACCCAGCGGCCAGAAGGTCGTGGCGCGCTCGCCAGTGGGCATCAACCTGGGCAACCTGGCGGCCCGCCTTGCCTTCCTGGCCAGCCGGGTCGAGGGCGTGTCCCTGGCATTGGCGGTCAACCTGGCCGGCACCGAAGAGATCGCCCAGCGCAAGTCCGGTTTCGCCCGGCCGGCCGACGCGCCGCCGCTGTGGCGGCCGCTGTCGCCGCAGCTGGAGGTGCGCGCCGCACCCGGCCTGGCGCTGCTGGCCACCCATGGCGCCCAGGCCCAGGTGACGCTGACCGATGCGGTGGTGCTGGATGGCGACTTCGCCCGGCTGCGGCCGTCAGCCGAAGGTACGGCGCCTGGCGCGGCCGCCGACCCGCTGGGCCAGTTGCGCACGCTGGGCGGCCGGCTGTTGGGCGCCCGGCCCGCCGACGCGTCGCTGGCGGCGCAATTGGAGCTGGACGGCCCGGCCACGGCACGGCTGATGCTGGCCGGCCTGTCGGCCGTCAACGAGACCATCGTCCAGGCGCTGCGCCGCGCCACCGCGGCGCGCTGATCTATCCTTGCCGCGGACATGAGCAACGGCGCGCCACCCACACCCACCGCGGGGCCGGCCAATGCCCTGCCTGCCGGCACCCGACTGGGCGAGTTCGAGCTGAAGCGGGTGCTGGGCATCGGCGGCTTCGGCATCGTCTACCTGGCCTTCGACCATGACCTGGAGCGCGAGGTCGCGGTCAAGGAGTACATGCCCGTTTCCATGGCCGGGCGCACGTCGTCCCTGCAGGTGTCGGTGCACTCGCTGGTCGACCGCGAGAACTTCACCCTGGGTCTGCAGTCCTTCGTCAACGAGGCGCGGCTGCTGGCCCGCTTCGACCACCCGGCGCTGGTCAAGGTGTACCGCTACTGGGAGGCCAACGGCACGGCCTACATGGCGATGCCGTACTACGTCGGCCGCAGTCTGCACCAGGTGCGCGCCGGCCTGACGGCACCGCCGGACGAGGCTTGGGTCCGTGCGCTGCTTCTGCCGTTGCTCGGCGCGCTCGATCGGCTGCACGGCCAGGAGGTCTACCACCGCGACATCGCGCCAGACAACGTGCTGCTGCTGGACGACGGCACGCCGGTGCTGCTGGATTTCGGCGCCGCGCGCCGGGTGCTCGGCGACCGCAGCCAGGCGCTGACGGCCATCCTCAAGCCGTCGTATGCGCCGATCGAGCAGTACGGCGAGGCCGGACCGGTGCGCCAGGGCCCCTGGACCGACCTCTACGCACTGGGCGCCACGCTGCACTTCCTGCTGCGGGGCCGGCCGCCGCCGCCAGCGACCACCCGGATGCTGCACGACGACCTGGTGCCGCTGGCCGGCAGCGGCCAGCCGGGCTGCAGCGACGCCTTCCTGGCCTGCATCGACTGGATGCTGCGGCCGCGCCCGGGTGAACGGCCGGCCCACATCGCGGCGCTGCGTGCGGTGCTGGATGGCCGGGCGTCTTTGCCAATGTCAGGCGCTGGACTGTGGTCACCGGCCGTCGCGGTGCCGCCTGGCGAGGCCACCGTCGACCTGGACCTGCCGACCACCACCACCGTGGCGTCCACGCCGCCGACCGCGCCGGCGCTGGCTGGGCCCAATGGCGGCCAGGCGACGACGATGCGCGAGGCGCCTGCGCCGTCACCCGAGGCGACGCAACGGCTGGATCCCACCCAGCGCGTCCAGCCCACGCAACGGGTCGAACCCACGCAGCGGTTGGATCCCACGCCACGTGTCGAGCCGACACAGCGCGTCGAGCCGGCATTCGACTTGGAGCTGCCCGATCTCCCGCCGAAGGCGGCCGCCGCGCCGGCCGCATCGGCCGGTGGCTCCGCAGCGGGCCGGACACCGCCGCGCGAGTTGGCGGC
>JBJXHB010000494.1:0-6686 GCA_046160725.1 Aquabacterium sp.
GGAGCGGAAAATCAGCGATGAGCGGCTGTGATTCGCATGTAAATATCGAGGAAACAGCCGCGTTCGCTCAACTGTAGTCAGATTTTTATGTGATTGACTGCTTGGCGCATGGCCGATACATTGCCGACTATACAAAAAAGGCGTTTAAAATTTCCTATACCCCGATCCCTGCCTGGTGCGCAAGGCGCAGGACGGTCGGCGGGCATTGCGGCTGAAGGGCGATGCACAGGAGAACCTGCTGACCCGCTTGCTCGCCGACGACCCCCACTTCGGACCCTACATGGCGATCCCGGGCAAGGACAACGGCTTCGACATCGAAGGCCTGGCGGTGGATGGACAGAGGCGGCGGCTCGGCCTGCGTGGCCCGGTGCTGCGCGGCCGGTCGGCGCTGCTGGAGATCGCGGTCGAGGCACGCGGGGATCAACTACGTCTGCTAGCGCTGGACGACAGCGGTACGCTGCTGCGCAAGCACTTCCTGCGGCTCGACGGTCTGGGCATTCGCGACCTGCATTTTTCCGGCGATGATCTCTACATCCTGGCCGGTCCGACGATGGTCCTCAACAGCGATATCCGTTTCTTCAAGTGGCCGCTCGCCAAGTCCGTGAAAAAAGCCAAACGTGAGCCGGTGCGTTTTGAAACGGCGCTGACCGAGTCGGTTTCGCTGCCCCATGGGCGCGGTACCAACCGCGCCGAGGCGATCTGTGACCTGCCGCCCGCGCTCGCCGCCGGCAAGCCGAGCTGGCTGGTGCTCTACGACGCGCCGGACGCCGATCGCCGGGACGGCGAGCACGCCGTCTTCGGCGATCTGCTGCGGCATGACTGATGGCTTCCCGGCACGCATGACCCCGCGCCTCGACCCGGCGGCGGCCCTGCTGTTCGTGATCAACGCTTCCGCGGGGGCGGAGGACATCGAGGCCAAGCGTGGCGTGATCGAAGCGGCCCTCGCGGCGCGTGGGCGCAAAGGCGAACTGCTGGTCTGCGGGCCCGGTGATCTGCCGCGGGTGGCCGCCGAGGCCGCAGCAGAGGCGACGGCGCGCGGTACGGCGGTGATCGCCGTCGGCGGCGACGGCAGCCTCAATACCGTGGCCCAAGCCGCGCATGCTGCCGGTTGCGCCATGGGCGTGATTCCCTATGGCACCTTCAACTACTTTGCCCGAACGCACGGCATACCCACCGAGCCGGCGGCTGCGGCGCGACTGCTGCTGGATGCGCGCCCGCTGCCGGTGCAGGTGGCCGCCATCAACGACCGGGTTTTCCTGGTCAACGCCAGTCTCGGCGTCTACCCTGAACTCTTGCAGGACCGCGAGGCCTACAAGGCCCATTTCGGCCGCAGCCGCTGGGTGGCGTTCGTGGCGGCCTGTGTCACGTTGCTGCGCGCCCAGCGGCGGCTGCGCCTGCACATTGAGACGGGATCCACGGTGCGCGACGTGCAGACCCTGACGCTCTTCGTCGGCAACAACCGGCTGCAACTGCAGCAGTTCGGTGCGGAGCCGGAAGACACCCTGGCCGGCATACCCGGCGACGGCAGCATGGCCGCACTGATGCTGCGGCCCATCGGCACGCTGTCGATGATCGGCCTGATGCTGCATGGCGCGATGGGCAGACTGGGCGAAGCCGCGGGCGTTGAGAGCTTCGAGTTCCATCGTATGGTTGTGACGCCGACGCTGGCACCGGGCCGCAGGAAGGTCGTGGTGGCCTTCGACGGCGAGGTGGCACGCATGCGCTCGCCGATCGACATTCGCGTCCTCGACAAACCCCTGTACCTGCTCCAGGCCACCGGCGCAGCGGGTAGGGCAGACACGACGGACATGCCGGCGGCTGCCGCATGAGTGTCCTGCTACATATCTCCGACACCCACTTCGGCACCGAACAGCCGCAGGTGGTCGAGGCCCTGCTTGCGCTGGCAGAGCGGCAGCGGCCGGACGTGTGTGTGCTGTCGGGTGACATCACACAGCGTGCGCGCCCCTCCCAGTTTCGCGCGGCAAAAGCTTTCGTCGACCGCCTCGGCGCACCGGTTCTGGCCATCCCCGGCAACCACGACATTCCATTATTCGACCTATGGGCGCGGCTGACCCGTCCCTACGCGGGCTACGCCAGGGCGTTCGGCGCCGATCTCGAGCCCGTGCACTCGGCGCCGAATCTGCTGGTCATCGGCGTCAACACGACGCGCGCAAGGCGGCACAAGAACGGGGAGGTGTCCGCGGCACAGATCGATCGTGTTGCCAAGCGGCTGAGCGCAGCCAGCCCGCGGCAGTTGCGCGTGGTGGTGGCGCACCAGCCAGCGGCCGTGACCGAGGCTCGCGACCGGCCCGACCTGTTGCGCGGGCACGCTGCCGCCCTGGGGGCCTGGTCGGCCGCCGGGGCCGATCTGGTATTGGGCGGACACATCCACCTGCCCTATACGCTGGCGCAGCACGGTTTGGCGCGGCGGCTGTGGGTGGTCCAGGCTGGTACCGCCGTCTCGTCGCGCACACGCCCCGGGGTACCCAACTCGGTGCATATTCTGCGCTGGGGCGAGTCCTCCGACGCGCAGGGTGACGAGGCGCAGACCGGAGCCGAAGCAGCAGCGTGCTGCCTCATCGAGCAATGGGACTTCGCACGCCACGATCAAGCATTCGTCCGCACCGCGGTGGCAACCGTGCAGCCAGAGCGCCGCTAAAGCTCGTTCAAGGCCTCGCCGCAGCCAGCAACTGCATCACCAGGGGGTGATGCTGGCCGCGGCGTGAGCGGATGGCGTAGATATCCTCCTTCACGTCATCGCAGTGCCCGAGCAAACGTAATCCGCGCATCAAGCCTGCGCCGCTGGGGCCCAAGCGGCTGACCGGGAACACCCCAAGACCGCGCGCAGCAAATACCGCCATCAGCGCACTATCTTCGAATTCGCCAACAATGCGCGGCTGCAACCTCTGGGCCTCGAACCAGCGATCCAGGCTTGGGCGCAACGCCGAATGGCCGGTGGGCAGCAGTACGGGCAGTCGGTTCAACGACTGTGGAAACTGTTCCACGTCGGCCTTGCGCACGCAGGTAGCGGGCCCGTACCAGTCGACCGGCGACTCGACCAGGCGTTCGCTCGTCAGACGCAGGTTCGGGTTGCGCGGCGCCTGCTGCCCGGCCAGCACCAAGTCCAGGTGATGTAGCGCC
Organism: Aquabacterium sp.; assembly: GCA_046160725.1. GTDB lineage: Bacteria > Pseudomonadota > Gammaproteobacteria > Burkholderiales > Burkholderiaceae_C > JBJXHB01. The sequence goes on from JBJXHB010000494.1 coordinate 3,142, forward strand.
AACTCGGCCAGCAGTTGCTCGAATTCGCCTTCGTGGCACACCAGCCGCAACGATGGCGTGGCCAGCACGGGCTCCAGCAGCGCATGCGCGGCCAGCTTGGAAATGCCGTCTGACAGTCCTACCGCCAGTCGGGCGACCTTGCCGCTGGCTGCCTCGCGCACTTCATCGGGGATGGCCTGGCCGATCTGGAAGATCTCCTCGGCGCGCGCGAAGGCGGCCTGGCCCGCCTCGGTCATCGCCACCCCGCGACCGGCAGGCTTGAGCAACTGGTGGCCCAGCGCCTGCTCGAGGTCCCGCACCTGGGCGCTGATGGTCTGGATCGCCATGTCCAGCCGCGCGGCCGCGCGGGTGAAGCCACCTTCCTTTGGAACGACCCAGAAGTAGTACAGATGACGGAAGTTGAGCATGTCGATCTCACATCGGAAAAATAGAAGTTTATATCCTCCTGGAGCTGGTTTGTTCGAACTGAAAATAATGCGACAGTTTGCGTCGATACTATTTTTAAGTCAGGAGACAATCGTGTTCTACGCACTCAGTTGGTTTTTGGTGTTCGGCCTTTTTCTACTCTGGTCGCTGGCTGCCTGGGCGGTGCATGCCGTCGCCGGGTGGTCGCTGTCGACTGCCGGTGCGTTGACCGGCGTCGCATCAGGTGTCGAGGGTCTGCGTCTGCCGCAGTGGCTGGCGCCCTGGGTACCGCCGGAGATCGCACAGGCGATGACCTCGCTGCTGTCGGGTTTCGCGCCGGTCGTCGAGAGTCTGCTGCAGACCGTGCCGGCGCTGTCCGGCGGCCTGACCATGGCGACTTGGGTGATCTGGGGCCTTGGCAGCGCAATGCTGGTTCTGCTGGGAGCTGGCCTGCATCTGCTCATTGCGATGTGGCGCCGCAGCAGTGGCCGTTCCGGTCCACCTCCGGCAAGTCAGGTGGCCGCATGACCCGAATGCTATCCTCGCGCTGGCGCGACGCGTCGGCTGCGCGGAACCCGGTTGTCCGCGTGAGACGGAGCGCACTGCGTTGGACAAATCTTTTTTTTAGCTACAGCGAGTGATCGTTCATGAACCTTCTCATGTTTCTCGGTGGCCTGATCCTGCTGGTCATCGGCGCCAGCGCGCTGGTGCGCGGTGCGTCCAAACTGGCGATGTCCTTCGGTATCAGCCCGCTGGTCGTCGGGCTCACCATCGTCGCCTTTGGCACCAGCGCGCCCGAGGTCGCAGTGAGCGTCGGCGCCGTGCTCGACGGCAAGGCCGACATCGCCATCGGCAACGTGGTGGGCAGCAACATCTTCAATGTGTTGTTCATTCTGGGTATCAGTGCCCTGATCACGCCGCTGGTGGTCAACATCCAGTTGATCCGGCAGGAGGTACCGATCATGCTGGGCGCAAGCCTGCTGCTGCTGGCGCTATCGCTGGATGGAAAACTCTCGTTCCTGGACGGGGGCTTCCTGTTCGCGCTGCTGGTGGCCTACACCGTGTTCCTGGTCGTGCAGTCGCGCCGCGAAACCCAGGCCGCGAAGGACGAGTTTGCCGAAGCCGTCCAGCCCGCCGAGGCCGGTGCCTGGGACAGCCACTGGGCGGCACAGATCGGCCTGATCGCCGCCGGCTTGGTGGCGCTGGTGTTCGGCTCGGACTACCTTGTGCAGGCCTCGGTCAGTTTCGCCAAGACCATGGGCGTGAGCGATCTCGTCATCGGCCTGACCATCGTCGCCGCCGGCACCAGTATGCCCGAGGTGGCCACGAGCATCACGGCAGCGATCAAGGGCGAACGCGACATCGCCGTGGGCAACGTCGTCGGCAGCAACACCTTCAACATCTTGGGCTGCCTGGGACTGTCGGGGCTGGTGTCGGGCGACCTGGGTCTGGCGATCGCACCATCGCTGCTAGCCTTCGACATCTGGGTGATGCTGGCGGTGGCCCTGGCCTGCCTGCCGGTTTTTATGACCGGCCGCGAGATCGCGCGCTGGGAAGGCGGCGTCTTCCTCGGCTATTACGTCGCCTACGTGGCCTATCTGATCCTGGCGGCGCAGCAGCACGATGCTCTGCAGATGTTCTCGAGCGTGATGATGGGCTTCGTCGTACCACTGACCGTGGTGACACTGGTGGTGGTAGTGATCCGCCGCCCGGCCGCGGCGGGCGAGCATACATGACGGCGCCCATCGTGCAGCGGCTACGCAAAACCGCAGCGGCCTTATCCGAAGAGCGGGTGTCGATGCAAGCCCTGGCGCAAGCCCACGGGTCTGCGGCGGCGATAGGGCTGGTGATACGGATTTGGGGCAGCGAGTGAATCCTGCGCAGGGTTTGAATTTGAAAGGGCTTCTTCAATGATCTATGCGATCCTCAAGACGCTGCATGTGCTGTCCATCATTGTGTGGATCGGTGGCATGGTGTTTACCCACTTCTTCTTGCGCCCCGCCGTCGCCCAGCTCGAACCGGCGGTGCGGCTGCCACTCATGCACGCTGTGCTCGGCCGCTCCGTGCTTTACAAAAGACTGGGCCGTGCCGTTGCGGCGTCCGAGTGGGTCGTCGGCGGTACGGCCCTGGCACAGATCAGCAACTGGGTCTCGATCAATCTGGGCCTTGGCGTGCTGGTATTGCTCGTGACACTGCTGCGCTGAACGGCCGTTGGCATCGGAACGCGGATTCAAATCAGCAGGGCCGCCAAAAAAATACCCACCATGATGAAACCCAGCACCACTTTGGCGATGAGCCCCACCATGATCCCGATCCAGGTGGCGACGCCGACGTTGACCGCGCGTGTCTGATCTTTCTGCGCCAGGTACTCGCCCAGGGTGGCGCCGACCAGGGGCATGAAGAACACGCCGACCAGGCCCATGAACAGGCCGATCACCGTGCCCACCGCCGCGCCCAGCAGGGCCAGTTTGCTGGCCCCGGCCTTCTTGGCTCCCATGAGCCCGGCAACAAAGTCCAAACCCCAGGCCAGCACCGCCAGCACACTGACCACCACCACGGTGGTCACGCCGACACGAGTGAAATCGTCGATCCAGGCCCCCAGCACGATGCCGCCCCACACCAGCACGGTGCCCGGCAGCACGGGCAGCACGGTGCCCGCCAGACCCAACAAAATCAGGGCGGCACACAAGATCCATAACAAGGTGATTGGCAAAGAGAGTCCTCCGGACAAAAAAACGCACAGCACCTCTCACAGGGATCTGCCCGCGGCGGAGAGATACGCCCTTGGGACAGGCAAATACTACTATTTGCATTCCATGATTGAGTAGTCTAACCCAAGGTACCGGAGTCGAATTCTTTTGGTGTGCTGGCGCCGAATGCGAAATTCAGATCGAAGGTGGTTCCGACGCCACCGCCACAAACAACCGAAGGTGACGGTGGTTGCCAACACGCGCATAGCGCGCCGCTGCGCATGACGTGGGCGCGGCTACTCAAGCGCGTATTCGACATCAATATTGAGCAATGCGCATGCGGCGGCAAGTTGAAGCTCATCGCCGTCATTGAAGAGCCAGAGGTGATCGAAAAAATACTCAAGCACATCGGGCTTGATCCACAGCCGCCGCCGATTGCACCGGCACGGC
>JBJXHB010000495.1:0-3053 GCA_046160725.1 Aquabacterium sp.
GCCTTCACCGGGGAACACCATCTTGCTGCTGCGCGCCACACAGGCCAGCACTGCCAGCACCATGCCGAAGCAGTGGTACAGCGGCACCGGTATGCACAGCGCGTCGGCCTCGGTCAGGCGCATGCACGCGGCCACCGCCATGCCGTTGTTGACGATGTTGTGGTGCGTCAGCGTGGCGCCCTTGGGTGCGCCGGTGGTGCCGCTGGTGAACTGGATGTTGATCGGGTCGTGGCAGCCCAGCGCGGCCTCGTCGGGCAGCGCGTGCCGCTGCGCCGCGCCCAGGGCGCGCAGCTCGTCCCAGTGGCGCATGCCGCCGGTGCGGCCGTCGCCCATGCGGACCACGGTGAGCAGGCCGGGCAGGCGGGCGCCAGGGCTGGTGCCGAAACCCAGCGTCTGCAATTGGCCGAGGTAGTCGCTGGTCTTGAAGGCCGCGGCCGTGACCAGCAGGCTGACGCCGCTCTTGTTGAGGGCGTACTCCAGCTCGCCCAGGCGATAGGCCGGGTTGATGTTGACCAGGATGGCGCCGATGCGCGCGGTCGCGAACTGCGTGACCAGCCATTCGGCGCGGTTTGGCGACCAGATGCCGACACGGTCACCGGCCACCACGCCCAGCGCCTGCAGGCCGGCGGCGGCCGACTCGACCTCGTCCAGCAGCGCAGACCAGGTCCAGCGGATGCCCTGCTCCGGGAACACCGCCGCGTCGCGCTGCGGCCAGCGTCGCACGGCGGCGGCCAGCAGGCGGTGCACGGTGGCGTCGGACAGCGGCGCGTCGGTGTGGCCGCGGACATGCGACAGGCCGTTGATGGGCAGGCGAGGGGTGTCGACCATGGCGGGGCGCGGTGGGGAGGTGTCCGCCGACGATAGGGCCGGCGCCGGCCCGCGGCAACCGGGTCAGTACCCGTGCAGCGGTGTCCCTGCTGCCTGAGCCAGGGCCGCCAGCCGGGCCCGCTCGGTCGCGACGTCCTTGAGCGGTGCGGCACGGGCGCGCGCCACCTCGGCGGCGTCGTACGGCCGGTGTCCGTCCGGCATCGGGCGCCGCACCAGCGCGGCCAGCATCCAGTTGGCCACCTCGGCCACCTCGGCATCGCCCAGGCCTGAGCCCATCACACCGGGCACGCGGATCAGGAACGCCCGGCCGCCGTCCAGCCGCAGAAAGGCGTCGATGCGGCGCAGGTCCGGCACGCCGCTGTCCGGCGGGCCGCGGCCGTCCACGCCGTGGCAGCCGGCGCAGTGCAGCACAAAGCGCGCCCGGGCCGAGCCGGTGGCGCCGACGCTGGGCGCATCGGCTCGCGCCGGCACCATGCGGCCGAGGGTGGTGTCGACGGGCTGCGCGCCTGTGGCGGCAGCCGGCCCCAGCGGGCCGAGCAGCCCGACCCATGCGCAAAGCGCGGTGGCCCGTGCGCGCATGTGTGTGGGCCCTCAGCCGCCGAGCGCCCTCTGCCGGCGCTGGCGCGTCTGCGGCGGGCTGCCAGCCTGGCCGCGTGCTGCCTTGACCTCATCGGCGCCGTAGCCCGCCGCCGGCTCGCCCTGCAGCATGCGGACATGGTTGGCCAGTGCGGCCAGCGCGGTGTCGTCGAGCTGCGGCACGCCCGGCATCGCGCCGACGAAGGTCTGCGCACCCACGCGGATCGGCCCGGACAAGCCGCGCAGCAGCACCTCCAGCAGATAGCCCCGGTCTGCGCCCAGGCGCTGCCAGTGCTCGCCCTTGAGCGGTGGCGCCAGGCCCACGGTGCCGCTGCCGTCGGTCTGGTGGCAGCTGGCGCAGTGCTGGGCGAACAGGGCCATGCCATCGGGTTGCGCGGCCGCGGTCCCGGCCGCGGCCAGCGCCACCGCCGCGGCCAGTGCCGCGTTGCGCACCACCGCCATCACGCCGTGCCCACGATGACCGAGGTGGTGCAATGGAACATGATGTTGTCATTGGCCATGCACCAATTGATGTCGTTGAACACGCCCAGCCGGTAGCCGGGGCGCTCGCGCTCGTTGTTGTTGCACAGGCACTCGCCGCACGAGGCCTTGCCGCAGCAGTCGTTGTAGGACACGAGATAGTGGCGCCCGTCCGTCGGGTTCAGGCAGGTGCCGACCCAGGACACCTTGCTGGCCTCGGTGCCGGGCGGGCATTGCGTAAGGCTGCCGCCGCAGCAGGTGCACAGGTAGCCGTCGAAGGCGCAGTAGCGCCAGTATTCGCACTTGGTCGGGTCCAGCGCCGGGTTGGCCTTGGCCGGCTTCGCGCCACCGGCAGCCTGTGCCGCGCCGAACGAGCCGCTGCGGTCGAAGGGCAACATGGGCAGGGCGGCACCGCCGACCAGGGCCACGCCCAGGCGGGCGATCAGGCTGCGCCGTCCGTGGCGGTGTGCGGCCTGCCGCACGGCGCGCTCGGCATGACGATCCATCAGCTCGGTGAACCAGCGCATGGAGGGACCTTTCATGGATGATCAGGCGGCCTTGCCGTCGAGGTAGCTCTGGATGGTGGGCGTGCCCATGTCGTGGGCGTTGAGCAGGCTGTCCAGCTGCTCGCGCGAGTTGACCAGGCCCTTGGCGGCGACGCGGCCGGCTCGGTCCAGCAGCACCGCATAGGGCAGGCGCGAGACGCGGTAGCTCATGCCCAGATCGGTGGACAGCACATAGGGCAGGGCCTGCAGGCCATGCGCCCGGATGAAGCCGAGATGGTCCTGATCCTCGCCGTCGCTGGCCAGCACGACCTGCAGGTGCCGGCGCTCGTCGTGGGCCAGGGCCTTGAGCACCGGGATCAGCTTCTTGCAGACCGGGCAGGTCGGCGCCAGGAAGAACACCAGCATCGCCTGCGCCGTGGCGCCGCCGATGTGCACCTCCTCGGACTGCAGGCCGCGCAGCGCGAAGCTGGGCGAGGGCTCGCCGACGGCCGGGCCGGCGTCGGTGACCAGGGCGCCCATCGGCGCCACACGCTCGAACAGCACGCCGACCTGTCGTGACAGTGCCCACAGCATCACGCCCAGTGTCAGCACGGCCAGCCACAGCAGGACAACGGAAACGGTCAGGGCATCCATGGTCGACTCATCGGTGTCCAAACAGGCCGG
>JBJXHB010000496.1:0-17782 GCA_046160725.1 Aquabacterium sp.
TCCTTCAATTCAATTGCCGGGGCAACTCGCACGCTATGGCTCCAATGCAGTCCGTAGTACAGCATCAGAGACAAAGTGCTGCTTTAAGTTCCCTTAAGAATCAAACACTACACTAGCCCCCCGGGGGCCGGGCGACGCCCAGCCCAACGACGGGTCAATGGATCAGCCGTTCCTCCGGCGCGACAAACAGCTCGTCGAGGATCAGCGCGTCGGGCTCCTCGCCCAGGCTCCAGAAGACCATCAGGACGATCACCTTCAGGTCCTCCAGCGGCAGCGGGCGGACACCAGCGGCCAAGGCACGGTCGACCACCATCTCGCGCATCGGGGGCGGCAGGACGCCGGCTGACTCCAGGAAGCGGATGAAGCCGATGGACTCGTCGCCCATCACCTCCTGCTCGAAGCCGGAATAGACCCGCAGGCTGCCCTCTCGTTGCGGTTCCTGAGGCACCTGCACAGCGCCCGACAGGCCGTCCAGCCAGGTCAGCGCATCGCGGATTTCGTCGCTCTCGAACCCCACGGCCGACAGCTTGCGCGTCAGCTGGTCATGGTCCGGACAGGCATCCGGACGCCAGTAGTTTTCATACAGGTAGACCAGCACCTCAAACATGCGAGGGACTATACAGCAGGGGCCCTTTCGCGAGGGTGTACGGCCGGTCCCGACGGCGTGCGTCGGACCAACGCCGGCGCGCCGTGCCTCAGGCTGAGCCGCGCCGCTGAAACAACGCGCCCGGAAGGCGGGCCACCTGCCCGGCGAGCTCCAGCTCGAGCAGCCGAGTCTGCAGCATTGCCGCGTCCTGGCCGGTTCGCGCCAGCAGCGCATCCAGGGTCACGGGGTCGTGCCCCATGGCTTGCAGCACCGGGTCGACCGGCGGCCCGGGCTCGGTATCCGAATCGGTCTGCTCTTCGGCGCCCGCCCCCGGCATCGGTTTCGGCGGCCGGCGCGGGCGCGGCGGCGCTGGTGGCGGGCCCAGCCTGAGCTCGTCCAGCACGTCAGCCGAGGTCTCGATCAGTTTCGCGCCCTGCCGGATCAGGGCATGGCAACCGCGGGATTGCGGCGAGTGGATGGACCCGGGCACGGCCATCACCTCGCGGCCGCACTCAGCCGCCTGCCGCGCCGTGCTGAGAGAACCGCTGCGCACCGCGGCCTCGATCACCAGCGTGCCTCGACACAGTCCCGCGATCACCCGGTTGCGCTGCAGGAAATAGCCCGCAAGGCCCGGCGTGCCGAGTGGGAACTCACTGATCAGCAGGCCCGAAGATGCAATGCGCTGAGCCAGTCCCCGGTTGTCCGATGGATACACGATATCGATGCCGGTGCCGTAAACGGCAATGGTGTCGCCCCCAGCGTGCAGCGCGCCCTCGTGCGCAGCGGCGTCGATGCCGGCGGCCATACCGGAAACGATGACCAGCCCATGCTTGGCGAGGTCGCGGGCAAACGCCCTCGCGTTGTCGGCACCTTGCGCTGTCGGGCTGCGGCTGCCGACGATGGCCAGGGCGGGCCGGTTCAACAACTCCACCCGCCCCTGTGCATACAACAACAGCGGGGGGTCGGCCGTGTTCAGCAGGGCCTGCGGATAGCCCTGGTCGGCCAGCGTCACCACGCGGCGGTCGGCGCCGGCCTGCTGCCAGCGACGTGTCTGCTCCACCAGATCGCGCCACGCCGGTGGCTCGGCGGCGACCGCAGCGGTCGCGTCGCGGCCCAACAGGGCGCGCCAGGTGGCGGGACTGCCCTCGAAGACGGCGGCCGCTGACCCATACGCACCGAGCAGACGCCGCGCGTCGGCTCGGCTGACCCTGGGTAACAGCAGCAGCCGCAGCCAGGCGGCCAGCTCGTCGGCCGCTTCACTCATCGCCAGACCGCCTGTGTCAGGACTGGCTGAAACGGTCGCCGGTCTTGATCGGATCCACTGCGTTGAGGATCAACGCATACGAAACACGGTCGAACACGCGGAAGACAAACAGCAGTCCGACTCTCTCGTCGGGCAGCTGGATTGGTGTCTTCTTGCCGGGTTCCGTCCGGTCGGTGGTGGCCACACCAGCCCGCCAAAGCGCCAGCACATGCCCGCGCTCCATACCGTCGCGGCCACCGCGGTTCAGCGCCACGATCTGGTTCTGACCGGCGGTCAATGCCTCGCCGTAGATCGAGACAATGTGTCCGTCGATGGCCTTGCTCGGTGCGCGTGGCACATAGGCTGCATAGTCGCGCTGGGGCACGGGTGACAGCCGGTCACCGACGCCCGCCTCCAGCCGGGCGCTGGTCAGCGTAAAGCTGGACGGTACCGGAATCGCGGTCTTGCCGTCGGCCGACGTTCGCTGCTCCGCCGCCCGAGTGAAGGCCGCGGTGCCGACGAACGCGCCCTCCCAACCCAGGATCTCCTGGGTCCGGCGGTCGCGCAATGGCCGCGCCTCACGAAAGACACGGAAGTCGCGTGCACCCTTGAGGTCGCCGCGCACATAGGCCGTCTCGCCACGAGAGACCATGACACGTCCCTCCTGGGTCGCAACCACCCGAGGCGCAGACGCCAGCTCGTCGGTATCCAGCACCACGGCCTCGTTCAGGAACGGGCCGATCAGGTGCAGCGGGATGGCGGCGATGGCGCCGCCGTCGAGCAGCTCGCTGCGAACGCGCGGGCTGAGCTTGACCGTGTTGGACGGCGGCGTCCCTTGCTCCTGCGCGCCTGCCAACTGCAACCGGGCGCGGCCACCCGACTTGATCAGCACCAGGACCTGTCCTGGATAGATGAGGTGAGGGTTTCGGATCTGCTCCAGGTTCATGCCCCAAAGCTCAGGCCAACGCCACGGCCGGCTCAGAAAAAGCTTGGAGATGTCCCAAAGGGTGTCGCCGCGCTGCACCACATGCTGCTCGGGGGCATTGGCAGCCAGCTCGGACAGCGCAACGCCGGCCTGCGCCACCTGTTGCGCCGTTCCACGCTGGTCGGGTGAGACGGGAAAGTTGACACCCCAGGACGGCCCGGCCACGACGGACAGGGCCATCAGGGACAAGGCCTGCCGCCGCGCGAGTCGCGGCTGCCGGTTGCGCGGGCGTGCGTTCAATTTGCTCTCCGACATGTTGCCGTGCTGTTGGTCCTCTTGCCCCAGGCGGCCTGGGGTCCGATGCCACAATCCGGCCGGTGGTTGCGCCCCGCAGCATAGCCGCGCTGTCGCAGGCGCCCGGCATCGGGCGCAAAGCTCATCCTGCATCGCAGATTCTGCCGATAAACCCTTGATATCGCAACGAAAAGCGCCTCTCATTGCGGCGCCACCCGGTTCGAGCACCCCCCCGGGCGTTGCGCCTGTTCCACAGCTGTAGCTGCATGTTGCACCTGCAGCCCGCCGACGACACGACCATGGCCCTGCTGACCATCCTTCGCTACCCCGATCCGCGCCTGCACAAGGTGGCTGCGGCCGTACCCGCCGTCGATGACCGCATCCGCGGTCTGGTCGACGACATGCTGGAAACCATGTACGACCAGGAAGGGGTTGGCCTGGCCGCCACCCAGGTCGACGTACATCAGCGTGTGATCGTCATGGACACGTCCGACACCCATGACCAGCCGCGCGTGCTGATCAACCCCGAGATCATCTGGACCAGCGGGGAGATGCGGCTCGAGGACGAGGGTTGCCTGTCGGTGCCGACCATCTACGAACGCGTCCAGCGTCACCAGCGGGTGCGGGCGCGAGCCCTGGGCCGGGACGGGCTGCCGTACGAGTTCGACGCGGAAGGGCTGGCGGCGGTCTGCGTCCAGCACGAGATGGACCATCTGGTCGGCAAGGTCTTCGTCGAGTACCTGAGCCCGCTCAAGCGCGACCGCATCCGCAGCAAGATGATCAAGAAGTCGCGCGACGATCAGGGCCGGATGCGCGCCTGAGGCGCCAACCGACCAGGCCCGACCGGAACGCCATGCGCATCGCTTTCGCCGGCACGCCGCCATTCGCGGCCCGTGCGCTGCAGGCTCTGGCTGCGGCGGGGCATGAAATTGTCCTGGTGCTCAGCCAGCCGGACCGTCCGGCGGGGCGCGGACTGAAGGCAGCGGCTTCCGCCGTCAAGCTGCAAGCCCAGGCACTGGGTGTACCGGTGGCCCAGCCGCGCGGCCTGCGCCTGGACGGGCGCTGGGCTGCCGATGCGGCCGAGGTCCGTGCGGCCCTCGATGCCGCGAAGCCGGAGGTGATGGTGGTCGCGGCCTACGGCCTGATCCTGCCGGCCTGGGCACTGAGCCTGCCGACCTATGGCTGCCTCAACATCCACGGTTCGTTGCTGCCGCGTTGGCGCGGTGCAGCACCGGTGCAGCGCGCCATCGAGGCTGGTGACACCCATACCGGCGTCGCGATCATGCAGATGGACACCGGGCTGGACACCGGCGCCGTCCGCCTGCAGCAGGCGTTGCCGATCGACAGCCATGCCACGGCTGCCAGCCTGACCGATGCCCTGGCCCTGCTGGGTGCGCGGCTGGTGGTGCAGGCGTTGCGGGAGTTGACCGACGGGCACTTGCCGTTGACGCCGCAGCCGCTGGAGGGCATCAACTACGCCCACAAGATCGAGAAGTCCGAGGCACCACTGGACTGGCGTGCCGAAGCCGCCTTGCTGGAACGACGGATCCGGGCGTTCGATCCCTTTCCAGGTGCCCACTTCACCTGGGCCGGCGAGGCCATCAAGGTCTGGCGGGCCGAGGTGGTGCCAGGCTGGGGCGGATTGCCGGGACAGATACAACGGGCCGGCAGCGAATGGCGGGTGGCCTGTGCGACCGACGCCCTGCGGCTGGTGACGGTGCAGCGCCCCGGTGGCCGCCGGGCGCCGGTGGGGCAGGCCCTGGCCGGACTGGCCGGCATCGAGGGCGCTCTACTGCCGCCTCCAGTGGCGACGCCCGGCTCAACGGACTGACGCGGGGCAGGCGGGGCTCCGCCGGAGCCCGCACCGTCCCGGGCTGACACGGCGGCGCCCTAAAGCCCGGGCCGGCTGCGGCCGATATCGCGGCATCCCACACCCGTCGTGCCCATGCTCCGCCTTGCCTTGCCCATCCTGATGGCCGCCCTCCTGGCACTGCCGGGTTGCGACCTGCTGGGCATCGAGTCCGCGTCCGATGTGGCCGCCCGGCGGGAGGGCGACGGCAAGGCTGTCGGTGGCGCCTGCCGCCATGCCGGCCGCGCCATCGAGGACTGCTACGCCCTGAACAAGAAGACCGACAAGGCCGCGGTGTATGCCGGCTGGCGCGAAATGAACGACTACATGCGGGAGAACAAGATCGAGCCGGTCGCCCCGCAGATGAGTGCCGCCAAGCCCGCCGAGGATGCACCGCCGGACGACCCCAAGCCGGCCAAGGGGGCAAAGGGCGCCAAGGCGTCCAAGCACGACTCCTGACCGTCGGCTGCGACCGCAGCCCGTCGGCCCTTTCGCGGGCCTGTCGCACCATTCGCACACGGCCGCGGCAGCTGCGGCACCATGACGATCCTGACTTCAAGAGGAGATCGCCATGTCCACAAGCCGCCGCCTACTGTTGTCCAGCGTCCTTCTGGTGGCCGCCACGGGGGCCCATGCGCAGATGTTCAGCAACTCCACCGTCGGGTCCGGCCAGCTGGCCTCGGAGTCCCGCACGCCGGGCGCGTTCGGGGCTGTCCTGGCCTCCGGTGCGATCGACCTGGTGGTACGCCAGGGCGACCGCGACATGGTCGATCTGAGGGCCGACGACAACTTGCTGCCGCTGCTGGAGACGGTGGTCGAGGACCGCCGCGGCGGCCGAACCCTGGTGGTGCGCTGGAAGCGCGGCGAAAGCGTGCGCACCCGCAACAAGGTCCAGGTCACGGTAACCGCCCTGAGGCTGTCGTCCATCGCCATCGAGGGCGCGGGCGACATCCTGGTCGAGAAGATGGAGTCGCCACAACTGACCCTGACGATCTCCGGCGCCGGTGACATGAAGGCCCGCCAGCTCAAGACCGATGAGTTGTCGGTGCGCATTGCCGGTTCGGGCGACCTGCAGGCCGCCGGCAGCGCAGGCCGTCTTTCCGTCAACATCGCCGGCTCGGGCGACGTCAACACCCTCGATCTGGCTGCCGACGACGTCAAGGTGTCGATCGCAGGCTCCGGCGACGCGGCCATTCAGGCCAACAAGTCCTTGCATGCCTCCATTGCCGGCTCTGGCGACGTGAGCTACGTCGGCCAAGCCGCGATGACCAAGTCGGTGGTCGGCAGCGGGTCCGTTCGACGTCGCTGACGCCAACGGCCGGCGGGCACCGGGCCCAGCCGGCTCGTGTGCCGTTGGACAATACGGCGCATGCCCGACGCACAACTGCCGCGGCCGGCCGGCCACGACGCGCCGCTGCACGCCCATCCTGAGTTCCGCCGAGGTGCTCGCGAGATGGTGCCGATGGGCTATGCCGTGGCCACCTGGGGCCTGGTCACCGGCGTGGCCATGGTGCAGAGTGGCTTGGCGGTCTGGCAGGCGGTGTTGATGAGCCTGGTTGCCTTTGCGGGTACGGCTCAGCTGGCCACGCTGCCCCTGATCGCCTCCGGCGCACCGGTCAGCCTGGTGCTGATGGCCGCCGCCTGCGTCAACCTGCGGTTCGTGTTCCTGGGCCTGCAGTGGCGGCCCTACTTCGGCCACCTGCCGCTGAAACGCCGCGCGGCCCTTGCCTATTTCTGCGCCGACCTGAACCTTGTGCTGTTCCGGCGCCGCTTTTCTCAGGCTCAACCGGCCCCGGAGCAGTGGCCATACTTCTGGGGTGGCATTGCGGTCAATGCCAGCGCCTGGCACCTGGCGTCCTTGCTCGGCATCGCGCTGGCACATCGCATCCCGCTGTCCTGGGGCCTGGGATTCGCAGGCACCATCTCGCTGCTGGCCTTTGTCTGGTCCATGATCGAGACGCGGCGCATGGCGGTGGCCGCGGCGATTGCCGCCGCGGTATCGCTCGCGGCCGTGGCCCTGCCGTTGAAGCTCAACATCGTCGTGGCCATCGTCGCCGCGGTCATCGCTGGCGCCATCATGGACATGGCCAGTGGCCGGCGGCAGGCCGGGGCGGCACCCTGACCATGAACAGCCCGCTGTCCACCACCGAGATCCTGCTGGTGATTGCCGGCATGCCGGTGGTCACGCTGCTGACCCGCGGCTTCTTCATCCTGCCGGCGCGCCCACTGCCCCTGCCCCGATGGCTGGACGAGGCGCTGCGCTATGCGCCCCTGGCCGCTCTGGCCGCGGTGGCCATGCCGGATGTCGTGCTGACCCAGGGCGCCTTCATTGCCGACCTGCGCAATGCCCGCTGGTGGGGCGCGGTCGCGGGGGCGCTGTACTTCGCATGGCGGCGCTCGCTGCTGGGTACGCTGCTGTGCGGCACCGGCATCATGCTGGCGCTGCGACTGGGGCTGGGCTGGTAGCCCCACCGCTTGCGCATCCCGATTCCCCTCACCACACCCAGTTCGATGCCATGAAACTGCTGCGCTTCCAGGATCTCATTGCCCAGGGCCGGGTCGCGGGCCGCCGAGTCTTCATCCGGGCCGACCTCAACGTGCCGCAGGACGACGCCGGCCGCATCACCGAGGACACCCGCATCCGTGCCAGCGTGCCTTGCATCCGGATGGCGCTGGATGCCGGCGCCGCTGTCATGGTGACCTCGCACCTGGGGCGGCCGACCGAGGGCCAGTTCAAGCCCGAGGACTCGCTGGCACCGGTGGCGCAACGTCTGGCTGAACTGCTGGGTCGAGACGTCCCGCTGCGGCGCGACTGGGTCGACGGCGTGGACGTGCTGCCCGGTCAGATCGTGATGCTGGAGAACTGCCGCTTGAACAAGGGGGAGAAGAAGAACGACGAGGCGCTCGCGCGGCGCCTGGGCGCGCTGTGCGATGTCTTCGTGCATGACGCCTTCGGCACCGCGCACCGGGCCGAGGCCAGCACTTATGGCGTGGCGCAGTTCGCGCCGCTGGCCTGCGCCGGCCCGTTGCTGGCCGCCGAGGCCGATGCCATCACGAAGGCGCTGGCCAGCCCACGGCGCCCGCTGGTTGCGATCGTCGCTGGCAGCAAGGTATCGACCAAGCTGACCATCCTGCAGAGCCTGTCCGACAAGGTTGACGGCCTGATCGTGGGCGGCGGCATCGCCAACACCTTCATGCTGGCCGCCGGGTTGCGCATCGGCAAGAGCCTGGCCGAGCCCGATCTGGTCGAGGCGGCGCGTGGCGTCATCCGCAGCATGGCCGCACGCGGCGCCGCGGTGCCGATACCGGTCGACGTGGTCACGGCCAAGACCTTCGCGGCGGACGCAACGCCCACCCTGAAGGCCGCGACCGACGTGGCCGACGACGACCTGATCCTGGACATTGGCCCGCGCACCGCCGCCCTGCTGGCCGAGCAGTTGAAGTCCGCCGGCACCATCGTCTGGAATGGCCCGGTCGGGGTGTTTGAGTTCGACGCCTTCGCCGCTGGCACCGAGACCGTGGCGCGCGCCATTGCGGCCAGCGACGCCTTCAGCATCGCCGGTGGTGGCGACACGCTGGCGGCCATCGCGAAGTACGGCATCGGCCAGGACATCTCCTATATCTCGACCGGCGGCGGCGCCTTTCTGGAGGTGCTGGAGGGCAAGACCTTGCCGGCGTTCGAGATCCTTTCAAGGCGCGCTGCCGGCTGACCGGCCCGGCGATTGCCCCCATCCTGGGCAAAGCAGATGGCGGTTTGCCGCATCCTTGGGGCCGTGGCCGCAGGCGTAACCTGCGGGTCCCTCCCAGGAGACGACCCATGAAGCTGACGGACCTCTCGCCTGCCGAAGCCGCGCTGCGCGATGCCGCGCTGGAGTACCACCGCTCACCGACCCGCGGCAAGATCGCGGTGACGCCGACCAAGCCGCTGTCAAACCAGCGCGACCTGAGCCTGGCCTATTCCCCTGGCGTCGCCTATGCCTGCCTGGCCATCGAGGCCGACCCGTCGCTGGCGGCGGAGTACACCTCACGCGCCAACCTGGTGGGCGTCATCACCAACGGCACGGCGGTGCTGGGCCTGGGCGACATCGGGCCCCTGGCCGGCAAGCCGGTGATGGAGGGCAAGGGCTGCCTGTTCAAGAAGTTCGCCGGCATTGACGTGTTCGACATCGAACTGGCCGAGAAGGACCCGGACAAGCTGGTCGAGATCATCGCCGCGCTGGAGCCCACGCTGGGTGGCATCAACCTGGAGGACATCAAGGCGCCGGAGTGCTTCACGATCGAAAAGCGCCTGCGCGAGCGGCTGAGCATCCCGGTGTTCCACGACGACCAGCACGGCACCGCGATCATCTCCGCCGCGGCCCTGCTCAATGGGCTGGAGCTGGTCGGCAAGCGCATCGGCGAGGTCAAGGTGGTGGCCTCGGGCGCCGGCGCGGCGGCCATCGCCTGCCTGGACCTGATGGTCAGCATGGGCGTGGACCCGAAGAACATCTTTGCGGTGGATTCCAGGGGCGTGATCCGCGAGGGCCGGGGCGACCGGCTGGACGAGTCCAAGCAGCGCTACTGCCAGCGCACCGAGGCCCGGACCCTGGCCGACGCGGTCGTCGGGGCCGACTTCTTTCTCGGCTGCTCGGCGGCCGGCGTGCTGTCGCCCGAGATGGTCAAGACAATGGCCGACAAGCCCATCATCCTGGCGCTGGCCAACCCGGAGCCGGAGATCCGGCCGGAGCTGGCCCGCGCCGCGCGCCCGGACTGCATCATTGCCACCGGCCGCTCGGACTATCCGAACCAGGTCAACAACGTCCTGTGCTTCCCGTACATCTTCCGCGGCGCGCTGGACTGTGGCGCCACCCGCATCAACGAGGCGATGAAGCTGGCCTGCGTGCGCGAGATCGCGGCGCTGGCCAAGGCCGAGACCAGCGACGAGGTGGCCGCCGCCTATGCCGGCCAGGAGCTGCGCTTCGGCCCCGAATACATCATCCCCAAGCCCTTCGACGCGCGCCTGATCCTGCGCATCGCGCCGGCTGTGGCCCGGGCCGCCGCCGAGTCCGGCGTCGCCAGCCGGCCGATTGCCGACCTGGATGCCTACCGCCAAAGTCTCACCCGCTACGTTTATCAGACCGGGATGGTGATGCGGCCAGTGTTCGCGGCCGCGCGTGCCCGGCCGGCACGTGTGGTGTATGCCGAAGGTGAGGACGAGCGCGTGCTGCGTGCCGTACAGGTGGTGCGCGACGACGCGCTGGCCCGGCCGGTCCTGGTCGGGCGGCCGGCGGTGGTGGCCATGCGCATCGAGCGCGCGGGCCTGCGCCTGAAGCCCGGCGAGGACTTCGAACTGGTCGACCCCGAGAACGACGTCCGCTTCCGCGCCTATTGGGAGCAGTACCACCAGCTGATGGGGCGCAACGGCATCTCGCCCGAGGCCGCGAAGGCCGCGGTGCGGCGATCGAACACCCTGATCGGCGCGCTGATGGTGCGCCGCGGCGAGGCCGACGCCCTGCTGTGCGGGCTGGTCGGGCGCTACGACCAGCACCTGGACATCGTGCGCAACGTCATCGGGCTGGCCTCCGGGGTCCGCACCCTGGCCGCGATGAATGCCCTGATGCTGGAGCAGCACACCCTGTTCATCACCGACACCTTCGTCAACGAAGAGCCCAGTGCCGAGGAACTGGCCGAGATCGCGCTGATGGCGGCACGCGAGGTGCCGCGCTTCGGCATGCCGGCCAAGGTGGCCTTCTTGTCGCACTCCATCTTCGGGTCGTCGCCACGCGAGTCGGCGCGGCGCATGCGGGCTGCGCGCGACCTGTTCGTGGCCCGGGCGCCGGACATCGAATGCGACGGCGAGATGCACGGCGATGCCGCGCTGAGCGAGTCGGTGCGCCGCGGCTACCTGTCCGACAGCAGCCTCAGCGGCGCCGCCAACCTGCTGGTCCTTCCCAATCTGGACGCGGCGAACATCCTGTTCAATGTGTTGAAGATGACGGGCAGCCATGGCGTCACCATCGGACCCATCCTGCTTGGCACCGCGCAGCCGGCCCATGTGCTGACGCCCAGCGCCACGATGCGCCGCGTGGTCAACATGACCGCGCTGGCCGTCGCCGATGCGGCGGCCGTGCGCCCGGCTGAAACCATGCGGTAATCGGCCTGCCCGTGGCGGTTTCCGCCCACGGGGCCCGCATTGATAATCCCGCGCCGCGCCCGTGCGCGGGCCCAGGAGATTGCGACATGTCGCGTGCCACCAAGATCGTTGCCACCCTCGGGCCCGCGTCCAGCGACCCCGAGGTGCTGGAGCGCCTGCTGCGGGCCGGCGTCGATGTGGTGCGCCTGAACTTCAGCCACGGCAAGGCCGAGGACCACATCGCCCGCGCGATGATGGTGCGCGAGTGCGCCGAGCGCATCGGCAAGCCGGTGGCGCTGATGGCGGACCTGCAGGGCCCGAAGATCCGGGTCGGCAAGTTCGTCCATGGCAAGGTCATGCTGGTCAACGGCGCGCCCTTCCTGCTGGACGCGTCCCGGTCGGAGCCCGGCGACGACAGCGCGGTCGGCCTGGACTACAAGGAGCTGCCGCGCGACGTGCGGCCCGGCGACACGCTGCTGCTCAACGACGGCCTGATCGTGCTCACGGTGTCGGCCGTGCGCGGCGAACAGGTGCACACCGTGGTCAAGATCGGTGGCGAGCTGTCCAACAACAAGGGCATCAACAAGCAGGGCGGCGGCCTGACCGCGCCGGCCCTGACCGGCAAGGACATGGAGGACATCCGCACCGCGATGGCCTTCCAGAGCGACTATCTGGCGGTCAGCTTCCCCAAGAGCGCCACCGACATGGAGATGGCGCGGCAGCTGGCCAATGTCGCGGGCGAGCCCTACCGGCACAAGCCGGCCATGATCGCCAAGATCGAGCGCAGCGAGGCCATACCGCAGCTGGAGGCGATCCTCAAGGCCAGCGACGGCATCATGGTGGCGCGCGGCGACCTGGCGGTCGAGGTCGGCAACGCCACGGTGCCGGCCCTGCAGAAGAAGATGATCCGCATGGCCCGCGAGATGGACAAGATCGCCATCACCGCGACGCAGATGATGGAGAGCATGATCGTCAACCCGGTGCCCACGCGCGCCGAGGTCAGCGATGTCGCCAATGCGGTGCTGGACGGCACGGACGCCGTGATGCTCAGTGCCGAGACGGCAGCCGGCAAGTACCCGGTCGAGACGGTGGAGGCGATGGCACTGATCGCGCTCGAGGCCGAACGGGCCGAGGACGTGCGGCTGGACGGCAACTTCGTCGACAAGACCTTCGGCCGCATCGACCAGAGCATTGCGATGGGTGCGCTGTTCACCGCGCACCACCTGGGCTGCAAGGCGATCATTGCCTTGACGGAGAGCGGTTCCACCGCGCTGTGGATGAGCCGGCACAACATCCACGTGCCGATCTTCGGCCTGACCACCAAGCCGCAGACCCAGCGCCGCATGGCCCTGTACCGCAACGTCCGGCCGCTGCTGATGCCCTCCTTCACCGACCGCGACCAGGCCCTGGCCGCCGCCGAAAAGGTGCTGGTCGAGCGCGGCGTGCTGCGCCCCGGCGACACCTATGCCATCACCTGCGGCGAGCCCATGGGCTACCCGGGCGGCACCAACATGCTCAAGGTTGGCCGCGTCGATTGACGCGCCCGGCGCCAGAAGCGCCAGTGGACACGGGCCGGCTTGCGAGCCTGATGCTCAGGCGGCCTGGCGCACGTCCTGGACCATGGCGGCGACGGCTGCCGACATGCCGATGGGCCGCAGCTCGACGTCCGGGCACTCGCGCGCGAAGACGCGAAACAGCTCATCGGCAAAACCGTGGCCCACGGCGGCCACGCCCGTGAAGTCCAGGTCCGCCCGGCGGAACTGTCCCAGGCGCCGCGCGGCGCGGCGTGCCTCCGCCCTTGACACCAGGGCGCCAGCCGAGCCGCTGAGCAGTACCAGCGGCACCTCGGTGCGCGAGAAGTCGCAGCCGGTGCCGCTGGTGCTGTAGGCCTGGCGCACGGCCTCCAGCGTGCGTGGGGTGTCCAGCGCGATGGCCATGTAGATACTGGTGCCGGCGCGTGCGGCAATGCTGCCGCCTCGCCCGGCACGCCAGGTGCGCCGCTCCCAGGCCCGGCTCTGGAAGGCCTGCGCGTTGGCATGGATGTCGAAAACGTCCGCCAGGCGGCTGGTGAAGTACAGCCCATGCCCGCTGTGGCGGTCCGGCGCGCTGCTGAGCTTGCCCTTGCCGAGTTCCAGCATGGCGAGGGTCGCATCGTCGATGTCGAAGCTGCCCGCGATACGGTCGAACAGGCCGCAGCCGTCGTCCGAGACCAGCAGCTGCAGCTGCAGCGGTGTCTGCCGCATCGACACCGTCACCTGCTGGCCACCGCTGTGGTCGATGGCGTTGTTCAGCAGCTCGGTGAAGGCATGTTGCGCCATGGCCGACACCGTCGCCGGCAGGTCAAAAAAGGGCGCAAAGTCGCGCCGCCACGGCAGGTCCTCCTGCAGTCCCGCGAGCAGATAGCTGCGCACCACCTGGCGCAGCTCGCCCGGCTGGTGGTGTCGCCGGCGCGGGCTGCCTGCGACTTTCAGCCACTGCGCGTCCACCAGCCGCTGCAACAGACGGTTCGCACGACGCCGGCTGATGCCCAGCCGTTGCATCAGGTGGTCCGGCAATGCGTGGCCGTGCTGCAAGGCAGCGGCGGTGATCCAGGGGGTGAGCGGGGCAATGGCAAGCGCAGGCATGGACGACTCCCGATTCGGGCCGACATGGGGCCCGCCCCAGTGTCCGCATCCCCAATGGCCGGCTTGAACCCGAAAAGAAGGCGAACGACCGCCTAGATCGCGATCCAGTGCCTGCAGGAATGGCCGCCCCCACCTGGCCCATCGCCAGCCGGCCCGCCCAGCCCGCACCTCGGGCCGCCGTGACACCATGCGCAACGCCTGGATCAGGATTCGCCCTTCTGGGTGCGCGCGGTCGATAGAATTTTCAGGTTACGGAGCGGTTACCTTGCCGCAAACCGCCCGTTGGGCCACCCACGCCCACATCCCATCCCCTCTAGAGGACTAGTCATGCCCTTGGTATCGATGCGCCAGTTGCTGGACCATGCCGCCGAAAACGCCTATGGCATACCGGCCTTCAACGTCAACAACCTGGAGCAGGTCCAGGCGGTGATGACCGCTGCGGCCGAGGTGGATGCACCGGTCATCCTGCAGGCCAGTGCCGGCGCCCGCAAGTACGCCGGGGAGCACTTCATCAAGCACCTTATCCAGGCCGCACTCGAGGCCTGGCCCCGCGTGCCCCTGGTCATGCACCAGGATCACGGCCAGAGCCCCGACATCTGCCGTGGCGCGATCGAGTTGGGCTTTTCCTCCGTGATGATGGACGGCTCGCTGCAGGCCGACGGCAAGTCCATCGCCAGCTACGACTACAACATCGACGTCACGCGTCAGGTGGTGGACATGGCGCACGCGCTGGGCATCACGGTCGAGGGAGAACTGGGCTGCCTGGGCTCGCTGGAGACCATGAAGGGCGACAAGGAGGACGGACACGGCGCCGAGGGCACGATGACCCGCGAGCAGTTGCTGACCGACCCCGAGCAGGCCGCCGACTTCGTCAAGAAGACCCAGCTGGACGCGCTGGCCATCGCCATCGGCACCAGCCATGGCGCCTACAAGTTCAGCCGCAAGCCGACCGGGGACATCCTGGCGATCGACCGCATCAAGGCCATCAACCGTCGCATCCCCAACACGCACCTGGTGATGCATGGCTCATCCAGCGTGCCGCAAGAGTTGCTGGCCATCATCCGCGCCCATGGCGGCAAGATGAAGGAGACCTATGGCGTGCCGGTCGAGGAGATCCAGGAGGCCATCAAGCACGGCGTACGCAAGATCAACATCGACACCGACGTGCGGCTGGCCATGACCGGGGCGATCCGTCAGTATTTCGTCGAGCAGCCGGACAAGTTCGACCCGCGCGACTACCTCAAGCCCGCCCGCGAAGCCGCCTACCAGGTCTGCAAGGCGCGCTACCTGCAGTTTGGCTGTCAGGGCCAGGGCAGCCGCATCCAGCCTCGGCCGCTGGCCGTCGTTGCGCAGCAGTACGCACGCGGCGAACTGGCCCAGACGGTCAACTGACCGCAGCGGGCGCGCAGGGCCCGCACCGACTTACTTGCGGCGGTGGTCCAACCAGGGCGGCGGTTCATAGCCCATCTCGAGCGCCCTGCTCTCGTACTGGGCCGCCAGTGCGGGCTGGCCGTTGCGGCGGAAATGCAGGGCCAGCTCGTAGGTGGCCTTGTCGTGCCCCAGGGTCGAGGCCAGCTGAAGCCAGCCGACGTAGCGGGCCTCGTTGCGGTCCGCGCGCCAGGACTGCACCGCCAGCCGCATCGCGGCGTCGCGATCACCCATCGCGGCCTGCCGCAGGTCATCGGTGGTGCCGTCGTCCGGTGTTGCCGCGCGGAACGAGCTGCGGTACAGCGCCACGTCCGAACGGTTGAGCGCCCGCATTGAATCGGCGGCGCCCAGCTTCATGCCCTCGGCCACGATGCGCCAGCTGGAGTCCGGGTGCTGCCGCAGGTAGTCGTCGGCCAGCCGCACGATGTCGGCTGGCCACAGCGCCGCCTGCAGCTGCTGGCGCATCCGGGCCTCGTCTTCCGATGCCTGGGCGAACGCGCCGTAGCCCATGCAGGCCATGGCCATGGCCGCGATGGTCGTACGCCAGAGTGATCGTCTTGCCATGGATGACTCCCAATCAACGGTGTTTAGAGTCTGGCCAGTGTTCCAGGGGGCGCTGTAACGGTGTGTTGCCCTGAGGCCGTGATGTGATGTGTTGCCGCTTTCAAAGGGAAAGCCCTGAGCGCCGGTGCCACGCCGTGGCTGGCGTGCGCCGCACAGCGCCGACAACACCGCTGGTCAGCCCGGCACACCCGGCGCAGAATCGCCCCCTCGCCCGAACCCATCGATACAGGAGCGCGCCATGGACCGCACCGAAACCCAACACCTTCAACCAGCGCCACGCACCGACGCCGAATGGCTGGCTGCGCACTGGATGCCCTACACCGGCAACCGTGACTTCAAGGCCAACCCGCGCCTGATCACCGCGGCCAGCGGTGCCTACTTCACCACGCATGACGGACGCCAGGTGTTTGACGGCTTGTCCGGCTTGTGGTGCGTCGGCCTGGGCCATGGCCGCAAGGAGATCGCCGACGCGATCGGCCGCCAGGCGATGCAGCTGGACTATTCGCCGGCGTTCCAGTTCGGCCATCCGCTGTCCTTCGAGCTGGCCAACCAGATCGTGCGGCGCATGCCAGCGGGCCTGAACCGCGTGTTCTTCACCGCGTCTGGCTCTGAGGCCGCAGACACCTCACTGAAGATGGCGCGCGCCTACTGGCGGGCCAAAGGCCAGGCCGGCAAGACACGGTTGATCGGCCGCATCAAGGGCTACCACGGCGTCAACTTCGGCGGCATCTCGGTCGGCGGCATCGCGGCCAACCGCAAGATCTTCGGCCAGGGTGTCGAGGCCGACCATCTGCCGCACACCCAACCACCCAACGGCAGCTTCCACAAGGGCATGCCGCCCACCGGCGCGGAACTGGCCGACGAGCTGCTGACCCTGATCAATCTGCACGACGCCTCCAACATCGCGGCCGTGATCGTGGAGCCCTTTGCCGGTTCGGCCGGGGTCATCATCCCGCCCGTGGGCTACCTGCAGCGGCTGCGCGAGATCTGCACGGCGCACGGCATCCTGCTGATCTTCGACGAGGTCATCAGCGGCTTCGGCCGCAGCGGCGCCTGGACCGGTGCCGAGGCCTTCGGCGTCACGCCGGACCTGCTGAACTTTGCCAAGCAGGTGACCAATGGCGTGCAGCCGCTGGGCGGCGTGGTGGCCCGGCAGGAGATCTACGACACCTTCATGTCGGCCGGCGGACCGGACTACATGCTGGAGTTCCCGCATGGCTACACCTACTCGGCGCATCCGGTGCCCTGCGCGGCCGGCATCGCGGCACTGGACCTGATGGAGCGCGAAAACGGCATGCAGCGCGTGCACGAGCTGGCACCGGTGCTGGAGCGTGCCGTGCATGGCCTGAAGGGCGTGAAGCACGTGGCCGACGTGCGCAACTACGGCCTGGCCGCCGGCATCACGGTGGCACCGCTGGCGGGCGAGCCGGCCAAGCGGCCGTACCAGATCGCGATGGCGATGTATGCCAAGGGCTTCTATGTGCGCTACGGCGGCGACACCATCCAGCTGGCGCCGCCGTTCATCTCGACCCCCGCCGAGATCGACCGCATGGTGGATGCGCTGGGCGAGACCTTCAACGCGACGGCATAGGCGGCGCGGTGCCCTCAGCCGCCGTGCTGTCGGCGGCTGGGCCGCACAGCCAGTCGCGCAGCAGCGGGCGTGCATCCGCCGCCTGCGACGCGGCCCACAGCAGCTCCGCCGGCACCACCCGGGTGCCGTGCGGCGCATCCGGCAGCTCGCGCGCCAGGGCCACCATCAGTTGCGCCAGTTTCTCGGTGCGTACTGGCTGCTGGCGCTGCGGCACCATCCATTGCAGCTGGCCCAGCCACCAATCGCCCAGGCGCGCCAGCCATGAGCCCATGCCGGCACCACGCAGCGATTGCGCCGCACGCACGAACACCAGCTGCTCAAAACCAAGCCCGGCCACCGCGGCCTCGTCTTCCGACGCGAAACCGCCTTGCAACGCCAGCGGCAGCAGGGCCGGCGCATGGGGCACCACCACCAGCAGCCGGCGCAGGCCGGCCGCGCGCAGCCGTGTCGACAGCGCCAGCAACTCGGCCGGTTGGGGTTGGTGAAAGGCCTCGTCACGACCGTTGCTGTGGCGCTCGCGCTCGTAGACGACGAAGGCGGTGTCCAGCTGCAAAGCCAAGGCCTGT
>JBJXHB010000497.1:0-22529 GCA_046160725.1 Aquabacterium sp.
CCGCGTCGCCGGCGCGCCGGCGACGGCCGCTACATCGCCCCGGGGCGTGCCAGCAGTTCGACGGCCTCGACCAGCCGCCGCGCCTGCTCGACCAACGGCAGGCCCTCGTCGGCCGCCAGGCGGCGCAGCCGCTCGCGGGCGTTGGCCCGGTCCAGCGAGAAACGATGCATCAGCACGCCCACTGCCAGCGGCACCACATCATCGGTTGCCACCGCCGTCGGCGCCGCCACGGAGCCGCCAACGGGCGTCAATGGGGCTAGGCCGTCACGCGGCACGGCCGACGCCAAGCGGGCGAACGCTGCGTGCACGGTCGGCACGATCTGGCCGATGTCCAGCGGCTTGACGAGATAGGCCACCGCGCCCAGCGCCTGCACCTGCCGTACCGTGTCATCGTCGGCGAAGGCGGACAGGAACATGAACGGGATGTGCAGCGCGTCGCGCAGGTACTCGGCCACGTCGAAGCCGCTCTTGCCGTCCATGCGGATGTCCAGCAGCGCCAGGTCGGGCCGGCGCTCGCGGGCCAGCAGGATGGCGTCGTCGCCGTTGTCGGCGTCGATGACCTCGTAGCCAGCCTGCGCCAGCCCGTGCACCACCGTGGCCAACACCAGCCGGTCGTCGTCCACCACCAGGATCGTGCCCTTGCCCGCCATCATGTCCATCCCTGCCGCATTGTGGCCCGGACGGCCATCACAGCGGCTCCAGCACGGTGATGCCCGGCGGTTGCAGCAGCAGCCGCGCGACCACCCCGTCGGCCTCGTTGCCCAGGGTCAGAGCGGCACTGCGGCGCGGCAGCAGTGAGCGCACCAGTCCCAGGCCGGAGACACCCGGCGGCACCGCCCCCAGGCTGAAGCCCTCGCGCAGGCGTCCCACGTTGGTGATGGTGATCTCGACCTGTGCTTCGCTGCAATGCAGCGCGCAGCGCACGGGTGCCCCGGGACCGGCACCGTGCTTGATGGCATTGGTCAGCAGCTCGTTGACCGCCAGGGCGACCGGTATCGACTCGGTCTCGGGCAGCGCAAAACGGTGTGGCGCCACGCCCGTCACCGTCAGCTCGATGCCATGCCCGAAGGTGCGGGAGACGGATTGCGTGATCGCCTCCAGCACCGGCTTCAGGCGCAGCGGGCCGCTGACGCCCACCTGCAGCCCATGGACCTGCGCGATGGCCTGCACCTGGCTGACGATTTCGTCGATCAGGGGCGCCATTTCCGGCCGTCGCGCAGCGCTCTGCTGAAGCAGGCCGGCCACCCCCTGCAGGTTGTTCTTGATGCGGTGGTGGACCTCCTTCACCAGCATCTCGCGCTGCGATACCGCGGCGTCGAACCGCGCTTGCTCGGCGGCGCGCTGCTCGGTCACGTCACTGGCCACCAGCAGCACCTGCGGCTCGCCCGCTGCGGCCAGGCCGATGATGCGCACGTCCCAGGTCTGGGGCTGACCGTCCCGGCCGCCAGGGCGCCGCCACTCTCGCCGCACCACCTCGGCCCCTTGCGCGGCCTCGGCCAGGTCCTGGACCAGCGCGGTCGCGGTGGCGGTGTCCAGCCAGTCCGCCGGCAGGCCGCCCAGGGCGGTGTCCATCGGCACGCCGAAGAACAGGCCGGCCATGTGGTTCAGCCGCAGCACACGGCTGCTGGCCGCGTCGAACAGCGCGATGGCCAACGGAGCGGTCTCGATGATGCGTTGCAGGCTGGCCTGCGCCTGGGCGATCGAGATCTCGGCCTGGCGGCGGCGCTCGATGTCCAGCAACGCGAAGGTGATCTGCGCGCCGCCATCATCACGCCCGGTGACCACGGCGTTGCCGACGACCCAGAACTCACGCCCGTCACGGGCTCGCAACCGGCACTCGAAGGTCTCGGCCTGGCCGTCGGCCAGTGCGCGAAGGTAGTGCGTGGCGCGCAAAGGATGATCGGGGTCGTCGGTGGCGACGGTGGACATCGGCACACCGATGAAGTCGGCCAGCTCGCCGCCGAACATGCGCCGCGCCGATCGGTTCATCCACTCGATGCCGCCGGTGCCGACGGTGACGATGCCCACCAGCACCGAGTCCAGGATGGCGCGCGTGCGCTCGGCCTGCAGCTGCAGCTCGTCGCGTGCGCGCCGACGCTCCTCCTCCTGCTCGGTGATGTCCAGGGTCACCACCGACAGGGCATGGCGTCCGTCGGCCAACTCGCCCGGCTCGACCCGGGTCAGCAGCCAGCGCCGGCCATGCGCCGGCAACTGCACGCTGTAGCGCACCTGGGCCCGGCGGCCCTCGCGCAGGGCCTGCTGCAGCTCGTCATAGGCCGGTAGCGACGAAGCCTCGACACGCTCGCGCCGTATGCCCTGCAGCGCCGCCGGCAGGCCGCCACCGGCGCCTGCGCCTGAGCCGGCCGCACGGCTTTGCAGCCAGCCACGGGACGCCTCGTAGGTGGCCACGCCGATGCCGGCGGTGTCCATCAGCGCGCCGATCTCCATCTGGGCCAGGTCGCGCTCGTCCTCCAGGCTGCGGTCGTCCAGTACGGCCATGGCACGCTCGTCGCCAGCCACACCGAGGTAGGCCACCAGCCGGGCCCGCAGGCGCACGGTGCGTCCGTCGGGCCGGGTCAAGCTGCCGCTGCGCTCCTGCGCGCCCTGCGCACCGGCGCGCAGCGCCGCGTGCTGGCCGCCGCCGTCCCAGTCGAGCAGGCGCGCCAGGTCGGGCGACAGCTGGGCCGTGGCACCACCGGCCAAGGCATGAAACGCGGGGTTGGCCCGCACGATGCGGCCGCTGCGCTCGTAGACCACGGTCGCCACCGGGCTCAGGTCAAACCATCGTTGCAGCTCGGGCGCCTGCGGAGCCCCGGCGCGGGTCAGGACAGCCATGCGGCCAGTGTAGTCCCGGGGGGCGCTACTCCAGCTGGCGTGCCTCGGACAAGGCCTTGAACACCGCGCGGTTGACCTCGGGCAGGCCCATCATCAGGGCCTCGGCCGCGGTGCGGATGTCATAGAGCGCCGACGCCTCCACTGCCCGGACCAGGTCCAGGATGGGGCGGAACGGACCGGTCTCGTCCAGCAGGGCCTGGCGCACGCGCTCGGGCACGGGGATCGACGTCAGAAGGACTTCCAGCGGCTGCCGCATCAACCGGTGCAGCAGCGAGAACATGCCGCAGATGAACAGCTCGCCGCGCTGCTCGTCATCGGCACCGACGTTGCGGCCCAGCTCCTCCATCAGCAGCCCGCGGCGCACCGCGGCATACATGATGGGCTTGCTGTTGGCGTCCTTGCCGGCCGAGACCAGCAGCAGAGCCAGCCAGCGCTTCAGCCGCCCATAGCCCAGCAACATCAGCGCATGCCGGAAGGAGGTGATCTCGACCCGCAGCCCGAACAGCGGCGAGTTGATGTAGCGCATCAACTTGAAGGCCAGGGCCGGGTCGTTCTTCAGCACCGCCTCCAGACGGTCGGCGTTCTCCTCGCGGTCCACGCGCTTGATCAGCTCGGTCACCGTCTGCATCTCAGGTTGGCCGCCCTTGCCCGGCGCCACGGCAGCGCCGTCGTCCTCGTCGTCGAGCGGCCAGCCGAGCACCGAGTGCGCCCCTCGTGCAAAGGCTTCATTCATGGCCTTGAGCGTGCGCACGCCCTCCTGGACATGCGGAATCTGCCGCGCCGGCGTGCCGGGCGCGGGCGCACCGTCGCGGCGCTCCTCGGCCACGTCGACGATGGCATAGGCGAAGCACGGCAGCAGGTCGCGGGCCAGCGGCTCGCGCGGGCGCCCCTTGAGCAACAGCGTGGTGCCGCGGCCGTGCAGCGCGCGCAAGGCAGCGACCTCCTGCGGCTGCGCGGCCACGAAGGCCGGCACCTCGAGCATCAGGTTGGGTGGCAGCTCGGCGGCCAGCAGGTCGTGCAGCAGAGTCTCGGACACCACATTCAGCGACACGCGCCCACCTTCGGCGGGCCAGGCCTCGGTGACCGCGGCGATCAGCAGGTCGGCCGGCGGCGGCGCCTCGGGACGCAACGGAAAGACGGTCAGCCTGAGGGCACTGACCATCCGCTGCCGGTCGATCATCGGCGCGTAGCCCAGCGCCACCTGCGCCAGGACGGGTTGCACACGCATGTCCATCGTGGACCTCAACGAAGATAGTCAAACATCGACAGCCGCTGCACCATGGCGTAGGTCTGCAGCGCCACCTGGTAGCCGGACTGTCGGTTCTGGAACTCCGACACCGCCTGAACCATGTCCAGGTCCTCGGCGTCGGACTGCACCTGCTTGGCCCACAGCGAGCGGTCCCGGGTGCGCTGCTCGATGGCGTCCAGGCGGCTGAGCGTGTTGCCGGCCACTGAGCGGGCCGCCTGCACGTTGGTGAGCACCGCGTCCATGTCGCGCACGCCATGGTTGACCGCCTGCTGCACCTGCCCGACGTTGGCGGACGGGTCCGACAGCACGGCAATCGCCCGGTCCAGGGCGGTAAAGGGGTCCAGCGTCGGCTGCGACGGCCGGACTTGGAACTGGTCGCCCGCCACGGGTGCGCCGCTGACGGTCAGGCTCATGCCGTCGACGGCAATGGCCTGGCCGCTGCGGTAGGCGACATTGGTCATCCCGGTCGCATTGCCGTCGCGCAGGACGCTGAAGGTGAGGTTGCCCGGCGTGCCGGCAAACACGATGTCATAGCTCGACCCGGTGATGGCCGACGGGTCGATCACGCGTCCGGCGTCGATCCAGCCGGCGCCGGCATTGGCACCCGCGGCCGCGGTCTCGAAGACGCCGTTGCCGCTGTTCGACGACAGCCAGATCTGGCGGCCGTCGACCGTGGTGGGCATTTGCTCACGGCTGGAGGCATTGATCTGGCCGCCGGTGCCGCCAAAAGTCACGCCGGTGGTGCCGTCCAGGAAAGGCGCGGCCGTGGTGCCCTGGCCGCCAAAGACAAAGCCACCGGCGCCGTCGCCCTGGTTGACCACCGACAGCAGTTGGCCACGCAGCTGCCGCAACTGGTTGGCCAACGCCAGGCGCTCAACCGGACCATAGGTGGCATTGCCGGCATTGACCAGTGTCTCGCGCGCGCTCTGCAACGTCTCCACACCTGAGCCCAAGGCACCCTCGGCCAGCTGCATGGCGTTGCGGCTCACGCCAAGTGCGCGCTGGTCGGCCTCGGCGCGGGCCTGCACGCCGCGAGCACGCTCGGCTCGGGCGGCTGCGGTCGGGTCGTCGCTGGGCCGGTTGACGCGCAGGCCGCCGGACATCTGCTCCTGCGCACGGCTCAGTTCGGCCTGGCGGCGCATGAGGTTGTCCAGGGTGGCCGACCAGCGGGTGGAGGTCGCAAGGCGCATGGTGTTCAGTCCTGGGATTGGGTTCAGCGTCCGAGCTCGAGCAGCGTGTCCATCACCGACTGCGCGGTCTGCAGCAGCTTGGCGGCGGCCTGGTAACTCTGCTGGTACTCCACCAGGCGTGCCGCCTCCTCGTCGAGGTTGACGCCGGTCTCGGCCGTCAAGGCCTCGCGGGCCCGGGCCGACACCGAGTGCGACGTCTCAGAGGCCGTCATCGCGCCCTGCACCCGCACGCCCAGCTCGGTGAGCGTGCTGGCATAGCTGTCAGCCACACTGCTGCCATCGACCAGCGTTCGCTCACCCATTGCACTGAAGGCCAGGGCGTTGCCGTTGTTGGCGGCCGGGTGGGTGGTCGCCTGCAGACTGAACTGGTCGCCATTGGCCGGCACCCCGTTCAAGGACAGCTCGAAGCCGTTCCAGGCGATCGGCTGGCCGGGTGTCCAGGTGCCGGTGGCCAGCACGTTGGCGCTGGCATCCAGCAGTTGCCAGTCGCCGTTGCCGTTGGTGAACTGCAGACTCATGTCCTGGTAGGCGCTGCTGGGCGCACTGGCGATGACCAGTTGGCCGATGCTGGCGCTGCCGGTGTTGGTGCTGCCGGCCTGTGCTGTCAACGGGTTGGCGGCCGCAATGCCGCGCGGTGCATCCAATGCCCGTTCCAGCTTGGCGGCCATGGTGCTGACGGGCTTGAGCAGGAAGCGGTCACCCGCGGCCGGCGCGGTGGTGCCGATGTCGATGGTGAATCCGTCCAGGGTGCTGCCATCCACCAGCCCGCTGAAGGTCTGGCCGTCGGACAGGCGGGTCACCAGGTACTGGCCGGCGTTGGCCGGGTCGGGCCGCAGCTCGTACTCACTGGCCTTCAGCGCGGAGGCGTCGGCCACCGACAGGCTGACCACGGCGGCGAAGTTGCCGCCCGAGTCGCGGATATTGGTCTGGGCCGGTACGGCGACCGGCGAGCCGACCCGGAACATCGCAGCGCCCGCAGCGGCATTGAGGTCCAGCCCCAGGGCCTGCTGCTGGTTGACCTGCAGGGCCAGGGCACCGGTCACCTGGCCGAGCCGGTTGCGGGCCTCGACCAGATCGTCGTTCTGGAACTTGAGCAGCCCGTGGACCAGGCCACCGCCCAGAGCTTGCCAGGGCAGCGGCGTGCGTTGCCCGGACACGTCGATCTGCAACTGGGCCCGTGCCGGGTCGTACTCGCTCTGAGCCGCCACCAGGGTGTTGACATCGCCACGCAGCACCAGGCTCTGCCCGCCAGCGATGAACAGGCTGAGCGAGCCGTCGCCAGAGGACACGGTGGACACCTCGATCTTCTCCGACAAGGCCGACACCAGTTGGGCGCGACGGTCCAGCAGGTCGTTGGGCGTATGGCCCAAGCCCTGCGCGGTCGCGATCTGAAGGTTCAGGGTCGCCACACCGCGTGCCAGGGTGTTGATCTCGGAGACGGCATTGCCCAGGTCCTGGAAAACATTGGCCTGCAAGGCCTCGATCTGATAGGCGCCGGATCGCGCCATCGCAGCGAAGTCCTCTGCGCGAGCCAGCACGGTCTGGCGCGCCGGCAGGTCGGCCGGCGCACTGGCCAGGTCCGAGAAGGCATTGAACAGCTGGGTGGATGCCATGCCCAGGCCTGCACTTCCGCTGCCGAAGACCTTCTCCAGCTGCCGCAGCATGTCGCGCCGGGCGGTGTCGGACGACGCCGTGGCCTGGGTGAAGGTGGCCTGCTGGGACAGAAAGGCATTGGCCGCGCGGACCACCGACTGCACATTGACGCCGCGTCCGAAGAAGCCCGACCCGGAGAACTGCCCCGGCGCCGTGGCCAGCAGCACCTTCTGTCGCGAGTAGCCCTCGACATTGGCATTGGCGATGTTGTGGCTGGTGGTCTGCAGCTGGGAATACGCGGCAAACATCGCCCGCGTGCCCAGCGACATCAGCATCGAGGTCGGCATGGTCGGTCAGCCTCCGGTGCCGGCGCTCAGGCCTGCGTGCGCTGCAGGCGCAGCGTCGTGTTGATGACACGCTCGAGCTTGGTCGCGTAGGCCGGGTCGGTGGCATAGCCGGCGCGCTGCAGGCCCTGCGCAAAGCGCTGCGCGTCACCGCCGGCCGCGGCCACCTCTCGGTAGCGCGGGCTGCCGCCGACCAGGCGCGCATAGTCCGCGAATGCCTCGTCATAGCTGCCATAGGCGCGGAAGCGCTGGCGCAGCTTGATGGCCTCGCCGTTGACGACCTCGGTGGTCATGACCTCGGCCACGGGGCCCTTCCAGCCGGCGCCGGCCTTGATGCCGAACAGGTTGTGCGACGTCGTCCCGTCAGCATGCCGGATCTCGCTCGCGCCCCAGCCGGACTCATGCGCCGCCTGGGCCACCATGAACGGTGCCGCGATTCCGCTGGCGGCCGACGCCGCCTGGGCACTGGCACGGTGGCGCTGGATGAAGTCGGCCGCACGCTGGTCGGGGATGCGGGGCTCGCGCGGGGTCAGGCTGGACAGCGGCTCGGCCGCCGCCTTGCCCGCGCCCGAGGGCACGACCAGGTCGGCCGGACGCAGGTTCATCTGGCGCTCCAGCTGGCGGGCCAGCAGGTCGGCCAGGCCGCCGGGCCGGCCAGACGCACCGGCAGCGAACTGCGCATCCAGCATCTCGGTGCCCATGCGCGTGGTCTCGTTGTCCATCAGCCCGGACGACAGCGTCGCCGCGCGCATGCTCTTCATCATCTCCTGCATGAACAGCGTCTCGAACTGCCGGGCGGCCTCGCGCACCGCCGCCTTGGGGTCGGCGGCCGCGCGGTTCTTCAGACGCGACAGCGTGGTCGCGTCCAGCGCCATGCCGCTGGCCAGAGACGCCTGGGGGCCGATCGGCGCGGCGGTCATCAGATGATCTCCAGCTCCGCCTTCAGGGCGCCGGCGCTCTTCATGCCCTGCAGGATGGTCAGCAGGTCCATCGGTGTCGCGCCCAGTGCGTTCAGCGCCTTCACCACGTCGGTCAGCCGTGCGCCTGCCGGCAGCTGGATGATGTTGCCGCCGGACTGGGCAATCGAGATGTCGGCCTTCTCGGCCTGCACCGTCTGGCCCTGTGACAGCGGCCCGGGCTGGCTGACCACCGGCGTCGACGAGATGGTCACGCTCAGCGAGCCATGGGCCACGGCGCAAGCCGACAGCGTCACCGCCTCATTCATCACCACCGAGCCGCTGCGGGCGTTGATGGTGACCCGCGCCGCCGGACGGCTGCGGGTGACCGGAAGGTCCTCGATGTCGGCCAGGAAGGCCACGCGCTGTCCCGGCGCCTGCGGTGCCCGCACGCGCACCACGCGGCCGTCCATGGCCTCGGCGGTGCCCTCGCCCTTGGCGGCATTGATGGCCTGCGCCACGGCGCGCGCGGTGTTGAAGTCCGCCGCGTCCAGATTCAGCTCCACATGCTCGCCGCTGTTCAGCGGCGAGGCCACGCTGCGCTCGACCGACGCGCCCTGCGGTATGCGGCCGACCGACAGGTGGTTGATCTGCACCTTGGACCCGCCGGCAGCGGCACCGGCGCCGCCGACGATCAGGTTGCCCTGTGCGATGGCGTAGATCTGGCCGTCAGCGCCCTTCAGCGGGGTGGCCACCAGCGTGCCGCCGCGCAGGCTCTTGGCATTGCCCATCGACGACACCGCAATGTCCAGACGCTGGCCGGGCTGGGCGAACGGCGGCAGGTCGGTGGTGATGATCACGCCGGCCACGTTGCGCGGCTGGATCGAGATGCCCGGCGGCAGCACCACGCCCATCTGCTCGAGCATGGCCCGCAGGCTCTCGGTGGTGAACGGCGCCTGGGTGGCCTGGTCGCCCGTGCCGTCCAGCCCCACCACCAGGCCGAAGCCCACCAGCTGGTTGTGGCGCACACCCTGCACCGAGGCCAGCTCCTTGATGCGCTGCGAGCCCTGCGCGGGAGCCGGCCACCACAGCGCGGCCCCAGCCAGCCACAACGCCACCAGCACCAGCGCACGCAGCCGGCGCTCGGCACGAGGCAGACGGATGAAGTTGAGCATCGGCGGCCGCACCGGTGTTGGCAAGGCGGTCATCAGATCGGCCACAGGTTGAGGAAGAAGCGCGACAGCCAGCCCATGGACTGGGCCTCGGCCTGCTGGCCGCGGCCGCGCTGCTCGATGCGGACATTGGCGATCGACGTGCTGGCGATGGTGTTGCCCGGGGCGATCGAGCGCGGGTCGATCTGGCCGGAGAAGCGCAGCACGTCGACGTTGGCATTGACGCCGATCTGCTTCTCGCCGGCGATCAGCAGGTGGCCGTTGGGCAGCACCTGCTGCACGACCGCGGTGATGGTGCCGCTGAAGTCGTTGCTGTTCTCGGTCGTACCCTTGCCGCTGAAGGTGTTGCTGTTGCTGGCCGTGACGCCGGCGCGGCCGAAGCTGTTGCTCTTGATGCCGGGCAGTGCGCTGATGTTCGCGTCGAGTTCGCCGCCCTTGTCCACCGTGGAGGTGGACTTCTGCGTCGCCGACACCTTCTCGGTGATCTGCACCGTCACCGTGTCGCCGGCCAGGCGTGCGCGGTGGCCTTCGAACAGCGGCCGGTAGCGGTCGGCCTGGTAGATGCCACCGTTGACGGGCGGCGCCGGCAGCGCCGCGTGCGGCGACACCGCGGCCACCGACATCGGCTGCACCGCCGGCGCCACATCGACCTTGGGCAGCGGATAGAAGGTGGTGCAGCCGGAGGCCGAGCACAAGGCGGCGACGAGGGCAAGCATGTGCAGGCAACCTTTCGCGTGGGTCACGATGTCGACAGTGCGGTCCGGTGAAGGCATCAACCGAGCTGCCCGAGGCGCTGCAGCATCTGGTCGGCGGCCTGGATGGCCTTGGAATTGATCTCGTAGGCGCGCTGGGTCTGGATCATCGCCACCAGTTCCTCGACGACGTTGACGTTGCTGCCCTCCAGCCGGCCCTGGGCCAGCGAGCCCAGGCCGTTGCTGTCGGGCGCGCCGGTGGCCGGCTGGCCGCTGGCCGCGCTCTCGGTGAAGAGGTTCTCGCCACGCGGCTCCAGACCGGCGGGGTTGATGAAGCTGGCCAACTGCAGCTGGCCGATGGTGGTCGGCGCAGCGGCACCGGGCGCCACCACCGACACCGTGCCGTCGCGGGCGATGGTGACGTTGGCATTGGCCGCCACCGTGATGCCGGGCAGCACGGTGTATCCCTGGTTGGTGACCAGCTGGCCCTGGGCATTGAGCTTGAACGAGCCGTCGCGGGTGTAGGCCGTGCCGCCGTCGGGCAGCTGGACCTGGAAGAAGCCGTTGCCCATCACGGCGACGTCGAAGCCGTTGCCGGTCTCCTGGATCGCACCCTGACTGAAGTTGCGGGCCACGCCGGTGGTCTTGACGCCCAGCCCGAGCTGCAGGCCGATCGGCAGCTGCGTCTGGTCCGAGGTGTTGGCCCCGGCCTGGCGCAGGTTCTGGTACATCAGGTCCTCGAACATCGCGCGGGCGCGCTTGTAGCCCGTGGTGCCGGCGTTGGCGAGGTTGTGGGAGATGGAGTCCAGCTGCTGCTGCTGGGCCTCCATGCCGGTTTTCGAGATCCACAGCGAACGCATCATGGTCAGAGACTCCGGCTCGGTTTCGAAGCCCATGATCGCCGCGACTTGAGTCCGGCCAAGGGTCGATAAGCGGTGCCCTGCTGCGGCTTCTCGCGGGGCTTGCCCCGCGCGCCGCAGGCACCGCTACATCGTGCTCGAGCCGAGCAGGCGTGAAGCCGACTGCTCGCGCTCCTGCGCCGTCTTGAGCATCTGCATCTGGTGCTCGAACTGGCGCGACGCGGCGATCATGGCCACCATGGTCTCGACCGGGCTGACGTTGCTGCCCTCCAGCGCGCCGCCCTGCACCTTGGCCGCCGGGTCGGCCGGCAGCTCGCCCTCGGCGGCACGGAACAGGCCGTCCGTGCCGCGGGTGAGCGGCGCCTCCGGCGTCACCAGCTTCAGCCGGCCCACCACCTGCGGCCGGCCGTTGCCGACCTTGGCGGTGACGGAGCCGTCCGCTGCCACGCCCAGTTCGGCGCGATCCGGCAGCGTGATCGGGCCGCCATCACCCAGCACCGGCAGACCGTGCGAGGTGACGAGCTGGCCCTCCGGGCTGCGCTCGAAGGCGCCAGCGCGGGTATAGGCCTCGGTGCCGTCGGGCGCCTGCACCGCCATCCAGGCACGGCCCAGCGGCGCCACGTCCAGCGGCCGACCGGTGGCCTGCACCGGGCCGGGTGTCGCGTCGTAGCCCGGGGTGGACTCGAGGGTGTAGACCCGTGTCGAAGCACCGTCGCCAACCACCGGTACCGCGCGGAAGGCGGTCAGGTCGGCCTTGAAGCCGGGCGTCTGCGCATTGGCCAGGTTGTGCGCCAACCCTCCTGGCGCTGCATCGTGGCCTTGGCCCCGCTCATGGCGAGGAAGATCATGCGGTCCATGCGGTGGCGCCTTCAGCTCAAGTGGATCAGGACCACGCTCAGCGCAGGTTCACCAGCGTCTGCAGCACCTCGTCCTCGGTGCGGATGGTCTGGGCGTTGGCCTGGTAGGACCGTTGCGCCGTGATCATGGCCACCAGCTCGCCCGTGAGGTCGACGTTGGACTCCTCCAGCGCGCCGGACTGCAGCACGCCGAAGTTGCCCTGGCCCGGCGCGCCGACCACCGGGTCGCCGCTGGCGAAGCTGGACGACCAGGCATTGCCGCCCAGCGGCTGCAGGCCCTGCGGGTTGCGGAACGAGGCCAGCACGACCTGGCCCGCGGCCTTGTCCTGGCCGTTGGAGTACTGCGCCTTGAGCACGCCGCTGGCATCGATGTTGACGCCGGTCAGCTGCCCGGGCGCGTAACCGTCCTGCGACAGGTCGGTGATCGAGAACGCCGCCCCGTACTGGGTGGCCGAGGTCAGGTCCAGGGCGATGCCCGGTATGGTCAGCGACGTGCCGCCGCTGGGCAGCGTGATCGCCGGGATGTCGATGGATACCGTGCTCGTTGGCGCGGACAAGGACCCCCCGTTGGCGTTGAACACCATCTGCGTCACCCGCTGCGGCGCACCGGTGCCATCGGTCAGGATCGAACCGCCCGGTGTCCTGACGTAGACGTTCCAGGTGTCGGTGGCCGCCTTCTGGAAGTAGAAGGTCAGCGCGACCGCCTGCCCCTTGTCGTCGAACACGGTCAACGAAGTGGCGTTGTTGTAGGTGCCGACCGCATTGAAGTCGATGGCCGGCCCGCTGCTGGGCGCCGTCACGGCGTGCTGGGCATCCAGGTTCATCTCGATGTCGATGCTGGTCGTCGCCGCCGGCGCCACGCCGGCGGTGGGCAGCTGGATCGGCGTGATCGACGACGGGATGATGGTGCCGCTCGCGTCGGCGGCATAGCCCAGCAGCGATCGGCCCTGCGCATTGGTCAGGTTGCCCAGCTTGTCGATCTGGAACTGGCCGTTGCGGGTGTACAGCGTGCTGCCGCCACCGTCGAGCTGAAAGAAGCCGTTGCCATTGAGCGCCAGGTCGAGCGCGCTCTCCGTGGTGACGATATTGCCCTGTGTGAACTGCTGGCTGACCGCGGCCACACTGACGCCAATGCCCACCGCGCTGGCACCGCCGCCGTTGATGGCATTGGCATAGACGTCGGCGAACTCGGCACGCGACGCCTTGGATCCAAAGGTGTTGGCGTTGGCGATGTTGTTGCCGATGACGTTGAGGTTCTTGCTGGTGGAGTTGAGGCCGGACAGGCCTTGCTGGAACGACATGCGGAGCTCCTGGGGGTGAGGGTGGTCTGGAGAACAAATGCAGTCGTCGGCGACGCAGCGCCGACGGTGGATCAGTTGAAGGCGCGCGCGGCGGCGTAGTCCACCGCGCCACGATCACGCAGTTCGACGACCAGGCGTCCGCCATCGGCATACACGGCGTCGACCGTATCGGTCACCAGGGTGCGCGCCGGCACCACCTGGCCGCCCTTGGTCCGGGCCTCGACGCTGAAGCGCAGGCCCTCCGGCGCGCCGGGCGGCGCGGTCCAGTCGAAGCCGTGACGCCCGGTGCTTGTG
The DNA here is from genome assembly GCA_046160725.1 of Aquabacterium sp. Lineage (GTDB taxonomy): Bacteria > Pseudomonadota > Gammaproteobacteria > Burkholderiales > Burkholderiaceae_C > JBJXHB01. The sequence goes on from JBJXHB010000497.1 coordinate 13,284, forward strand.
GCGCCCTGGTCGACCCTGCCGACGACGCGGCCGGTCGCATCCTTTATCGTGATGGTGACGAAGTCGGCCGGGCTGTCCAGCTCGAAACCGCCGCTGGCCACGCCGGTGTCGTCGGGCACCAGGTTGTCGCCGGCCAGCATCACGTCGCGTCCGACCAGCGCGGCGGCCTGCAGCGTCTGCATCTGGGTCAGCAGGCCGCTCATCTCGCCCATGGTGGTGTTCAGCTTGGAGATGCCGGAGACCGTGTTGATCTGCGCCATCTGGCTCGTCACCTCGGCGTTGTCCATCGGGTTGAGCGGGTCCTGGTTCTGCATCTGCGCGACCAGCATCTTCAGAAAGCGCTCGCCGGTTTCGTCGACCGTGCTGGGGCCGGTGCGGTTGGCGCCCAGCAGCGTGTTCAGGGCATCGTTGCCCGCGGTGGCCGAGGTGGCGGAAGTGGTGTTCATGGTTCTCTCTTGATCAGACCTGGCCGAGCTGCAGCGTCTTCAGAAGAAGCGTGCGCGCGGTGTTCATCAGCTCGAGATTGTTCTGGTACGAGCGCGAGGCAGAAATCATGTTGACCATCTCCTCCACCGGGTTGACGTTGCTGTAAGTCACGTAGCCTTCGGCATCGGCGCCGGGATGCTTGGGGTCGTGCACCCGGCGGCCCTCGGTGTTGTCCTCCACGACGTTGCTGACGCGCACGCCGGCCGCGCCGGCGCCGCCCACCAGGTGGGTCTGGAACACCACCTGCCGTGCCTTGTAGGCATTGCCGTCGGGCCCGGCCACGGTGTCGGCATTGGCCAGGTTGGAGGCGACGACGTTCAGGCGCTGCGACTGCGCGCTGACGGCGCTGCCGGAGACCTCGAAGATGCGGGCCAGGCTCATGGGTCGGCTCCTTGGTGATCAGTGGGGGTGCAGGTCCGGCGGGCCGCGCCCGTCAGCCCTGGTTGTGGCTCTTCATGGCGTCCAGCAGCGACTTCACGCTGCCGTTGATGAAGCGCAGCGTGGCCTCGTAGCGCACCGCGTTGTCGCCGGCGGCGGCACGCTCGCGGTCCATGTCCACGGTGTTGCCGTCCAGGTTGTCCTGGGCCGGCAAGGCATACAGCAGGTTCGGCTCGCTGCGCGCGCCGATGGCCGCGGCCAGGTGGCCGGGCCGCGTGGCAGCCAGCGCGGGCGCGCCGCCGGGTCCGGCCGCGCCGGTGGCCTCGCGCAGGGCGCGGCCGAAATCCATGTCCCGCGCCTTGTAGCCGGGGGTGTCGGCGTTGGCGATGTTGCTGGCCAGCAGCCGGTGCCGCTCGGCGCGCAGCACCAGGGCCTGGGCCTGGAAGTTCAGCGTGTCCGACAAGCGTTGCATGTTGAGGCTCCTGCCCTGGTCGGGGACACAGGGCCAATCGATTGTGGGCAACGGGTCTGTCAGACCTGAGCCGGAAAAGGCCGGTGCCGACCCCGCATTTCCCGCCCTGCCCGGACAGCGCTTGCAGCGACCATGCCGGCCGTGAAGCCTTCCAGATATCTGCCCCAGCCAAACGCGTCGCCTACCGCGATGCCTGGCCGGTGGCATGCCCGGCCGCTGGCCAGCCTGGTGACGCTGGTGGTGCTGGTTTGGGCCGGCCCGATCTGGGCGCAGGCGGTGGTGCCGGTTGACCTGCCCCTGGCACCGCTGGCGGCACAGTTGCAGGCCATGGCGCGAGCCGCGGCTGGCGGTGCGCCCGGCCTGCGAGTTGAGGTCGAAGTCGGGCAGTTGGACCCGCGTCTGAAGCTGGCCGCCTGCCCGAATATCCAGCCCAGCCTGCCACCGGGCGGCCGGTTGTGGGGACGCAGCCGCATCACGCTGCAGTGCGTCGGTGGGCCGGTGGCCTGGCGCACCTGGCTGCCGGTGACCGTACGCATCCACGGGCCCGCTCCGGTGGCCGCCCTTGCCCTGCCGGCCGGCACCGTGCTGCAGCGGGCCCAGATGACGCTGGCGGAGGTCGAGTACACCGCCGTGGCCCAGCCACCCGTGGCGCCGGACCGGCTGGCCGGACGGCAGCTCGTGCGGGCCGTGGCCGCAGGCGAGGCCCTGCGCGACGCCGACCTGCGCAGCCGCATCTGGTTCCAGGGTGGCGAGACGGTCCGGGTGGTGGCGGTGGGCGACGGCTATGCCGTCAGCACCGAGGGCGTCGCCGAGACACCGGGGCTGGACGGCCAGCCGGTGCGGGTGCGCCCCGGCACCGGCAAGGTGGTGCAGGGCCGTGCCGTCGGCCCCCGCCAGGTGGAACTGAGCTTGTGACAATCCGCATGAGTGGCCCGCCCGGCGCCGCCATACCCCTCAACCCGGGGGGTTGGATGCCGATTCGCGCCTGTGCGCCTAAAGTCCGCGCCGACGCGGTCGATACCCCGATCATCGTGCCGCGCCCTGCCTGCCAGGCAGCCCGGCCAAGGAGCAGATCATGAAACTAGGCCCGATCGATCCCAAATCCATCACCATGCCAGCGGTCGACCGCAAGGAAGGCCAGGCTCAGCGCGGCGGCGGGCCAGCGGCGCCGCCCACCGCGGCGCCCGGCGTCACGGTATCGCTCTCACCGGTGGCGTCTCTGCTGTCGGCAACGCCTGCAGAAGGTGATTTCGACGCGGCCAAGGTCGACCGGGTGGCGCGCGAGATCCGCGAGGGCCGGTTCCAGGTCAATGCCGATGCGATCGCCGACAAGCTGATCGCCAACGCCCAGGAACTGCTCAGTCGCAGCCACAAGGCGTGACGGCCACAGGCCGCCACGATCCCCTATGAAGCCCAGCGCACTCGCCTCCGCGCGGCAACCCCTGGCCGGCCTGGAGGATGCGCTGCGCCGCCATGACCCGGCCGCCGTGGCGGCACAGGCCGCGGCGTTGCACCAGGCGCTGCTGAGCCTGCTGCCCGGTCCCGGCGCGATGCGGCGGCCCCTGGCCCCTGCCCCGCACGGCGCCCTGGTCGACTTGAACCGCATCGCCGGGCGGTTGGCAATGGCCCGCCAGACGCTGGCCCGTCAGGCCGCCGCTGCCCAACGAGCCCTGGAAATGATGTGGCCGCCTGAGACCGATGCGGCTGTCGGCTACGGTCCCGACGGCCTGCCGCAAGCCCGCACCAGCGACGGCGCCATCAGCGCCTGATTGCCCACGCCGGCCGGCGCCTGGCTTCAGGCCGACGCCGGCACCTGATCCGCGACGGACCGCCACCAAGGCCGCGCCGCAGGCCCGGCCCCGGTCGCACCCGTCGCCTGCTCTATCGGCGAAAACGTTGCCCGGCAGCGACGAAGACACCCCAAGGTCATGCCAAGAGCGCACACTGGTGCCGGGGGTCGATGCTGATCGACACCTGTCACCGGCCGTTCCAATAGATCTGAGGTCGAGTTGGGTAGCAAGCCGCAGTTCCCGCGCTTCCATGCCACGCGCTCGGCGCCAACGGTGCCGGCGCCGGACACCTTGCCATGGCAGGAAACCGGCCTGGGCGACGGTGCGAGTCCCGGCAGCCGTCGCCGGCGCCGCCTGGGTATTCCGCTGCTGCTGTTGCTGGGTGGAGCCAGCCTGCTGATCGCCGTGTTGCTGCTGGCGCCCTGGCTGGTCCGTGGCACACCGATCCAGCCACAGACCAACCTGTGGGCCAAGCTGGCCCTCTTGGGCGCCATGGTGGCCCTGGCCGCCGTGGTGGTCGTCCAATGGCGGGCGCACCGGCTGATGGCACGCACGCTGCGCGAGGCCACCCGGGCACTGCGCCGGGGCAGCTGGGAGGATGCGGTGCACGGCCTGCGCGAGCAGCCGCCGGCTGCGCCGTCGGTGTTCGGTGACCTGGCGACGCAGGTTGAGGACGTCATTGGTCAGTCTGAGCGGCGCTGGCGCGCCCGTGCTGAGCTGTCGGCCGACTGGTACTGGGAGACCGACGACCAGCATCGGCTGTCGTCCATGAGCGCCGACGCGGTCATCGTCAAGCCAGCCGGCCGCGCACTGGGTGACCTGCTGGGCCGGCGGCACGACGAGCTGGGCTTCCTGAGTCCGCCGCCGCAAGGCTGGACCGCCTGGCATGAGCAGCTCGACCGTCAGCATCCTTTCCGCGACGTCGAGTTCGAGGTACAGGGACTGGGCTCGCGGGGCCAGGGCTGGATCGCGCTGTCGGGGCGGCCGCGGCTGGGGCGGGACGGGCGATTCGCCGGCTACGAGGGTGTCGCCCGCGACATCAGCGCGCCTAAGCTGAGCTGGCAGCGCCTGGCCGACAGCGAGCAGCGTTGGTCCGTCATGGCCGGGCTGGCCGCCGACTGGTATTGGGAGACCGACGAACAGCATCGCCTGCCGACTCCCCCGGCTGCAGACCTTCTGCGCCGTTTCGGCGACATCGCTGTGCGTTCGGCCGGGTGCAGGCGCTGGGAAGTCTGGCCGGATGCCCTGTCGCCACAGGCCTGGGCCGACCATATCGCCGAGCTGGACGCTCGGCGACCTTTCCGCGGGCTGGAGCTGGCGGTCCCGCGCAGCGACGGCACGGTGCAGTGGCTGTCGCTGTCCGGCGCACCACGCCTGGATGCGCAGGGCCGCTTCCTGGGCTACCACGGTGTCGGCCGCGATGTCACCTTGCGCAAGGGTGCCGAGCAGATGCTGCGCGAACACAACCGCCAGCTGCAGCAGGCGGTGGCCGCCCGCACCCGCGAGCTGGAGGGCGCCAACCGCGACCTGGACGCCTTTGCCCGGCAGCTGGCCCATGAGCTGCGCGACCCGCTGGGCCAGGTCCTGGGCCTGTGCGACCTGCTGCGCAGCCGCCTGGGCGCGCAACTGGACCCACAGGACGGGCAGTTGCTGGCCCTGCAGGCCAACGCCGCCCGCGGCATGCTGGGCACACTGGAAGCCCTGCTGGAGCTGGCCCGGTCGACCACCCAGGCCATCGAGCGCCGGATGGTGGACCTCAGCGCCATGGCACTGGAGGTGATCGCCGCGCTGCCCGACGCGCCACGCGCTGCGCCGCTGGACTGGCAGGTCCAGCCCGGCCTGCAGGTCTGGGCCAGCGAGCCGCAGCTGCGCATCGTGCTGCACAACCTGCTGGGCAACGCCGCCAAGTTCACGCGCGAGACGGATGCGCCCCGCGTGGTGGTGGATGCGATCGACGGCGACAACGGCCTGACCGTCTACCGCATCATCGACAACGGCGCCGGCTTCGATGCCGACCAGGCGCGTGACCTGTTCCAGCCCTTTACCCGCCTGCATGCCGGCGACCGCTTTGCCGGCACCGGCATCGGCCTGAGCATCGTCAAGCGCATCGTGCAGCGGCATGGCGGGACGATCCGGATGGAAGGCCAGCCCGGGCGCGGCGCCCGCGTCGAGTTCACGCTCGGCCGGCGCGACACGGCCCGGGTACCCGGGTTTGCCGGATCGATTGGTGGGCCTGGCGCCGGCGCGCCGCACGATCAGGGCCGCTGACCCTGCGGCGGTGGAACGCTGATCCGCATCAGAAGCGGTAGGCCAGCCGCAACCCGCCCCAATGGCGGCCGCCGACGGTGATGGGCGCAGCCGCTTCCTTCAGCAGCACAAAGTTGCCGCCGCCCATGTCGCGGCGGTAGGTCTGCAGCAGGAAGGGCTTGGCATTGCGGCCCGATGCCAGGCCGGTGCGGTCGTTGAAAATGCGCCGGTTGCGGCAGTTGGCCGTGTTCCAGACCACCTCGCCGGGGCGCTGGCTCTGGTTGTACTTCTGGTTGTGGCAGGCGATGTAGCCGTTGCGGTCGGCCGCGATGCAGAAAACGATCTTGCTGCTGAAGCTCAGCGTGGACTCCTGCACCGACGGGAACAGCCGGTCCGCCAGTACCGTGAAACGGGTCATGTGCTGCTGCGGGTTGGAGTCGGGTATCGGCACGTAGCGGTCGTCGAACAGGTCGCTCTCGGCGGAGTCACCGCTGCGCAGGGCGCCTTCCAGCAGGGCCGCGATGCGGCCGGCGGCCTCCTGGGCGGCACGGATGAACGGCGTGTCCTCAGTCTCGACACCGCAGGCCGCGGTCAGCTCGATCAGATGTTCGGACACGCCCAGGAAGGTCTCGGTGCGCTTGAGCGTGGACGCCAGCGCCTGGGTGGCCTGACGCACCTCGCCCTCGACGCCACCCATGCGCTGGTTGAGCTGGGCGCACAGCCCATGGCTCTGGTCGGCCGCGGTGGCGATGCGCTCCACCGCCTGCACCATATCGCCCAGGGCGCCATGCACCGCGCCCTGCTGGGCGCCCTCGGGCTGGCGCTGGATCTCGCGTGCCAGCGCAGCGATGCGCTGGTCCAGGTTGCCGACGGTGCCCATGATCTCCTTGGACGAGGCCTCGACCTTGGCGGCCAGGTCCTTCACCGCGTCGGCGACCACGCCGAAGCCGCGCCCGGCCTCGCCGGCGCGCTTGGCCTCGACCGAGGCATTGAAGGCCACCAGCCTGGTCTGCAGCGCGATCTGCGTGATCTGGCCAGCCGCCTCGCTCACCTGGTGCAGCGTTTCCACGATGGTGCCGACCTCGCTGCCCACGGCCTCGACGGCGCTGCGGGCCCGGGCGACGGCGCTCATGCCCGCGCGCGTTTGCTCCGCAATGCCGTCCTGCACCTGGGCCACCTCGCCCAACTCGCGAGCCAGCACACCCAGGGTCTGCGCCTGGCCAGCGGCAGCCTGGTTGGCATCGTCGATGGCACCCCGCACCTCGGCCGCCTCGCGGCCGAGCACCGAGGCCTGGCGTGCCAGCTCGTCAATCAGCTCTCGGCTGACCACCCCGGGCGCCGCTTCGTCGTTGGCGGCATCGGCCCGCACAGGCTCGGACTTGCGGAACAGGCTCAACATGGCATCGGTCCTTCTCTCAGTCGGTTCGGCTGCGGCCGCGCGCAGGTCGGCAGCGGCGCGGTCACCACTCGCGCAGCTTGGCGCGCAGGCGCGCGATGGACTGGCTGTGCAACTGGCACACGCGGCTCTCGGTCACGCCCAGCACGGCGGCAATCTCCTTGAGGTTCATGTCCTGCTCGTAGTACATGCTCATCACGAACTGCTCGCGCTCGGGCAGGTTCTTGATCGCAGCGACCAGCGCCAGGCGCATGCGGTGGTCGGACAGCATCGACAGCGGGTTGGCCACCTCGTCGCAGACATGGCGGTCCAGATAGTCGTCGTCGCCATCGTCGCCGCTCATGTCCTCCAGGTACACCAGCTGCGTGCCGCGCACCTTGCCCAGCAGCGCCTGGTAGTCGTCCAAAGCCAAGCCCATCTCGGCCGCGATCTCGCCCTCGGTCGGGGCGCGCTTGAGCTTCTGCTCCAGCTTGTGCACCGCAGACTCGATCGAGCGCTGGTGGCGGCGGTCACCGCGGCTCATCCAGTCGCCGCCGCGCAGCTCGTCCAGCATGGCGCCACGGATGCGCTGGGTGGCGAAGGTCTCGAACTGCACGCCCTGCGCCGTGTCGAAGCGGGCCAGTGCGTCGTTCAGGCCGATCATGCCGACCTGGATCAGGTCGTCCAGCTCGACGTTGGCCGGCAGCTTGGCGATCATCTGGTGGGCCAGCCGCCGCACCAGGGGGCTGTACTGGCGCAGCATGGCGTCGGCAGTGGGTTGTCCCTTGGCGGTGTACATCAGGGGTGCTCCAGGGCGGGCGGGTTCGGTCGGGCGGGCGGCGGTGGGCATGGGCTCGTCCTCGGGTTTTCAGTGGGCGCGCGGGATGGCGGCGGTGGCCGGCCCGGCAGCGTCGGCCAGGCCGCGCAGCTGGGCCATGGCCAGGCGCTGCAGCGGCGGCGTGGTGGTGGAGACGTCTGACATCGGATCGACCAGCGCCCAGTCATGCAGCGCCACGCCGAGAAAGCGGTCGGCGGTGTCGGCCAGGCTGTCGGCGATGCGGGGTGTGCGCGGGTTGTCCGGTCCGGCGGCGATCAGCAGGTCGAAGGCCGGTGCATGCAGGCGCAGCGCCAGCCACTTCAAGGCGGCATAGGCGCGCGTCAGGCTCTCGGGCTGGTCGGCCGCCATCAGCAGCGGGCGTGGTGCCCGGCCGACGAACAGCCGCGCCAGGTCGGCGGCCTCGGCATGGACCAGCACCACGTCGGCCTGGGGTGCCGCGTCGGCCACCGCGCCGAGAAAGGCGGCCGTGCTGCCCCGTGCGTCCAGCCAGCGCATCGGTGCGTCGCGCGCCGCCAGGTAGGAAACGGCAGGCGACAGGGCCTCGATGCAGGCCCCGAGGTCGACCTCGGCCAGCGCACCGGGCGCCCGCGCCGTGGCGGCGGCATCTACCACCAGGGTGGTCAGCCCCTGGCCGCTCCAGGCGGCCGTCAGGCGCTCCAGCACAGCGCCGGCATGGACCACGCACGGGTTGGCAGCCAGCGCCACGAAGCGCGTGCGCTGTGCCGCAAAGATCTGACGCAGGCCGGCCGCCTGGTCGGGCTGCGCCCGGGCCGCGGCCGCGGGCATGATCGGTGACAGGCGGGCGGGCATCGGCATCGCCTCAGGCATGCAGCGCATGCGGCGCCCGCGCGGCCAGGCCTTGCGCGGCCAGCAGCAGGTTCAGGTCGCCGGCGTCCAGGCGCCAGGGCGCGGCGGGCGTGGCGCGCAGCGCGCGCTGGACCAGCTCGCGGGCACTCAGCCGGTGCCAGTCCTCCGGTACGCGCTGGCCGTTGGCCACGCCCAGCACCTTGAGACGCTGGCGGATCAGCACGTCCAGCACCGGCCCGAGACGCACCGCCTCGTCGAGCTTGGACAGCACGACACCCGCGCAGGCTGCGGCCTGGTAGCCGTGCACCACGTCGTCGATGGTCTCGCCCTGGGCCGCGGTGTTCAGCACCAGCAGGCGGCGGATGGAGCGGTGGGCCAGCATGTCCAGCAGCTCGCGGGTGCGGCTGTCGCGCTGGGCCATGCCGGCGGTGTCGATCAGCACCAGGCGCTTGCCGGCCAGCAGCTCAAGCAGGTCGTCCAGCGACGCACGGTCGTGCGCGGTGTGCACGGGCACGCCCAGGATGCGGCCATAGGCCCGCAGCTGCTCGTGCGCCGCCACGCGGTAGGCGTCCAGCGTCACCAGTCCCAGGCTGGCGCTGCCGTGCCGGGTGGCAAAGGCGGCGGCGATCTTGGCGGTGGTGGTGGTCTTGCCGACGCCGGTGGGGCCGACCAGGGCGAAGATGCCGCCGGTGTCCTCGATCGCGGCCTCGGCCTCGCCGGTCAGCAGGTTGCGTTCCAGCACGCCGGCGGCCCAGGCCTGTTCGTCGGCCGCATCGGGCGGCAGGGCGGGCGCCATCTTGCGCACCAGGGCCGGTGAGAAGCCGGCCTCCAGCAGGCGTGGGGGGGGGGGGGG
>JBJXHB010000498.1:0-5831 GCA_046160725.1 Aquabacterium sp.
GGCCCGCCCCGGGGCCCGCCCTTCAACCGGCAGGTCAGCCGGGCATCACCAGCGTCATGCTGGCCTCGAAGCCCCGCTCGACGCCGCCGCTGGTGACCGCCGTGAAGGCCGCGACGTCGCCGCGGAAGATGCCGTCGCGCTCCAGCCGCATGCGCCGCAGCGCCGCGGCGGCGTCGGCATAGCCCGGCCCACCATAGGCGGCGGTACAAGCCTCGGCCGGCAACGCGAACTGCGACACCTGCGCCCGGCGCGAAGCCGCTGCGATGTCGGCCACATTGCGAAAGGTCTCGAAATGCACATGCGGCCAGCGGCCCGGGTAGGCACCGGGGAAGATGCTGCGAAAGCGCACCGTGCCGTCGGCGCCTGCGACCTGCACGCCGCGCAGGTAGTCCTGGTCCTCGACCCCGCTGGAGTACATCGAGTAGCGCCCCTCGCGGTCGCACTGCCAGACGTAGACCGCCGCACCGGCCAGCGGCCGGCACTGCGCATCCACCAGCTTGAGCTGCAGCGTCAAGGGCACGCCACCAGCCACGGCGGCGCCGCCGCCAATGCTGGCCGTGATGTCGGCCCGCACGATGCCGGACAAGGCCAGCGCATTGCGCACCCGCCCCACACCCGGGATCGTGCCGTCGCCCGGGAACGGCCCTGCGGTGGTGGACGGTATGGCGCGGCAGGCCTGGGCCAGGGCGGTGGCCCCGGCCGTGGACAGCGCCGCTGCGGCCGCCGCCTTGCCGAGTCTGCCCAGCACGCGGCGGCGCGCCAGCAGTTGTGCCAGGTCCTGGATCAATTGGTTCTGGTTTGTCATGGTGTCCACCGGTTGCGCGGCTGCGAAGCACTGGACGCCCGATGCTAGTGGACCGTCACGCAGATGCGCAGCGAGCCTGGCCGACTTTTCATCCGCTTCACAATGCCGCGGGTTCGCCGGGCAAGGTCGTCTCGGCGCCGGCGCAAAATCCAGCCCCCTCCTGGCCATCCATCTGGCCGGTGGATGACCAGTCGCCGATGAATCGCTGGCCGTCTACCCGCCTCCGCATCAACGCGCTGTCTCGATGTCGTTCACGCCCATCCATGCCGTCCGCGGCGCGCTGCATGCGTGCCTGCTGCTGGCGTCGACGTTGACCTTGAGCCTGGCGCTGCTGCCACCGGCGTTGCTGAAGCGCCTGCTGCCGATGCCGGCCGTGGTGCGCGGCTGCGACCGGGCGCTGATGGCACTGGCCGGCGCCTGGGTCGGCATCAACAACGTCTGGATCGGCGGCAGCCGGCAGACCCGCTGGGACGTCGAGGGCCTGGACGGCCTGAGCCCGCAGGCCTGGTACCTGGTGGCGTGCAACCATCTGAGTGCGGTGGACATCTTCGTGCTGCAGCGGGTCTGCCTGGGCCGCATACCGTTCCTGAAGTTCTTTCTCAAGCGCGAGCTGATCTGGGTACCGGTGATCGGCATGGCCTGGTGGGCGCTGGACTTTCCCTTCATGCGCCGAGGCAAGGCGCAAGGGGACGTCAAGCGCGACCTGGCGGCCGCGCGCGCCGCGTGCGAGAAGTTCCGCCACGTGCCGACATCGGTGATGAACTTCGTCGAGGGCACGCGGGCCACGCCCGAGAAGCGCGCGGCCGACCGCAGCCCCTACCGGCACCTGCTCAAGCCGAAGGTGGGCGGGCTGTCGGTGGTGCTGTCAACCATGGGCGAGCAGTTCGACGCGCTGCTGGACGTGACCCTGGTCTACCCGGAGGGCACGCCCACCTTTGTGGACCTGCTGTGCGGCCGCATGGGCCGCGTGGTGGTGCGGGTGCAGCCGCGGCAGATCCCGCCGGACCTGCTGGGCATGGACCCGGCCACTGATCGCGCCCGCCTGGTGCGCCTGGGGCGCTGGGTTGAGCAGATGTGGCGCGAGAAGGACGCGCTGATCGAGTCGATTCAGCAGTCCGCCGGCCCGGTGGAAACCGCATCAGCAACCGCACTAGCAACCGCACCAGCAACCGAACCAGCAACCGCGGCGGCAGCCCCGTCGGCCGCCGCCGGCGCACCGCCGGCGTCCTGATACAGGGCGCTTCAGCCCTCGAAACGCGAGAACACCAGCGTGGCGTTGGTGCCGCCGAAGCCGAAGCTGTTGGACATCACGGTGTGCAGCGGCCGGTCGGCGCGCTCGCGCAGCACCGGCAGGCCCTCGGCCGCTGGATCGAGGTTGTCGATGTTGGCGCTGGCCGCGGCATAGCCGCCCTGCAGCATCAGCAGCGAATAGATCGCCTCCTGCACGCCCGCCGCGCCCAGCGAATGGCCGGAGATCGACTTGGTGGAGCTGATCATCGGCGCCTGCGCGCCGAAGACCTCGCGCACCGCGCCCAGCTCGGCCACGTCGCCCACGGGTGTGGAGGTGCCATGGGCATTGATGTAGTCCACCGGCGTGTGCACCGTGGCCAGGGCCTGGCGCATGCAGCGCACCGCACCCTCGCCGGAGGGCGCGACCATGTCGTGGCCATCCGAGGTGGCGCCGAAGCCCACCAGCTCGGCCAGGATGGTGGCGCCGCGGGCCTGGGCATGCTCCAGCGCCTCCAGCACCAGCATGCCGCCGCCGCCGGCGATGACGAAGCCGTCGCGGCTGGTGTCGAAGGCCCGCGCCGCGGTCTCGGGTTGCTCGTTGCGGGCGCTGGACATGGCCGCCATCGCATCGAAGAGCACGGACAGCTCCCAGCTTTCCTCCTCGCCGCCACCGGCGAACACCACGTCCTGCAGGCCCCAGGCGATCAGCTGCGCGGCATGGCCGATGCAATGGGCGCTGGTGGCGCAGGCCGAGGTGATGGAGTAGTTGACGCCCTTGATGCCGAAGGGCGTGGCCAGGCAGGCCGAGACGGTGCTGCCCATGGTGCGCGTGACCATGAAGGGCCCCACCCGCTTGACGCCCTTGGCGCGCAACGTGTCCGCCGCCAGGACCTGGTTGGCGCTGGAGGCGCCACCCGACCCGGCCACCAGCCCGGTGCGCGGGTGCGACACCTCGCCCGGCTGCAGGCCGGCCTGGGCAATCGCCTGCTGCATGGAGATGTAGGCATAGGCCGCGGCATCGCCCATGAAGCGCAGCGTGCGGCGGTCGACGGTGGCCTCCAGGTCGATGGTCGGGCGGCCGCTGACCTGCGAGCGCATGCCGCGCTCGGCATAGACCGGGTTGAAACGGATGCCGGAGCGGGCGGCCCGCAGGCTGGCATCGACCTCGGCTGTGTTGTTGCCCAGGCTGGACACGATGCCCTGGCCGGTGACGACGACGCGACGCATCAAAACGACTCCGTGGAGGTGAACAGGCCCACCTTCAGGTCGGTGGCGGTGTAGATCTCGCGGCCGTCGACGCTGACCCGGCCGTCGGCAATGCCCATCACGAGCTTGCGTTCGATCACACGCTTGAAGTCCAGCGCATAGGTGACCTTGGCGGCCGAGGGCAGCACCTGGCCGAAGAACTTGACCTCGCCCGACCCCAGGGCCCGGCCACGGCCGGGGTTGCCGCGCCAGCCGAGCCAGAAGCCCACAAGCTGCCACAGCGCATCCAGACCCAGGCAGCCCGGCATGACCGGATCGGTCTCGAAATGGCAGCCGAAGAACCAGAGGTCAGGCCGGATGTCCAGCTCGGCCACCAGCTGCCCCTTGCCGTGGGCGCCGCCGGCATCGTCGATCTGGACGATGCGGTCGAACATCAGCATGTTGGGCAGGGGCAGGCGCGCATTGCCGGGGCCGAACAGCTGGCCATGCCCGCAGGCGATCAGCTCATCGCGGTTGTAGGAACTGCGGCCGAGCGAGCGCTGGCTCTGGGAGGCTGGGGCGTTCATGTCGGAGGCGGCGCTTCGGCGCCGCCGGCGGATGGGCGTTGAGGAACGGGGCGGTGTCAGGAACCCTGGGCTTGGTCCGTGATTGTGGACGCCCGTGGTACCGGGTCAGCCGGCATTGTGCTGGAAGCCTAGCGGCCATCGGCCCCGGGCCACTGGTCCTTCATACCTGATGGCCTTCGGGAGTTTCAGTTCGGGCGGCGCCCTCGGGCTCCTTGCAGCCAGGAGCAGCCGGTGATGAGGCCCAGCCAGGGCATCGGCTCCTACCGCACTTGCGGCGGTCGACTGGGCTCGTTGGCCAAAGCTCGCCCGCGGCGGTTGGGGTGAAAGCGATACGAACTTCATGCCGACAGCTCCCTCGTTTCGGCTGATGGTCCCGGCCGTTGGCCGTCTCGTCGCATGCGGCGCGTCGCCGCCGCGCCTGTTCAGGAAACTGCGCGCTTTGCTGCCGAAGCGCCACCCATGAATGCTCCAACTCTCCTGCCGGCGCCGATGCGCCGCATCGGCCTGTTGCTGCTGCTGTGCTGTCTGCACCTTGGCACGCCCGTGTGCGCGGCGGAGTTTGCCAAAGCGCACACGCACGCCGGCGAAGACGGCGTGCGCGCGCCGCTGCATATCGCACCCGTCGACGATGCCTGGCGGGCGGCGCTGCCGCGCGATGCCAAGCTGGCCACGCAGGCCTACCTCGACCGCCTCCCCAAGGAAGCGGTGATGCGCTCCAACGACTACGACGAGGGTGGCTACTGGCTGCAGCTTTGGGAGTTCCTGCTCGGTCTGGCCATCGCCGCGCTGATGCTGCACGGCGGCCGTTCGGCACGCGTGCGCGATTGGGCGCAGCGAGTCGGTCGGCATGCCCTGCTGCGCGACGGCCTGTACGGGGGCGTCTGGGGCCTGGCGACCGGGCTGTTGCTGCTGCCACTGACCTTCTACCGGGGATACTGGCGTGAACACGGCTACGGCATGTCGACGCAAACCGCCGCTGACTGGTGGGGCGAGTGGGGCCTGACCCTCGGCGTCGAGGTTGCCGGCACGGCGGTGGCGGTGGCGCTGCTGTATGCCGTGTTCCGCCGAGCCGGCGAGCGCTGGTGGCTCTGGGGAGCAGCCGCCTGCTCCGCTTTGCTGGCCTTGATGCTGCTCGTCAGCCCGATCCTGATCGATCCGCTGTTCAACACCTACAAGCCGCTTGCGCATGGTCCGGTGCGTGACGCCGTGCTGGCCATGGCGAAGTCCAATGGCGTGCCGGCTGATGAGGTCTACGTCTTCGACGCCTCGCGCCAAACCAAACGCGTCAGCGCGAATGTGAGCGGCCTGGGCGGCACGGCGGCGGTGCGACTCAACGACAACCTGCTCAATCGCACTTCGCTGCCCGAGATCCGTGCCGTGATGGCCCATGAGCTGGGCCACTATGTGCTCAACCACGCGCCGAAGATGCTGATGCAGTTCGGTCTGCTGATCCTGTTCGGATTGCTGTTCTGCCAATGGGGGATGCGCCAGCTGTTTGCGCGCTATGGGCATCGCTGGTGCACGCAGGATGTGGCCGATGTTGCCGGCTTGCCACTGCTGGCTGCCGTGTTCTCAGTTTTCATGCTGGCGGCCACACCGGTGTTTCACAGCATCATCCGCATCCAGGAGATCGAGGCCGACCGCTTCGGCCTGAATCTGGCCCGCGATCCACACGGCTTTGCCGAGGTGATGCTGAAGCTTTCGGACTACCGCAAACCGGATCCGGGGCGCCTGGAGGAGGTGGTCTTCTTCCACCATCCGAGCGCCCGGCATCGGATTCACGATGCGATGCGCTGGCGGGAGGCGATGGGGACGCCCTGAGGCACTGGACCGCAGCGCCGGGCCGATCTGCGCACCCATTGGCCGACGCCCGCCGCCGGCTTTGGGTCGAAAGCGGGTCCCCGCGGTGTCCTTCCAGCCCTCCGCATGTTGTCTGTCCACAAGCGCCGACGCAAATCGCGGCTTGACGCCCGCCGATGCACCCACAAGGCCCGGGCCGGCGGGGTTGGCGGCCTGTGGGAGGC
>JBJXHB010000499.1:0-2734 GCA_046160725.1 Aquabacterium sp.
CACTCGCCTCGCTGCGGGGGCGGCACTGGCAGCTCGTGGTGGCCGGCGGCGGGCCGGCGCACGACAAGGTGCGCGCCGCATTCGCCTGGGATGTCGAGGGCCGCGTCCGTTTCCTCGGCGAGCAGTCCGAAGCGCAGGTGGGTGCATTGATGCACACGTGCGATCTGCTGGCATGGCCCGGCTGCCGCGAGGCCTACGGCATGGTCTACCTGGAGGCCGCAGTCCACGGCAAACCCTCGGCCGCACTGCGCAACCATGGCGTGCCGCTGGTCGTGGCGCACGGGGTCGGCGGGCTGCTGGCCGATCCGCCGGACGCGGCCGGCTATCGGAACGTGCTGGACACCTTGATCGGCGACGCGGCGCTGCGCGACCGGCTCGGTGCCGGTGCACGGCAACTTTTGCTCGAACGCCACTCGGCTGCGCAGGCGGCGGCGCGGCTGCGCGAGGCGATCGAGCCGCTGCTGCGTCCGCACGCCACTCAGTGAAGCGGATCGGCGGCGTCGCGCAGGCCGTCGCCGAGGAAGCTGAGCGCGAGGATCACCACCATGACCGGCACCGCCGGCAGCATCAGCCAGGGATAGAGCACGACGACGTTGATGTTCTGCGCGTCGTTCAGCAGCACGCCCCAGCTCACCGCCGGTGCACGCATCCCGAGCCCGAGGAAGGACAGCGCCGTCTCGCCCAGGATCATGCCGGGGATCGTGATCGTGGCTGAGGCAATCAGGTGGCTCATGAAGCCCGGTATCAGGTGCTGACCGATGATGCGCGACGGCCCGGCACCGAGCAGGCGTGCCGCGAGCACGTAATCCTCCTCCCGCAGCGCGAGCAGCTTGGACCGCACCGCGCGGGCCAGGCCGGTCCAGTCGATCAGACCGAGGATGATGGTGATGCCGAAGTACACCACCACCGGACCCCACGACACCGGCATCAGCGCTGCCAGCGCGAGCCACAGCGGCAGCGTGGGTATCGACTGCAGCACCTCGATCAGGCGCTGCACCACGAGATCGAACCAGCCGCCGAGATAGCCGGCGAGGCCGCCGATCACGATGCCCAGCACGAAGGAGATCGCGACACCGACCAGGCCGATGGTCAGTGATATGCGGGCGCCGTAGATCAGCCGCGACAGCAAGTCGCGGCCCAGGCGGTCGGTCCCGAGCAGATAAAGCTGTCCGCCCGGCGCCGGGCACACCAGGTGCAGGTCGGCGGGCAGCGCGCCCCAGAACTGGTAAGGATCGCCACGACAGAAGAACCGCAGCGGCTCGGGCCGGGTGGTGTCCGGCTCGTAGAGCCGCTGCAGCGTCTGCAGGTCCAGCGTGGCCTTGCGGTAGGAGTACACGAAGGGGCCGACGAAGCGGCCCTCGTGAAACAGATGCAGGCGCTGCGGCGGGGCGTAGATGACGTCGGCGTTGCGCGTGCCCGGCGCGTACGGCGCCAACGGCTCTGCGACCAGGATGGCAGCGAAGAACGCCAGCAGCAGCACACCGCTGAACAGCGCGAGCCGGTTGGCGCGGAACTTCCACCACATCAGGCGCGTCTGCGAGGCCTTGTAATAGCGCTCCTGCGACGGCGTCAGGTGCTCGACTAGGTTCGGCTCGAACGGCTTGCTGGAGACGAAGTGGTTCTGGTCGCTCATCGGCTGACACCCCCTGCGAGCCGGATGCGCGGGTCCAGCACTGCGAGCGCGAGATCCGAGATCAGGACGCCGATCACGGTCAGCACCGACAACAGCATCAGGAACGAGCCGGCAAGGTACATGTCCTGGCTCTCCAGGGCGGCGATCAGCACCGGGCCCGTGGTCTGCAGCGACATCACGATGGCCACGACCTCGGCGCCCGATATCACCTGCGGCAGGATCGCTCCGATGTCGGCGATGAAGAAGTTCAACGACATGCGCAACGGGTACTTCACCAACGCGCGCGTCTCAGGCATGCCCTTGGCTCGCGCGGTCACGACGTAGGGCTTGCGCAATTCGTCCAGCAGGTTGGCGCGCAGGCGACGCACCATGCCGGCGGTGCCTGCGGTGCCGATCACGACCACAGGAATCCAGATGTGCTCGAGGATCGAGACGAATTTGGCCCAACTCATCGGCAGGTCGGCGAAGCGTGGGTCGTACAGGCCGCCGATCGAGATGCCGAACCAGCGATTGGCCAGGTACATCAACACCAGCGCGAACAGGAAGTTCGGCGTGGCCAGGCCCAGCAGGCCGAGCGTGCTGAGCCCGTGGTCGCCCCAGCTGTACTGGTGGGTGGCCGAGTAGATGCCGATCGGGAACGCGATCAGCCAGGTGAAGACGATCGTCGCGAACGTGACCGCGATCGTGAACCAGAGGCGGTCGCCGATCACGGCGCTGACTGGCAGCTCATGCTGGAAAGAGTAGCCAAAGTCACCTACGAGCATGCCGCCGACCCACTTGAGGTAGCGCTCCTGCGGCGGCAGGTCGAAGCCGTACTCCTTGCGCAGGAACTCGATCTTGCGCATATCGATCTTCTCGCCCGAGGCCAGCAGCTCGGTAACGTAGCTCTCGAAGTAGTCGCCCGGGGGCAGCTCGATCAGCGCGAAGACCAGCACGCTGATCAACAGCAGGGTCGGGATCATGTAGAGCACGCGCTGCACCACATAAGCAGCCAAGCCGCCGCCGGCCAGCGCGGCGAGCGGTCGACGTGCAGGAGTTTGCGAAGTCATCGCGTCTCCACGAAGTAGAACGTGTCGGGCCGGTAGACGCCGAAGTGGGCTG
>JBJXHB010000500.1:0-3537 GCA_046160725.1 Aquabacterium sp.
GGCGAATACGGTGGTCGGGATTTCGGCATCAGCTGCACCTCTGGTGAAAGTCTCAGGGTGTCCACCAAACCGGGTCAATCCCAGTCCGTCGTTGACGGTCGCCGATGGCATCGCATCCCGGGCACAGACCGCCCCACTGCCATCGGTATGTTTGAGCACCGCGACTCTAATCCGCACATCCATGCGTCGATCTATGCGCCGCCGCGCTACGTGGAGTTCCTGCGCAGCGGCGCCGCCCAGGAGCTGTGGTCAAGTTGTCACCCGCGTTGCGGACAGCTTGACCTGGCCCCGGTCCGCAGCGCCAAGCAGCGGGCTGGCTACCAGATCAAGGACGCCCGCGGCCCCAACGCGCTGGACAATATGATGCTTTACGTCCCAACGGTGCGCCGCCGCTGAGCAAGGCTCAAGAGGGGTCCGCAAGACCGGAAATCAGCCCGTTGTCCTACCAGCTGCGACATCGCGGAGACCGGTAATATAAGTGTGCCGATGAGGTGCGCCGCCCAAATGGGCGGGCAAGGAGGCAAAGAGCCGGATTTACATCGGCGAGGTGTGCCTGGAGCACGGGTGAGTCAGCCAAAGACCCGTCGCAACGTGGATACAGTGGTGTTTGAGTAGTATAAGCGGGAACCGCGTGTGTCAGTGCCAGTAGTGATCAACCTGCCGGGTGTCGTGGTGTGCCACATGGTGCGAGAGCACCGACATGGCAAGTTTCACAGCCCGGCAGGCCAGATCATATGTATACGTTATGTATACGTTGTATAGGGTGTATAGGCGAAACGCTCGATAGACACGGTCATGAGACTGGTCGTCATCGGTGAATGGTTTGCGGATACGCAAACGTTTGGCTGGTTGAACATGTGGCCGCTGCCTGGTTGCTGCGTGTAGACATCGAATGTTGCCTGCGGCCGACGAGCGGACCGTGGCATCGTGCCGGCCAGGGCCTGCGGCGTGGCCTCAGACGACGTCACCTGGTCGTATTGCCTGGCCCGGATGGGCTGAAACGCGGCGCGGAAGACGGCGGTTTGACGGCTCAAGAGCGGCTCACCAAGCCTCAATCGAGGGAGTTTAGGGGCGACTTTTCGATGTCGTGGGCAACACCCTTGGTTTTTGGGTTTGAGCGATATGGCGCGTGATGGTCTTGCCAGTTGATTCTTTGGCGACCCGCTGCCGCAGGCGTCGCTGTCGCATGATGCAATAGGAATGCGCGGTTAAGCGCCTCGCAATTCAATCCTGTTGCCGGTATCCTATGCGGTCATTTCAACGCCTAGGACGCCCCCTTCCTGATGCTGACGCCGTTTTCGACCGAAGATCTCGGGCGCGTTTTTGACGCACGCACACTCACCCGGGGGCGGTCCCTGGTGCTGCTGGGCACCGTGCAGGTCGCGCTCAAGGAGGCGTTGATCGAGGTCGAGGTGGAGCACCTGGGCCAGACGCACATCGCCACCATCAGAACATCGCCTAGCGGCCAGCGCGTGGGGTTCGTCAACTGGTGCAGCTGTGGCCAGTCCTCCTGCGCCCATATGGCGGCCGGCGCGCTGGCAGCGCTTGATCGCCACGCGAGGTTGCGTAAGCCGGTGCAGCGCAACTTTATGGACACGCTGACCGCGCCGGTGGCCGAGGAGCGGCAGCGGCTGGTGTTCGAGGTGTCGCCGGGGCGGCCGCCGGATGCCTGCTACGTTGCCCCCCTGCTAGTCGGCGAGCGGACCGGGCGGGCGGAGCCCACGACGCCGGGCCGCATCTTGGCCGACCGCAGCAGCCCCGAGACGGTGCGTATCATGGCCCGCATGCTCGGCGCCGGGGATGCCGAGCGCGTCACGGTGGCACCTGGTGCAGTAGCCTCCGTGCTCGAATTGCTGGCGCGCATGGGCAAGGCCCGCTGGCACGCCACGGGCAAGGTCCTGTGCCGGGGCGAGGAGCGGGCGTTTCTTGCCAATGTGCCGCCCGACCTGCCGCCAAGATCCGCCGTGATCCTCGGCGCCGCCGGCCCGTGGTATGTGGACGCTGCAACCGGGGCCGTTGGCCGGGTGCGGCTACGCCAAGCGCCAACTGCGCCCGTCCGGCCGGTGCCATCGGCAGCACGGCCGATGCAGCGCTCGCCTGCCGTCACGCCCCGTCGACGAAGCGAACCGGTGATGGTCCGCGCCGCCGAACCCATCATCCACGATTGCGTGGCAACGCCCGTGCTGCGGCTGCGGCAGTTCAACTGTCCCGATGAATTCGGCAATCTTCAGGTCACCGACGCACTGGTGATCGACTTTGATTACGAGGGTGTGCTGACCCCGGCGGATGACGAGCGCCAGTTCGTGCGTGCCCACCGCCCCGGCGATGCGCCTGGCAGCGAGAGCTTCTTGCGCCGCGACCGTGCTGCCGAGGCAGCCGCTCTGGCTATCCTGCACCAGGACGGCTTCAGCCAGATGCGCGTCGCCGAGGGCGCCACCGCCAAGGGGCGCATGGTCTTTGTGTTTCGCGGCCGCGATGCCGCTGAACGGTGGCAGAGCTTCGTGAGCGAGCGCATTCCGGCGCTGCAGGCGCTTGGTTGGCGCAATCTGATCGACCGCGATTTTGGTCCCCGTGTGGTGCAATCGGTGGGTGACTACGATGTGCGCGTCGCTGATGTCGGGACCGGCAGTTTCGCTCTGGATTTCGGCATCGAGATCGACGGCGCGCGCATCCCGCTGCTGCCGATCCTGTCGCGCCTGCTCGACCGCGGCGGCATGGAAGCGGCGCTGATCGTCGATGGCGAGGTGATCACCGGCCTGGATGACGGGCGCATCCTGAAACTGCCGGCCGAACGGATACGCCGCCTGCTCGCCGTGATGTCCGACCTGCTGGAGGCGGCGAAGCGCACCGCCGATGGCGGCCTCGTCCTGCCGGAAACCGAGGCCGACAGCGTGTTGGACCTGGAGGACCTGCTGACCACGCGCTGGGACAGCGCGGAGGCCATCGCGGCCTACTCCGCGCGTTTCCGCGACCAGCCAGACATTCCGCCGGTGGTGGTGCCGGCGTCCTTCACTGCCGTGCTGCGGCCATATCAGCAACAGGGTGTGGACTGGTTGCAGCACCTTCGCGCAAACGGCATGGGCGGCTTCCTGGCCGACGATATGGGCCTGGGCAAGACCGCGCAGACCATCGCGCATATCGCCATCGAACACGCCGAGGGCCGGCTGGACCGCCCGGTGCTGATCGTTGTGCCGACCAGTCTGGTCAGCAACTGGACCGCCGAACTCACCAAGTTCGCGCCTGGACTGCGCGTGGCGGTGCTGCACGGGCTGGACCGTCACGCGCGGCGTGCCGAGCTGGACGGTGTCCATGTGGTAATCACCACCTACACCGTGCTGGCGCGCGATGTGGAGGCGATGAAAAAGCTGGCCTGGCACCTGGTGGTGCTGGATGAGGCGCAGGTCATCAAAAGCCCCGACGCCAAGGCCACCAAGGCCGTCTGCCAGCTCGATACCCGCCACCGGCTATGCCTGTCGGGCACGCCAATCGAGAACAACCTGCAGGAACTGTGGTCCGAATTCGCCTTTCTGATGCCGG
>JBJXHB010000501.1:0-16323 GCA_046160725.1 Aquabacterium sp.
AGGCCGCGACGCCGGCCGCGCTGAGGGCCGCCAGGGCCAGCATCACCTCGCGGTAGCCGGCCAGCCAGGCCAGCAGGCCGGCGCCGGCCAGCGGCGCGGCGGCCCGGGCCAGCAGGCTCATGGCCGACATCGCGCCACCGATGCGGCCGATGTGGGTGCGGCCGAAGTACTCCGGCACGATGCCGCCGCGCACGATGGTGATCACGCCGTTGGCCAGGCCGAACAGCAGCGCGAACAGCCACAGCGCCAGCCAGGACGATGTCAGCGCGAACAGCACCAGTGCCAGCGGCTGCCCGAGCAGCACCACGCTGCCCACCGCATGCAGCGAGAAGCGGCTGCCGATCCAGACCTGGATCAGCCGTCCGGCCACCTGGGCCGGGCCGATCCAGACCACCACCGCCAGCGCATCGGTCTCGCTCAGGCCCTTGTCGGCAAAGGCCGGCATCACATGGGCCCACAGCAGGGCGCCGGCAAAGGCATACAGCGTGAAGCAGCCTGTCAGCAGCCAGAACGCGGGCTGGTGCAGCGCCTGTTGCAGCGTGGCGTCGGCCAGCGCGTCGGTGCCGGTGGCGCGCGGCGGCTCGGCCGGTCCGCGCAGTGCCCAGGCATGCAGCGGCGCGACAAAGAACAGCAGCAACGCGCCCAGCCCCAGCAGCGCCGGCCGCCAGCCCCAGGCCTGGATCAGCCAGACACAGGCCGGAAACGACAGCGTGCTGGCAAAGCCGGCCACCAGTGTCAACCACACGATGCCCTGGCGGTAGCGGTCCGGATAGCGCTTGGTGAGGATGGCGAACGCCGGGTCGTACAGCGTGAAGGCCATGGCGCTGCCCATCAACGCCCACACGGCATAGAAGTGCCAGGGCTCGGTGACAAAGGCCCACAGCAGGATGCCCAGGCCGCCCGCAGCGGCACCGCCGGCCAGCACGGCCCGGCCGTGGCCGCGGTCGATGGCCGCTCCGGCGGCGTAGGTCGCGGCGCCCCACATGGCCAGCCCCAGCGTATTGGCGCCCATCAGCGTGGCCTTGCTCCAGCCCAGCTCGCGCTGCATCGGCAGCACGAAGGACGAGAAGGCGTAATACAGGGCGGCCCAGACCAGGATCTGGCCCAGCGCCAGGGTGGCCACGGTGGCGCGGAAACCGAGGCCAGGAGCAGCAGCAGGCATCGTCATCATGATAGGCGCGGGTATGTCCCAGTCCGCCCGGCCGGCGGGTTGTCGCGCAGCAGGCAGCAGGCATACGAACGGTCGTGCTAAAAACCGGCATCGTCCCCGGGCCGCCACGGCCCCCATCGGGCCGCCCGGCGCGGCCAACGGAGCCCCCCACCATGGACCTGAACTTCACCGCGGAGGAACAGGCGTTCCGCGAGAGCACCCGCGCCTGGGTGCGCGAGAACCTGCCCGCCGCGACTGCCCACAAGGTGCACCACTCGCTGCACCTCACGCGCGAGGACCAGCAGGGCTGGGCCCAGATCCTCGGCAAGAAGGGTTGGCTGGGCTACGGCTGGCCGACGGCCTTTGGCGGGCCGGGCTGGACCGCCGTTCAGCGCCACCTGTTCGAGGAAGAGTGCGCCCTGGCCGGTGCGCCGCGCATCGTGCCCTTCGGCCCGGTGATGGTGGCGCCGGTGATCATGGCCTTCGGCTCGCCTGAGCAGCAGGCCCGGCACCTGCCCGGCATCGCCAGCGGCGACGTCTGGTGGAGCCAGGGCTACAGCGAGCCGGGCTCGGGCTCTGACCTGGCCAGCCTGAAGACCCGTGCCGAGCGCCGCGGCGACAAGTACATCGTCAACGGCCAGAAGACCTGGACCACGCTCGGCCAATACGGCGAGTGGATCTTCTGCCTGGTGCGCACCGCCGCCGAGGGCAAGCCGCAGCTGGGCATCAGCTTCCTGCTGATCGACATGAAGAGCCCCGGCATCACGGTGCGGCCCATCATCACGCTGGACGGCGCGCACGAGGTCAACGAGGTGTTCTTCGACAACGTCGAGGTGCCGGCCGAGAACCTCGTCGGCGAGGAGAACAAGGGCTGGACCTATGCCAAGTACCTGCTCGGCCACGAGCGCACCGGCATCGGCGATGTCAACCGCGCCAAGCGCGAGCTCGAGCGCGTCAAGCGCCTGGCCAGGAGCGAGGGCGTGTGGGACGACGCGCGCTTCCGCGACCAGGTCGCGCTGCTCGAGGTGGACGTGGTGGCGCTGGAGATGCTCACGCTGCGCGTGCTGTCGGCCGAGAAGGGCCAGACCAAGGCCCTGGACGTGGCCGGGCTGCTGAAGATCCGCGGCAGCGAGATCCAGCAGCGCTATTCCGAGCTGATGATGCTGGCCGGCGGGCCTTTCACCAGCCCCTATGTGCAGGAGGCCATGCAGGCCGGCTGGCAGGGCGACTGGTTTGCGCGCTTCGCGATCTGCGCGCCGCTGGCGGGGGTGTACTTCAACCACCGCAAAACCACCATCTACGGTGGCTCCAACGAGGTCCAGCGCAACATCATCTCGTCGCAGGTGCTGGGCAGCTGAGGCCGCCGGCAGCGCGACACCATCAACGGCAGCCCCGCGCGGGCGCCCGCCGCCGGCACGGCGGCCCACAGGAGACCCTCATGGACTTTGATTTCTCGGATGACCAGCACGCGCTGCGCGATGTGGTCGCGCGCTGGGTGGACAAGAGCTTCGGCTTCGAGCGCCGGCTCGGCCTGGCCACGGCCGGCGGTGCCACCCGCGCCGTCTATGGCGAGCTGGCCGAGCTGGGCCTGACCGGCCTGGCCATCGCCGAGGCGCATGGCGGCATGGGCTTCGGCCCGGTCGAGGCCATGGTGGTGCAGGAGGAGCTGGGCCGCGGCCTGGTCAACGCGCCCTATGCCGCTGCGGCGCTGGTGGCGCCGTCGCTGCTGGCCGGCGCGCCGACGGCGCTGGCCGAGGCCTGGCTGCCACGGATGGTCGCCGGCGAGGCGCTGGTGGTGCTGGCGCACCAGGAGCGGCAGGCGCGGTATCGGCTGGACGATGTGACGACGCGCGCCGAGCATGGCCCGGCCGGCTGGACCCTGACCGGCCACAAGAGCGTAGTGCCGGCGGCCGACGAGGCCGATGCCTACATCGTGCCGGCGCGCATCGCCGGCACGCAGACCGACCGCTCGGGCATCGGCCTGTTCCTGGTCGAGCGGACAGCGGCCCAGGTGCAGGCCTATGCGACGCAGGACGGCGCGCGGGCCGGCGAGGTGGTGCTGCAGGGCGCGGCGGCGCAGTTGATCGTCGAGGACGGCCTGGGCGCGCTGGAGCGGGCCGCCGACATCGGCATCGCCGCCGCCTGCGCCGAGGCCGTCGGCCTGATGGAGCGGCTGCTGGCCATTACTGTCGAGTACATGAACACGCGCAAGCAGTTCGGCAGCACGCTGGCGGGCTTCCAGGCCCTGCGGCACCGCGTGGCGGACATGAAGATGCAGCTGGAGCTGGGCCGCTCGATGAGCTACTACGCCACGTTGAAGCTGGGCGAGCCGCCGGAGCAGCGCCGGCGCGCCTTGAGCCAGGCCAAGCTGCAGCTGGGCCGCAGCATGCGGCTGGTCGGCCAGGAAGCGATCCAGCTGCACGGCGGCATCGGCGTGACGCAGGAGTACATCGCCGGTCACTACTTCAAGCGGCTGACGATGCTGGAGTTCGCCTTCGGCGACACGCTGCACCACACCGGCGAGGTCAGCGCCCGCATGCTGGACACTGCAGGCGTGTTTGCTTGAGCACCCACCCGCCGGTAGCGGCGGCTTTTGCACCCACCCGCCGGTACCGGCGGCTTGTACAGCTACCCAGCCGGGCATCGTCCCGGCAGCCCGACCGGAGACCCTTATGAAGCACCTGCGCCGCGGCCTGCTGGCCGCCACCATGATCGCCTGCGCCGCCACGGCGCTGCCGTTGCAGGCCCAGGACAAGCCGCCGCTGAAGATCCTGGTCGGCTTCCCGCCGGGTGGGTCCGCGGACATCATCGCCCGACTGCTGGCCGATGCAATGCGCGACGACTTCTCCAACGTCATTGTCGAGAACAAGCCCGGCGCGGCCGGCCGCATTGCGCTGAACATGGTCAAGACGTCCAAGCCCGACGGCCAGACGGTGCTGGTCGCGCCCAGCGGGCCGATGGTGGTGTTTCCGCATGTCTTCAAGAAGCTGGACTACGACCCGGTGCGTGACTTCACGCCCGTGTCGCAGCTGGCGCGGTTCCAGTTCGGCATCGTGGCCGGCCCGGCGGCCGGCGTGACCAACATTGCGGAGATGCTGGCCAAGGCCAAGGCCGACCCGAAGACGGCGACCTATGCGTCGTCGGGCCAGGGCACGGTGCCGCATTTCATCGGCGTGCAGCTGGAGCAGGCCGGCGGCGTGACGCTGACCCATGTGCCGTTCCAGGGCGGGGCGCCGGCCAACACGGCCCTGCTCGGCGGGCATGTGGGCTACAAGGTGGATGTCGTCACCGAGACGCTGCAGCTGCACCGCGATGGCAAGGTCCGCATCATTGCCGTGGCCGGCGCGACGCGCGACCCGCAGGTGCCGGACGTGCCCACGCTCAAGGAGCAGGGCGTCAACATGGAGGCCAGCGCCTGGTTCGGGATGTATGCCCCGGCCGGCCTCGGCGGCGCCGACCTGGCGCGGCTGGAGCGGGCCGTGGCCCGCGCCATCAAGTCACCCGCGCTGAGCAAGCGCCTGCAGGAGCTGGGCTTCGAGCCGCTGGGCGGCAACTCGGCCGAGCTGGCGGCGGCACAGCGTGCCGACCTGGCGCGCTGGGAGAAGCCGATCAAGGCCACCGGCATCCAGCTCGATTGATCGGCGGCGCTGGCGCCCACCGACGCCCACCGACAGCCGTGCGCGACACCCTGAGCGACACCGACGGCGGCTGGCCATTTCCCGGCTTGGCCATCGGCCACTGGACATCGCCCCAGCGGCCCACCGGCTGCAGCGTGCTGCTGTGCCCCCAGGGTGCGACAGCCGGCGTCGCGGTGCGGGGCGGATCGCCGGGCACGCGCGAGACCGACCTGCTGGCACCGGGGCGTCAGGTGCAGCAGGTGCATGCAGTGCTGCTGACCGGCGGCAGCGCCTTCGGCCTGGACGCCGCCGGCGGCGTGATGCGCTGGCTGGAGGACCATGGCCACGGCTTGAGCGTCGGCCCGGCGCGGGTGCCGCTCGTGCCGGCCGCGGTGCTGTTCGACCTGATGCTGGGCGATGCCCGGCTGCGCCCGGATGCCGCTGCCGGCCATGCCGCCTGCAACGCCGCACGGCCGGCACCACCGGCCCAGGGCAATGTCGGCGCTGGCGCCGGTGCCACGGTGGGCAAGCTGTTCGGCCTGGGGCAGGGCATGAAGGGCGGCATCGGCTGGTCGTGCACCCGGGTGGGCGGCATCCATGTGGCGGCCCTGGTGGCGGTCAATGCGCTGGGTGACGTGCTGGATGAGCAGGGTGCCGTGATGGCCGGCGCGCGCGACGCGGACGGCCGCAGCCGCCGCGGCCAGATGCAGCGGCTGCGCGCCGGCGAGCTGCCAGCGCGGCTGCAGGCGGCCAGTGCCACCACCATCGGCTGCGTGATCACGGATGCGGCGCTGGACAAGACCCAGGCCCATGAGCTGGCCTCGCTGTCGCACCATGGTCTGTCCCGAGCGGTCGACCCGATCACGCGGCACGACGGCGACACGTTGTTCGCGCTGGCCACCGGCAGCGCCGGCCGAAGTGCCGACCTGACAATGCTCGGCGCCATCGCGGCCGACCAGGTGGCGGCCGCGATACGCTCGGCGGTGCGGCATGCCCGGTCGTTGAGCCTGCCGGGGCTTTCGTTGCCCGCCTGGTGCGACCTCGAAGACCCGGCCTGACCCCAGGACCGCATACCACCTGCCCTTGATCGACCACCGGAGAAACCGACCCATGCTGCGCCGCCGCCATGTCCTGCCCCTGCTGACCGCCTCGGCCGCGCTGTGCGCCGGCCTGCTGGGGGCCTGCGCCACCGGGCCCAGTGCGTCCGGCCTGCCGCCGGTGGTGTTCGTGCACGGCAACGGCGACTCGGCCGCGCTGTGGACCACCACCCTGTGGCGCTTCGAGAGCGCCGGCTGGCCGCGCGAGCGGCTGCATGCCATCCAGCTGCCCTATCCGCTGTCGCGCGACGATGACAGCGTGGCCCAGGCCGGCCGCAGCTCGACCGATGACCACATGCGCTTCCTGGCCGCCGAGGTGGCGGCGGTGTTGCAGCGCACCGGCGCCGACAAGGTGGCGCTGGTGGGCAACTCGCGCGGCGGGAATGCGATCCGCAACTACATCGCCAGCGGCGGTGGCGACAAGCTGGTGACGCATGCGGTGCTGGGCGGCACGCCCAACCATGGCGTCTGGTCCAACCCGGCCTTCCGGCCTGGCAGCGAGTTCAACGGCGCCAGCCCCTTCCTCAAGGGTCTGAACACCCGGCCCGACGGCAACGAGGTGACGCCCGGCCCGAAGTGGATGACCATCCGGTCGGACCGCAACGACAAGTTCGCGCAGCCGGACGGCATCTGGATCGGCGCCCGCGGCCAGCCCACCAACGTGACCTTTGAAGGACCGGCGCTGAAGGGCGCCGACCTGAACGCCGTGCTGCCCGGCCGTGACCACCGCGAGGTGTCGTTCCATGCCGACGCGTTCTCGCTGGCGGCCACCTTCATCGGCTCGCGCGACGAGCGGCGCGGTGCCATCGTGCCGCAGCCGCGCGTCACGCTGGACGGGCAGGTCACCGGCTTCACCGCGGCCGGCCCGACCAACCTGCCGCTGGTCGGCGCCACGCTGGAGGTCTATGCGGTGGACGTGGCCAACGGCCAGCGCCGCGGTGACGCGCTGCTGCGCAAGACCATCGGCGCCGACGGCCGCTGGGGACCCTTGGCCACCGACTCGTCCACGCCGCTGGAGTTCGTGCTCACGGCGCCGGGCTTTGCCACCACGCACATCTATCGCAGCCCGTTCCTGCGCTCGTCGGACATCGTGCACCTGCGGCCGGAGACCCTGGCAGCGGCCGACAAGGACGCGGTGTCGGTGGTGTCGATGTCCCGCCCGCGCGGCTACCTGGGCCTGAACCGCGACCGCATGTCGCTGGACGGGGTCACCGCCCTGGTGGACGTGCCGCCCGGCGTGCCCGGATTTGCCGTCACCAAGCGCAAGTTGGCCGCGGCCTCGGACGCCGGCCGCGCCGTCGCCGCCGAGCTCAACGGCGAGCGCATCGTCGGGCGGGCCTGGCCCGCGGCCGAGAACCGGGTGGTGATCCTCGAGATGCACTACTGACCGGTGGCCCCGGCATGACCCCGGGCCCGGCCACCGCAAGCGCGACCTCAACCGCGGCTGCGGCCGCCTCCGCTGCCGTTGCGGAGCCGGTGTCCTTCGGTGCCGGCGCCATCGCCGACAGCGTGGCCCGTCGCATCCTGGCCAGCGTGGCGGCCGGTGGCACGGCCAGCGAGCCGGCGCTGGTGGTCGGCGTGTTCGGCGAGTGGGGCAGCGGCAAGAGCCGCCTGATGAGCGAGCTGCAGCGGCGCGTGGCGGCGGACCTGGCCGCTGCCCAGACGCTCGAGTTCCCCATCGCCTACACCGTGCCGGTGCCCTTCAATGCCTGGCGCTACGAGCGCGAGGAGCATCTCATCGTGCCGCTGCTCAAGGCCGCGCAGCTGGAGATCCGCCGCGCCTTCGACGCCGGGCGCAGTGGGCAGGAACGGCTGTTCCAGGCGCTGGAGCGCCGGCTCGACCTGCTGGCCGACCTGGTCATCGCGGCCGGTGGCGTCGTCGACGCGGCGGTGACGCTGCCCGGCGGCATCGCGGTCAAGCCCGGGACGATCCTGTCGTTCTTCGAGAAGTTCACCAGCCGGCGCAAGGCGCGCGAGGAGGAGCGCAAGTCCGAGATCGACCGCCTGAGGTCGTTGCAGTACGACTTCCTGCGCCTGCTGCGCGCTGTGACCGGCCGCGACGGCGCCTTGTTCAAGAAGGAGTTCCAGCGCCTGCGCAGCCGCGCCCGCGACGCGGCGCTGTGGCTGGACCCGGCCGATGCCGCGCAGGCCGCCGAGTGGGCACGGGCGGAGTCGTTCCAGCTCAACATCGTGTTCCTGATCGACGACCTGGACCGCTGCCTGCCCGACAAGGCGGTGGAGGTGCTGGAGGCGATCAAGCTGTTCCTGGAGGTGCCGGGCTGCGCCTTCGTGCTGGCGCTGGACGACGAGGTGGTCGAGCGCGGCATCGCGCACCGTTACCGCGACTACCTGATCGGCCCGGCGTCGGCGGCCTCGGCCACCGGCGGCCGCATGCCGGCGGCGCCGATCACCGGTGCCGAGTACCTCGAGAAGATCGTGCAGCTGCCGGTGCGCCTGACAAGGCCGCAGAAGGCGCAGGTCCGGGAGTACCTGGCCCAGCGTTGGCCCGGCTGGTTCGACGGCGCCGAGGGCAGCGCGCCACGGGCGCTGTGCGACCTGGTGGCCGACATCGTGCCGGCCGTGCCGCGCAAGCTGGTGCGCGCCGTCGAGCTGATGCAGGCCTACGAGGACATCCTGGCCGAGCGCGGGGTGCGGGCCGAGCGGCCGACGCTGGCGATCCTGGCCACGTTGCAGCTGTTCGCGCCGGCGCTGTACCGCTTTCTGCGGGTGCGCGGGGCGGACCTGCTGTACACCATGGCGCTGTGGGAAAAGTCCGGCGCCTTCAACGACCTGGCGGCGCTGGCGCGCGAGCAGCAGCGGGCGCGCCGCCGTGGCGCGGCCGAGGTCGGCGGCCACCTGCTGCGCGAGGCCCGAGCCTTGCTGCCGGCTCTGCTGGCCGAGGTGCAGCACAACCGCAGCGGCTTCGACCTGCGGCCGCTGCTGGCCGGTTTCACCCGGCTGGATGTCGACCCGGCGCGGCTGCAGAGCTACTTCGTGCTGTTCACCGATACCCAGCCGGCGCCCGTGGGCGCGGCGCCCGCGCCGCCTGCGGTGGCGCCGGGGCCGGCACCGGTGGTCGATGTGGCTGTGGCCGCTGGCCCCGCACCGTCCCAGGCAACGCTGGCGGGCCGCGCATGGCTGACGGCTGCCGATGCGCTGGCGCGGATCGACGCGCTCCCCCTTGTGCTGCCGACCGCACGGCTGGAGGATGTGCGCGGCTTCATCGACGGCCTGCTGGCCAACGAGCCCGAGGCCTGGCGCAATGCGATCACGCGTGAGGCGCCGACGCTGGCCGGGCATGTCCTGGGCGAGGAGGTGTTCCGGGAGCTGCTGGCCGGCGCGAGGCAGCGGTTGCTGACGGACTGGGCGCGCCGGCCGGGCGGTGCCGAGCGTGTCCTGGACTGGCTGGACCAGGTCGGGCCCTGCCTGACGCCGGTGCAGGCCCAGACGTTGGCGTCTGTGGCGGCGCGCAGCCTGACAGATGCCGCCGAGGCGGGTGCGTGATGGCAGACACCGGCCGCACCGGGCGGGCGCTGCGGTTGGCGCAATGGACCAGCGACCATGTGCTGCCGCCCTGGCAGCCGGGCTGGCAGGACCTGGCGCGGCAGATGCCCGACGTGGCGGCAGCGCTGACCGAGCGCGACCGGCTGCTGCACCCCTTGCGGGGCTGGGAGGGCAACGCCCCGCAGGCGCCGGCTGGTGGCGCCCGATGGGTCGCGCCGGCATCCGTGGCACCGGTGACGGCGGCGGCCTGGGTGCTGCCGCATCTGCTGGTGGTCGGCACGGCGGACGGCCAGGTGCTGACGCTGTCGGCGTCGTCGCGCGCAGGCAACTGGGTGCATCGGCACCTGGGCTGGCACGTGGGCAGTGTGCTGGCGGTCGTGACACACCGGAAGAGAGGGGTCTGGTCCTGGGGCGCCGACGGCGTCCTGCAAGCACACAACCCCCTTGACCACAGCGCCGGAGCGTCGGGCCGCTGGGTGCAGGAGCCCAGCCTGCACGGCGTGCTGGCCGTCGACCCGGCAGGCCAACTGGCTGCGACGGCTTCAGAGGGTGGCATGCTGCGCCTGTGGGACCTGGACAGCCCTGCCAATCGGCTCCCCAGGGCCCAATGGCGCCGCCACCAGCGCCTGGTGACCGGCACACAGTTCGTGGCCAACGGGCAGCAACTGGTCACCGCGTCGCAGGACGGCACGGTCAAGCTCTGGGCGCTGTCCGACAGCGCGCTGCGCGAGCCGCTGCGGCAGCGCCGTCACACCATCGGCATCCGCCAGATGCGGGCGGCAGACGACGCCCAATGGGTGGTCACCGTCGACGAGAACGGCGCGCTCCAGTGGTGGGGCCTGCTGGGCGACAACGACGAGCCGATGCGCGGCAGCTGGGGCACGACGGTGGACATCGACCGGCGCCTGGCGGTGTCCGAGGCCGCCCGGATGGTGGCGGTGGGCGGCAGCGACGGCATGGTCCACCTGCTGCCGCTGGACGGCACGGGTGCGGTGACGCCGCTGGCGGCCCACCAGGCCCATCAGGGCCGGGTCCGCGCCCTGGCGTTCACGGCCGACGGTGCGCATCTGGTCTCCGCCGGAGATGACGGCCGGGTGCTGCGGTGGTCGCTGGCGCAGACCGGCCACGCCGAGTTCGTCACGCTGGCCCGGCATGCGGCGCCGGTCGGCCAGCTGGCCCTGGACGAGACCGGCACCGCCGGTGCGTCGATGGATGACCACGGCGAGCTGCAGGTCTGGTCGCCGGCCGGCCCTGCGCGGCCGGATCGCCGCCCCGTCTGGCGCGGCCTCGAAGGCGTGACCGGCGTTGCCGCCTTCAGCGCCGACGGCAACGGCCTCCTGACCACCGGCTGGTCCGGCGAGCGCTGCCGCTGGCAACTGGACGGCGACGCCGAGCCGCAGCCCCTGCCCGAGCCCGGCGATCGCGCATCGGCCAGCCGCCTGGCGTTGTGGATCGATGACCGGCGGCAGGTGCTGACGGTCGGCATCGACCAGACCGTCACGCTGTGGGACGCCTCGCCGTCCGCCGCGGCCGGTGCCGCGCCGATCCGGCGCTGGGGCGTCGGCGATCACCTCACCGGCCTGCACTGGTCCGGCGCGATGCAGCGCCTGGTCACGGCCGGCTGGGACCGGCGGCTGGCGCTGTGGGACCTGGACACGCCGCAGGTGCCGGCGCTGCTGGCGCAGTCGCCGCCGCATCCGAACGTGCTGCGCGACCTGGCCCTGCTGCCCGACGGCCTGCGCGCGGTCACCGCCTGCGACGACGGCGTGCTGCGGCTGTGGAACCTGGAGCGCCTGGACGGCGCCTCGCCGCTGGCCGAATGCAGCGCCCATGATGCGCAGATCAACCAGCTGTGCGTTTTCGACCAGGGCCGCGCGGTGCTGTCGGCCTGCAACGACCACACGCTGGTGGTCTGGCGCGGCCTGGACCAGCCCCAGCCCGGCGGGCCGCTGGTGCTGCGCGGCCACCAGGGTGCCGTGCTGGCCGTGGCGGCCGCCGCCGGCGACCGCGCCGTGTCGGCCAGCGCAGACGGCAGCGTGCGGCTTTGGGACCTGGCCGCCAGCAGCCTGCTGGCCACCTGGCATGGCCACGAGCAGCCGGTGCACGATGTCGTGGTCGCGGCGGATGGCCGGTTGGCGGTCACGGCCGGTGCCGACGGCACGGTGCGGGTCTGGGACCTGGACCAGCCGGCGCGCGCCGACGCGTTGTTCGTGCTGCCGGTGCGCGGCGCGGCCAAGGCCCTGCGCCTGGACGGCCAGCGGTTGATCGTGATCGAGGCCGGCGGCCTTGCGCACTGGCAGATCCAGCCCGAACGTGCGGCCTGCCTGCGCCGCATGACGCTGCTCGGCACCGACCAGCTGCTGGTGCTGGAGCCGGCCGGCATCCGGCTGCGCCATCTGCAGCGGCCTATCCACGCCGTGCACCACGACGGCGCCCGCGTGCCGGCCGACCCGGCGGTCTTCGGCGCGCTGTCGTTCATCGCGGGCGACCAGTGGCTGGATGCGCGCGACCTGGCACCACGCCTGGAGTGGCCGGACGAGCCGCAGCCCCGGCAGTTTCGGGTGCGCTGGCGCGACGAGCAGGAGCGAGACCACTGGTTGCCGCGCCTGCGGCCTTTCGCCGCCATGTAAGGGTCGCGCCGGCGCGTTGCGCCGACTCAGGGCCGGCACGCAGCCCCGTGCGCCGATAAGCGCCGCTTCCGGCCCGCACTTCCGCCTACAGTTTTCCCGGCCTGCGGCCACCATGCCGGTGTGGCGGCCGCCCATGCGTCCGCCGCATCCGCCATGGCCGACGCCCAAGACCGCAACCTACCCGCCAGCGCGCGCAAGCTCAAGAAAGCGCGCGCCGATGGCAATGTGCCGCGCTCGCGCGACCTGGCTCACCTGCTGGTGGTGGGTGTCGGCGTGGCGCTGGTGGCGGTGCTGTGGGACCTGATGGCCGGCTGGATGCGGGCGCTGCTGGCCGCCGGCCTGCACTTTGATGCCGCCACGCTGGCCACACCCGGCGTGCTGGGCCAGCGCCTGTCCGACGGCGGTGCCCGCATGCTGGCCCTGGTGGTGCCGTTCGGCCTGGCGCTGGGCGGCGCCGCGGTGGTGGCGGCGGTGGCCAGCGGCGGCTGGAACTTCGCCGGCAAGGCGGTCGGCTTCCAGCTCTCGCGCGTCGGCCCGCTCAGCGGCATCGGCCGGCTGTTTTCCAAGGCCCATCTGGCCGAGGTCGGCAAGGCCATCCTGCTGGCGGTGGTGCTCAGCGTGGTCGGCTGGCTGTACCTGCGCCATGCGCTGCCGCGCTTCCACGACACGCTGACCATGCCGCTGCCGACCGGCCTGGCCGAGACCGGCCGCGCCATCGGCGCCGGTGTGGTGCTGGTGCTGCTGGCGCTGGCCGCGTTCGCGCTGGTGGACGTGCCGCTGCAGCGCTTCATGTGGCGCTCGCGCCTGAAGATGAGCGTGGCCGAGCTGAAGCAGGAGCACAAGGACGTCGAGGGCAACGTCGAGGTCAAGGCCAAGGTCAAGGCGCGCATGCGCGAGATCGTCAAGCGCCGCATGCTGGCCGCGGTGCCCGGCGCCGACCTGGTGGTGATGAACCCCACGCACTACGCGGTGGCGCTGAAGTACGACGAGTCGTCCATGGCCGCGCCGCGCGTGGTGGCCAAGGGCGCGGACCTGCTGGCGCTGCGCATCCGCGACATCGCCCGCGATGCCAAGGTGCCGGTGCTGCGCCTGCCGCCGCTGGCGCGTGCGCTGTACACCCATGCCGAGCTGGACCAGGAGGTGCCGCCCGCGCTGTTTGCGGCGGTGGCCATGGTGCTGGCCCATGTGTACCGGCTGCGCGATGCGCTGGCCGGGCGCGGCGCCATGCCGATGGACCTGGCCGAGGTGCCGGTGCCGCCGGAGCTGGACCCGCACCATCCCGCGGCCGCCGCCGCAGGGGCTGCCGCGTGATGCTGCGATACGACGCTGAAGGGAGTGCCTGCTGATGCCCGCCTGGATGCAACGCCTGCTGGGCGGCCGTGCCGGGGGGCTGGACCTGGCCAAGGCGCTGATGGCGCCGCTGTTCATCGTCATGGTGCTGTCCATGATGGTGCTGCCGCTGCCGCCGTTTGCGCTGGACCTGCTGTTCACCTTCAACATCGCGCTGTCGCTGATGGTGCTGCTGGTGGCCGCGCACATGATCCGGCCGCTGGACTTTGCGGCCTTCCCGACGGTGCTGCTGATCACCACGCTGCTGCGTCTGAGCCTGAACGTGGCCTCCACCCGTGTCGTGCTGATGGACGGCCACAACGGCCCGGCCGCGGCGGGCCAGGTGATCGAGTCGTTCGGCCACTTCCTGATCGGCGGCAACTTCGGCGTCGGCCTGATCGTCTTTTCCATCCTGGTGGTCATCAACTTCATCGTCGTCACCAAGGGTGCCGAGCGCATGGCCGAGGTCGGCGCACGCTTCACCCTGGACGCGATGCCTGGCAAGCAGATGGCCATCGACGCCGACCTGAACGGCGGCCTGATCGACGAAGCCGAGGCCAAGCGCCGCCGCCTGGAGGTCAGCGAGGAGGCGGACTTCTTCGGCGCGATGGACGGCGCCAGCAAGTTCGTGCGCGGCGACGCGGTGGCCGGCATCCTGATCCTGTTCATCAACATCATCGGCGGCTTCATCATCGGCGTCGCCAGCCATGACATGCCCGCCGGCGAGGCGGCCCGCACCTACGTGCTGCTGGCGGTGGGCGATGCCCTGGTGGCGCAGATCCCGGCCCTGCTGATCTCCACCGCCGCGGCCATGGTGGTGTCGCGCGTCGGCAAGGAGAGCGACGTCGGCACGCAGATCCGGGCCCAGGTGTTCAGCCAGCCGCGGTCGATCGGCCTGGCCGCCGGCATCATCGGCCTGCTTGGGCTGATACCCGGCATGCCGCATCTGGTGTTCCTGCTGATCGCCGGCGCACTGGCCGCGCTGGCACGCTGGCTGCACCGGCGCCCGCCACCCACCGCGCCTGCCGACGTCGATGCCGCGTCCGGCGCACCGGTGCCGGGCGGCGACGCCACCTGGAACGACCTGGTGCCGGTCGAGACCATCGGCCTGGAGCTGGGCCTGCGCCTGATCCAGATGGTCGACGCCAGCCGCGGTGGGCAGCTGCTGGGTCGCATCAAGGGCGTGCGCCGCAAGTTCGCGCAGGACATCGGCTTCCTGCCGCCGCCGGTGCACATCCGCGACAACATCGACCTGCCGCCGGCGCGCTACCGCGTCATGCTGCGCGGCGCCATGGTGGGCGAGGGCGACATCTATCCCGGCATGCTGATGGTGCCGGGCCTTCAGCCCACGCCCCAGCTGCCCGGCACCAAGGCCGTGGAGCCGACCTACGGCCTGCCAGTGATGTGGATCGAGGAGCGCTTCCGCGAGGCCGCGAAGATGGCCGGCTATGAGGTGATTGATTGCCCGAGCGTGGTCGCCACCCATCTCTCACACTTGATGCAGCTTCATGCCGCCAGGCTGCTGGGTCGCGTCGAGACGCAGCAGCTGGTCGAGCATGTCACCCAACTCGCACCCAAGCTGATCGAGGACGTGATCCCCAAGATGGTCGGTATCGCCACCGTGCAGAAGGTGCTGCAGCTGCTGCTGGAGGAGGGCGTGCACATCCGCGACCTGCGCAGCATCGTCGAATGCCTGGCCGAGCATGCCGGCAGCGTGACCGACCCGGCCGAGCTGGCGCGGCGCGTGCGCGTGCACCTGGCGCCGGCGATCGTCCACCAGATCTACGGCCCGGCCCAGGAGCTGCCGGTGATCGCCCTGGAGCCCGAACTGGAGCGCCTGGTGACGCAGGCGCTGACCTCACCGCACGGCGCGGCGCTGGATCCCGGCGTGGCCGAGACCCTGGCGCGCGAGGCCCAGCGCACCACCGAGCAGCAGGAGATGCGCAACGAGCCGGCCTGCCTGCTGGTGCCGGACAGCGTGCGCGCACCGCTGGCCCGCCTGCTCAAGCGCGCCGCGCCGCAGCTGAAGGTGCTGGCGCACAGCGAGATACCGGACACCCATTCGATCCGCATCGGCTCGATCATCGGAGCGCAGGCATGACCCGAAAGGCCACCGCATGAACGTCAAGCGATTCACGGCGCGCACGTCGCGCGACGCCCTGATGCTGGTGCGTCGCAGCCTGGGCGACGACGCGGTCATCCTGTCCACCCGGCCCGGCACCGAGGGCGTGGAGGTGCTGGCCATGGCCAGCGACGGCATGCATGCGCTGGAACGCGCCGCAACCGCGACCCCGCGCATCGGTGCCGAGGACATGGCGGCGCCACCGGCGGCGACAGCCAGGGCCGCTGCGCCCAACATGGCCGCCCTTGCCGTCCCGTCCGGGCGTGGCCCGGCCCCCCGGCCGCCGCGCGTCGAGCCTCGCCTCAGCGCCGAGGCCACCGAGGCCCAGGTGTCCCAGGACGTGGCCACCCTGTCGATGAGCACGCTGTCGTTCCAGGACTATGTGCGCGAGCGCATGCTGAAGCGCCGCCGCGCCGAGATGCAGGCCCAGCAGCCACCGCACCAGGCCCCGGCGACAACGTCAGAGGCGACCGCCGCTGCAGTGCCACATCCTGCAGTGCCGCATCCGGCCATGCCGGCGCCCGCCGCCCCGCGACCCGCCTTTGCCACAACCACGGCCGCCGCCGCAGCGCCGCTGCCCGCGCGCGAAGCCATCCTGGTGCGGGCCGGCCGCCCGCTGCGCGAGCCGCCGCTGCTGAGCGACGAGCTGGCGCTCGGCCATGCCGGCGCCGCCGATGGTGGCGAGCGCGGCCGTCAGGAGGTGATGGCCGAGCTGCGCGCGGTGCGCGGCCTGATCGAGGAGCGCTTCGGCGCCCTGGCCTACATGGAGAAGCTGCAGCGCGAGCCGCCGCTGCTGAGCGACGAGCTGGCGCTCGGCCATGCCGGCGCCGCCGATGGTGGCGAGCGCGGCCGTCAGGAGGTGATGGCCGAGCTG
>JBJXHB010000502.1:0-5917 GCA_046160725.1 Aquabacterium sp.
AGCGAAGTCAAGGAGGAGGTGCCCGCCACAGGCGGGCGCCGGGGGACATGAGCGGAGCCCCGCCCGGCCCCGGGCCGCAGCGTCGCGCTCCGAAGCGTCCCGAGACCGGCCCTCACCCCTTCTTGGCCACGCCCTTCTTCGCCGCACCCTTCGCAGCCGCCGGCCGCGCCGCGCGGGGCTCGAACTCGAAGCCCACCTTGCCGGCCTTGACGTCATAGACCAGGAAGGCCTTGAACTTGCGGCGCGTCTTGTTCGAGACAAAGCCGTCCAGCAAGTCGGTGCGCCCGGTGGCCAGCAGCTTGCCGGCCTGCTCGGCCGAGACGGCCTGCTGCAGGATCAGCATGCCGGTCTTGAAGTCGCAGGTCACGTGCGCGCCCACCGCATGCTCGCAGACATAGCTGGTGCCGTGGGCATGGACATGGCCCTTGCACTTCGGGCAGGCGCCCAGCGAGGCCTGGCCCGAGAAGTCCACCGGCTCGCCGTCGCCCTGCCCGTTGCGGTCGTCCTCGCCGAAGTCGAACTCCAGCTTCCAGTTGTCGATCTCCGCGTCGAACACCAGCTTCAGCTCGGCCATGAACGGCCAGCCCGCCTTCGACCGGAAACCGTCCAGCGGCCCGATGCGCTTGTGCTCCAGGAAGGCCTCGACCTCGTGCAGCTCGAAGCTGCGCGCGCCCGGGATCTTGGTGATCGAGAAGCCGCAGCCGGCCTCCGGCCCGCCCGCATCGCCCGCGCCGACGCAGGCAAAGCGCCGGTAGTTCTCGCGCACCACGCCGCCGCACTTGGGGCAACGCTGCTGCAGCGTCGCATAGTCGCCCGGGATGGTCTCGCGGTCGTACTCCTTGGCCTTGCGCACGATGCGCTCGGCCATGGCCGCCACCTCGCGCATGAAATCGTCGCGCTTCAGGCGCCCGTGCTCCATCTCGGCCAGGCGGAACTCCCAGTCGCCGGTCAGCTCCGGCTTGGTCAGGTCCTCCACGTCCAGCCCGCGCAGCAGCGTCATCAGCTGGAAGGCCTTGGCGGTGGGCACCAGCTCGCGGCCGTCACGCAGCATGTACTTCTCGAGGATCAGGCCCTCG
Source organism: Aquabacterium sp. (assembly GCA_046160725.1). GTDB lineage: Bacteria > Pseudomonadota > Gammaproteobacteria > Burkholderiales > Burkholderiaceae_C > JBJXHB01. Next base: position 1,077 of record JBJXHB010000502.1, read on the forward strand.
ATGATGGCGGCGCGCGTGGCCGGCGTGCCCAGGCCCTTCTCGTGCATCGCCGCGCGCAGCTCGTCGTCCTCGATCAGCTTGCCCGCGCCCTCCATCGCCGACAGCAGCGTGCCCTCGTTGTAGCGCGCCGGCGGCCGGGTCTTCAGCGCCACCACGTCGACCGCCTCGTTGGCCACCTTCTCGCCCTGGCGCACCGGCACCAGCGTGGCCTCCTCGTCGTCCAGCTCGCGGCCGTACACCGCCAGCCAGCCCGGGTTCACCAGCACCTTGCCGTTGGTCTGGAAGCGGTGCTCGCCCACCGTGGTGATGCGGGTCGTGACCTGATGCTCCGCCGGTGGATAGAACACCGCGATGAAGCGCTTGACCACCAGGTCGTAGAGCTTGGCCTCGGCCTCGGTCAGCGACTTCGGCGCCTGCAGCGTCGGGATGATCGCGAAGTGATCCGACACCTTGGTGTTGTCGAACACCCGCTTGGCGGGCTTGATGTACTGCTCCGCCAGCGCCTTGCGGGCATGGCCCGACAGCGCCTGCAGCGGGCCGGGCATGTCCTCCTCGGCCAGCATGGCCATGGTCTTCTTGACCACGGGCAGGTAGTCCTCGGGCAGCGCGCGGCTGTCGGTCCGCGGGTAGGTCAGCACCTTGTGCTTCTCGTACAGCGCCTGGGCCAGGCTGAGCGTGGTCTTGGCCGAGAAGCCGAAGCGGCCGTTGGCCTCGCGCTGCAGCGTCGTCAGGTCGTACAGCAGCGGGCTGCTCTGGGTGCTGGGCTTGGACTCCTCGCTGACGCTGCCGGTCTGGCCGCGCACCGCGTCGGCGATGGCCTGGGCGCGCGCGGCGTCCCACAGCCGGTCGGCCCGGCGGTCGGCGTCGTCGTCCTTCTTGAACGCCGGGTCGAACCACTTGCCGTCATAGGCACCGGCGGCCGCGCCGAAGCGCGCCTTGACCTCCCAGTAGGGCCGCGCCACGTGCTTGCGGATCTTCTCCTCGCGCTCGACCACGATGGACAGCGTGGGCGTCTGCACCCGGCCCACGGTGGTGAGGAAGAAGCCGCCGTCGCGCGAGTTGAAGGCTGTCATCGCCCGCGTGCCGTTGATGCCGACCAGCCAGTCGGCCTCGCTGCGGCTGCGCGCCGCGTCGGCCAGGCCGCGCATCTGGGTGTCCGGGCGCAGCGCGTCGAAGCCGTCGCGGATGGCCTGCGGCGTCATGCTCTGCAGCCACAGCCGGCGCACCGGCTTGGACAGCTTGGCCTTGGCGCCGTCGGCGTACTGCTCGATCAGGCGGAAGATCAGCTCGCCCTCGCGGCCCGCGTCGCAGGCGTTGATCAGCTCGCTCACGTCCTTGCGCCGGATCAGCTTGACCACCGCGTTGAGCCGGCTCTTGGCCTTGTCGATGGGCGCCAGGTCAAAGTGCGGCGGCACCACCGGCAGGTGTGCAAAGCTCCACTTGCCCCGCTTGACGTCGTACTCCTCCGGCGCCTTGATCTCCACCAGGTGGCCGACGGCGGAAGTGACCACATAGCGCTCGTTCTCGAAATGGTCGGCGTGCTTCTCGAACTTGCCGGCCTGGGGTGTGAGCGCGCGCACGATGTCCTGCGCCACGCTCGGCTTCTCCGCGATGATCAGTGTCTTGCCCATGGATGCGTTTGGTCTCGTCCCTGCGTCCGCGGCGCTGCGGGCCCATGCCTACAATCCGCCGCCTCGCGCGCGCCTGCTCGTACCCGTGTACACGTACATGCACGCGCGCGCCTGCACACAATCACTGTACCCAATGAGCAACCGCCGTCCCGCCAGCCCCGCCGCACCGCGTGGGCGCCGCATCCAGGTCCGCCGCAGCGGCGTGCACGGCAAGGGCGTGTTCGCGCTGCAGCCGCTGGCGCGCGGCGAGGTGGTCATCGAGTACATCGGCGAGATCGTCGACTGGCCCGAGGCGCTGCGCCGCCATCCGCACAACCCGGCCGAGCCCAACCACACCTTCTATTTCAGCCTCGACAGCGGCGACGTGATCGATGCCAACGTCGGCGGCAACGCGGCGCGCTGGATCAACCATGCCTGCGCCCCGAACTGCGAGGCCGACGAGACCGACGGCCGCGTCTTCATCAAGACCCTGCGCGCGATCAAGCCGGGCGAAGAGCTGTTCTACGACTACCGGCTGATGATCGACGAGCGCTATACGCCCAAACTCAAGCGCGAGTACGAATGTCGCTGCGGCGCGCGCAGCTGCCGCCGCACCATGCTGGCGCCCAAGCGCTGACGGCCGGCCACGATGACGCCGCCTGACGCCTTGCGCCCCGAGTGGCCCGATGGCGTCACACGGGGCCTTCAGGCCGCCGCCGAGGCGTTGTGGCTGGCGCTGTCGCCCAGCCTGCCGGGCCTGGCCGTCGAGGTGCAGGCCCAGGTAGCCTCCACCAACACGCGGCTGATGGAGCGCGCCCGCGCCGGCGATGCGACGCCCTGCCTGCTGGTGGCCCGCCACCAGAGCGCCGGCCGCGGCCGGCTGGGCCGGGCCTGGCAGTCGCGGCCCGGGGACTCGCTGACCTTCTCGCTGGCGCTGCCGCTGGCCCGCGCCGACATCGGCGGCCTGTCGCTGGCCGTGGGCGTGGCGCTGGCCGATGCGCTGGAGCCGCCGTCGGCCGCGACGCCCCGGCTGCGCCTGAAATGGCCCAACGACCTGCTGCTGGCCGGCTCTGAAGGCGACGCTGGCGGCAACGCAGCCGGCCGCAAGCTCGGCGGCATCCTGATCGAGGCGCTGGCCCGCGGCGGCCCGCGCATCGTGGTGATCGGCATCGGCATCAACCTGCGCGCGCTGCCGTCGCAGGGGCTGTCCTATGGCCTGGCCAGCCTGGACGAGATCAACCCCGCGGCCGATGCCGGTGGCGTGTTGCAGCAGGTGGTGCCGCCGCTGGTGGCGGCATTGCAGCGCTTCGATTCCGCCGGCTTCGCGCCGTCCATGGCCGCCTTCGCGCGGCGCGACGCCCTGGCGGGCCGCACCGTGGGCACCACGCTGGCCGAGGCTCCCCAAGGCATTGCCGACGGTGTGGCCGACGACGGCGCGCTGTGGCTGCGCGTCGGCCCGCGCCGGCTGCGCGTGGTCAGCGGCGAGGTGTCGGTGCGCCTGGGGCCGGTCAACACTGTGGAAGCCTGAGATGCTGCGCGCCCTGCTGGTCCTGCTGCTGCTGGCCAACCTGGCCTTCCTGTCCTACACGCAGGGCTGGCTGGATGGCCTGCTCGGCCCGCCGGACCAGGCCCAGCAGCGCGAACCCCATCGCCTGGAGCGCCAGATCAACCCGGACAAGATCCGCCTGCTGACGCCGCGGGCGGCGGCATCCGCGATTGCCGAGGCCGCATCGGCGCCGTCGGCACCGGGCTCGGAGCCCTGAAGCTGCCGGTCGGGGCACCTCGCAGTCACCCTTGGGTGGCCCAGCGACGGGGGGCACACGTCGGCTGGCAGCAATCCCGCGGTTTGCTGCGGCTGCGCTGCAGCGAGTCACGACAAGCTGCTGGCGTTCAGCTGCAAGCGGCGGGGCTTCTGTCCTCCATGCGGCGCGCGGCGCATGTCACAGACCGCGGCGCGCCTCGTCGACCACGTCATGCCGCATGGGCCGGCGTGTTCGGAGACGCGGTGGTGGCCACCGCCATCCTGGACCGGCTGCCGCACCGCAGCCACGTCATCACGATCCGCGGTGACAGCTAACGGCTGCGGGCGAAGCGCCGCGCTGTCGGACGAACGGATGCCGTTCAATGCCGCCGGGCAGGTGGAGCGGAGGCTCAAGACGCCTTGGCGCGAAGGCACCACTCATGTGGTGATGAGCACGCTTCAGTTCATGCAGCGGCTGGCCGCTCTGGTGCCGCGGCCGCGGCTGCACCTCATCAGGATTCGTGGGGTGTTGGCCCCGAACGCCAAGCTGCGGCCGCCCAAGGGTCCGGCGCGCGAGACAGGGCAAGACTGACGCTGCCTGAGCCGCGCCAGGCGTCATTGAAACAACATCCGCAGGCTGCGACGCCGACACGCAGCCGGGACTATGCTGCGCGCTGAGTTGGCGCGGCGCCACCTGAGCAGGGTCAACCCCGAGGTGAAGCCCGAAGATCAAAGCCGGACGAGGACCGAAAGAAACGTCGGGCACCCGTCGAATCGGGCCAAGACAACACCCCAGGCGCCAGTTCCGACAGTTCCGCGCGCTCCGGCATGGCATCGGTTGTTCGGCCCGGCCACGAGGCCGAAGCCCGAGGCCGCCAAAAAATGCCATGCGCAGGGCGCACTGCTGATGCCGAACCCCTGAAGCCCGTGCTTCGGGCGGCCGGTGCGCCCGGTTCCGCCTGTCGCGGCCGGCAATCACTCACCGGCCACGGGGCGACGACCCCTAGGAGAGCGAGAGCTTCAGCGCGTAGGTCGAGACGCTGTCCTGGTAGAAGTCGTCCCACGGGGCGAAGTCGGCGGCAATGGACTTGTCAGTGCCTTTCAGGTCGGCGACCACGGCGCCATAGCCCTTGAGCGCCGCGGCGATCGACTTCCCGATCGCCAGGCATTCGGCCTGCTTCTTCCGCGCCAGTTCGACCTGCCGATAGAAGTCCTCGGCGGCACGTTCGAACTTCTCGAGCTGCGGGCCCACGTCGGCCTTGAAGCGCTTGCTCTTCTCGAAATTCGGATGCGCCTTCTTGAAGTCCTGCCAGCTTTGTCGTCTCGACTTCATGCGTCGTACTCCCGGTAAGGTGGAACGTAGCGCCATTGGTGCTGGAGCGACGCTACCAGCAAGTCGACGCCCCACGATATTGCCGTCGACCCCTAGGAGTCTGGGCGGCAGAAGGGAAGTCCCTGACTGCCGTTGAGGGCTGAGGTCCGTTTGGTGG
>JBJXHB010000503.1:0-3043 GCA_046160725.1 Aquabacterium sp.
GGATGCCTACGACCGTGCCACCAGCGTGTACTTTCCGCGGCGTGTGCTTCCGATGCTGCCGGAGAAGCTCTCAAACGGCCTGTGTTCGCTGAACCCGGAAGTCGAGCGCCTGTGCATGGTGTGCGACATGTTCGTCACGTCCGATGGCGAGGTCCAGGCGTACCAGTTTTATCCGGCCGTGATGTGGAGCCATGCCCGCTTCACCTACACCGAGGTCGCGGCGATCCTGGCCAACACAGCGGGGCCGGAGGCGGCCCGTCGTCAGCCATTGGTCGCCCATCTGCTCCACCTGCACGATGTGTACCGGGCGCTGCTCAGTGCCCGCAACCGGCGTGGCGCGGTGGACTTCGACACCGTCGAGACTCAGATCGTCTGCGACGACAGTGGCCGCATCGAGAAGATCGTCCCCAGGACCCGCAACGATGCCCATCGGCTAATCGAGGAGGCGATGCTTGCGGCCAACGTCTGCAGCGCGGATTTCATTCAGCAAAATGAGCATGCGGGCCTTTTTCGTGTGCATGAAGGGCCCACCCCGGAAAAGCGCGAGGTGCTGCGCAGCTACCTCAAGGCGATCGCAGTCGGGGTCACGATCAGTGATGACCCTGCGCCCGCCGAGTTCCAGGCCATTGCGCAGGCCACCCGCGAGCGCCCGGATGCCCAGCAAATCCACACCATGCTGTTGCGGTCCATGCAGCAGGCGATCTACACGCCAGTCAACAGCGGCCACTTCGGGCTGGCCTTTGAGGCCTACACGCACTTCACCATCCCGATCCGGCGCTACCCGGATCTGCTGGTCCATCGGGTGATCAAGGCCATCCTGGAACGCAAACGCTACCACCTGCCGACTCTGCCCGCACCGGGCGAAGCCCATGCCAAGCTGTCGCGTCGGCTGGAAATCGCCCAGGCCGCAACAACACCGGCGCGCAAGGTGCGCCCGCCTTCGGCCGAGCAGCAGGCCTGGGAGGCCGCCGGCCTGCACTGCAGTGCCAACGAGCGACGCGCCGACGAAGCCAGCCGGGACGTCGAGGCCTGGCTCAAGTGCCGCTACATGCGCGAGCATCTCGGGGAGGAGTTTGGCGGCGTCGTGTCGGCGGCAACATCGTTCGGTGTGTTCGTGACGCTGGACGCGATGTATGTCGAGGGCCTGGTGCACATCACCGAACTCGGTGGCGAGTACTTCCGTTTCGACGAGTTGCGCCAGGAGCTTCGTGGCGAGCGCACCGGCATCCGGTACGCCATCGGTACACGGGTCCGCGTCCAGGTCAGCCGAGTGGACCTGGACGGCAGGCGCATCGATTTCCGGCTCGTGCGCGACGGCGAGGACACGCTATTGCGTTCGATCAAGGACAAGGGTGCAGGTCGCGACCGGGGTGACACGGATGATCGGACCCGCTCGGCGGGTGTTGCCAAGAAGAGTGGCGCTGAAACCCGTCGGGCGAGCCGCAAACGCAGTGCCGACGGCCCCAAACGGTCGGGCGAGCCGCGCCCGAGTGCGGCGAAGAAGGGCCGCGGTCCGCGGCGCTGAACGAGACATCGAGGAGGTCAAGCACATGAATTCCGTACGTGTGGCCATAGTGACTGGAGCTGGGACGGGGGTTGGCCGCGCGGCAGCGCTGGCGCTGCTCGGGGATGGATACAAGGTGAGCCTTGCTGGCCGCAGACGAGAGCTGCTCGACGAGACGGCCACCCTGGCGGGGCCAGGGGCTGATGCGCTGGTGGTGCCGACAGACGTCGTCGATCCACTAGCCGTGCGCAGGCTGTTCGATGCCACGGTAGCGGCGTGGGGTCGGGTGGACGTGCTGTTCAACAATGCCGGCATGGGCGCTCCGGCCGTACCGATCGACGAACTGACGCTGGAGCAGTGGCGCAGGGTCGTCGATGTGAACCTCAACGGCATGTTCTATTGCCTTCAGCAGGCCTTCCGGGTCATGAAGACGCAATCGCCCCAGGGAGGCCGCATCATCAACAACGGTTCCATTTCGGCGTATGCGCCAAGACCGATGTCGATCGCCTACACCGCCACCAAGCATGCGGTGACCGGGCTGACCAAGACCGCCAGCCTGGATGGTCGACCCTACGACATTGCAGTGGGTCAGATCGACATCGGCAATGCCGCCACCGACATGACACAGCGGATGGCTGCCGGCGTTCCGCAGGCGCATGGAGGCCACGCGGTAGAACCGAGGATGGACGTGGGCATCGTTGGCCGATCGGTCCTCTATATGGCCAACCTGCCTCTGGAAGCCAACGTGCTGTTTCACACCGTGATGGCCACCAAGATGCCGTTCGTCGGGCGCGGCTGAACCAGGCTCCTAGTCCCAGGCGGTGCTGGCCAGTGCCGAGGCGGTCAATACGCTGTTGTCAGGCCAACGATCGGCACAGCGGCCATGCTGCCACACAGCGGCCGTGGCGGCTTGGAACGCGCTGGCACCAGCCGCCAGCAAGGCGCCGATGGCACCTGCGAGCACGTCGCCGGTACCGGCACAAGCCAGATTCGGCCCGCCGGTCGGGTTGATCCAGGGGGGGGTGTTCTCATCGGCGACGATGCTTCCCGATCCCTTGAGGACCACCGTGCAATGCCAGTTCGCCGCCAACCGGGATGCCCAGGTCAGCCGATCCGACTGGATGCTGCCGACGTCGGTCTGGGCCAGGCGCGCGGCCTCCAGCGGGTGGGGCGTGAGTACCGTGCTCCATCCACGCCCGGCGCGCGCGCGCAACAGCGGATGAAGGGCGGGGTCTGCGGCGACGGCATTGAGCGCATCGGCATCCAGCACCAGTTTGCAGGCGGTGGACAGCAGTCTCGGCAAGACGCCAGCGACGGCCTTTCCTCCGCCACAGCCACAGACGACGACCATGCGCGCGCCGTCCACGGCGTCCAGGGTGCGCAGCATCAGCTCCGGCATGCCCGGATCCGCCATGCCTGAAACCTCGCTCAGGGGCACCCAATGAACTCTCCCGGCTCCGCGGCAAAGGGCGGATCGCGCCGCCAGCAGCGCCGCGCCCTGCATGTTGCGGGCGCCGCCCACGACCACCACGTCACCGC
>JBJXHB010000504.1:0-4405 GCA_046160725.1 Aquabacterium sp.
TCTTGGCGGCGGCGGGAGCGACCCACTGGCCGTCGATGTAGAAGTTCAGGTATTCACGCATGGTGTCTCCAGGGTTGTCGGGGCAGGGTAGCGGGTCATTCTAGGAGTCGACCCGATGCCCATGCGACGCCGTGCTTTTGGACGATCGGTTGGCGCTTCGCTTGGGGCCGGCTGGCTGGCGCTTTCAGGCGGGCCGCTGGGTGCGCAGGCGCAGCCGGTCTTGCCGGCCCTGGTGGCGGCCGCCGAGCAGGGCGATCTGCCCGCCCTGCAGCGCCTGCTGGGCGCCGGCACCCCGGTGGACCAGCGTGACCACCGCGGCCGCACGGCGCTGCTGGCGGCCACGCATGCCAACCAGGTGGCAGCGGCCCGGCTGCTGATCGAGCGCGGCGCCGACGTCAACGCCAAAGACTCGATCCAGGATTCGCCCTACCTGTACGCCGGCGCCCGCGGCCGGCTCGACATCCTGAAGCTGACCCTGGCTGCCGGGGCGGATCTGGCCAGCACCAACCGCTATGGCGGCACGGCGCTGATTCCAGCCGCCCACTACGGCCATGTGGACACGGTGCGCGAACTGCTGAAGACCAAGATCGCTGTCGACCATGTGAACCGCCTGGGCTGGACGGCCTTGCTGGAAGCGGTGATCCTGGGCGACGGCGGCCCGGCGCACAGCGAGATCGTGCGCCTGCTGTTGGCCACAGGCGCTGACCCGAACAAGCCCGACGGGCAAGGCGTGACGCCGCTGGCGCATGCCGACCAGCGCCGGCAGGCGGCGGTGGCGGCGCTGCTCCGGCAGGCCGGGGCGCGCTGACGCCGGGCTGGCATGCCCGGCTGCCCGGGCTACCATGGCCCCGAATGATCGAGAAGCTTCCAACGGCTGCTGCCGCAACATCGCCGGGGCTCCCGGTTCGCCTGCCGGACTGACCGATGCCGACGATGAAACCCGCCATCGGCCACCCTGACGACCCCGACGGTACCGTGGTGCGCAAGCGCTACGTGCCCCCGCCCGAAGCGGACGCCACGGTGGTGCGGCCGCTGGTGCCGGGCTTGCCGCTGCCACCCCGGCCTGTTGTTGCCGACGAGCTGATCACAATCGTCAACCCCAGCCGCACGCCGATGCCGCCCCGTGGCACGCCGGGTGACGCTGTTGCCCCACTGAAGTCGCCCCTGCAGGTCGTCGGCGCGGACCTCATCACACCGGGCCTGAACCTGGCCTCGTCAGACCCCGGGCGCACGCTGGACATGGGCCAGACGATGCGCCCGCTGGCCCGGCAGTCGCCGGCTTTGCGCAAAGGCATGCGGCTGCTGGAGTACCGCATCGAAAGCGTGCTGGGCCAAGGCGGTTTCGGCATCACCTACCTGGCCACCGACGCCAACCTGCACGCCAAGGTGGCGATCAAGGAATACCTGCCCGAGGCGATTGCCTTTCGCGCCCGCGACGGCGCCGTGCTGCCCAATTCGTCGCGCCACCGCGACCGCTACCAGCAGGGGCTGGAAAACTTCCTCAGCGAAGCGCGCACACTGGCCACCTTCCGCCACCCGAACATCGTGCGGGTGGCGCGCTTCTTCGAGGCCAACCACACCGCGTACATGGTGCTGGAGTACGAACGCGGCACCTCGTTCAAGACCTGGTGGCCGAAGCAGAACCGCAACGACGGCCGCGGCGAGCGGCTGCTGGCCCGGCGGCTGCAGCCGCTGCTGGACGGGTTGACGGCCGTGCACGCCGCGGGCTACCTGCACCGCGACATCAAGCCCGACAACATCCAGGTGCGCGACGAGGACGGCCGCCTGGTGCTGCTGGACTTCGGCTCGGCCGGGCAGACCGTGACCCTGACCGACCAGGACGCGGTGGTGGTCACTCCCGGCTATGCGCCGCTGGAACAGTACGGCCTGGGCGAGCAAGGCGCCTGGACCGACATCTACGCGATGGCCGCCACGCTGTACTGGGCGGTGACCGGGCACAAGCCGCCCGATGCCGAAGACCGTGCCGGCGGCACCCTGATGCCGCCTGCCGCGCAGGTGGGCCAGGGGCAGTACGGCGCAGCCTTTCTCGAAGCCATCGACTGGGCGCTGCAGATGGACCCGGCGGCTCGACCGGCCTCGCTGGAACAGTGGCGCGACAAGCTCCTGGTCGACCACTCCGCGGGCCTGGGGCTGAGAGAAGCGCTGCGCCGCCATGACCGGCTGTTGGGCGGCAAGGCCACGGCCGCCAGTTTGTCAGCCCGGCTGGGGCGCTGGTGGCACACGGCCTTGTCGCCCGCCAACTGGTCGTTGAAAGCCAAGCTGGCCGTGGGCCTGCTGCTGACGGCGCTGGCACCCATGCTGATGACGGGGCTGTACAACGTCAGTGGCGCCAAAGGCGCTTTGCAGGACACCCAGTTGCGCAACACCGAGCTGCTAGCGCGCAGCAGTGCGGGCCGGCTGGGACAGCTGCTGGATGACAGCCGCAAGCGCGCCCGCCACTTGGCCCGCAACGCCGAGCTGGCCCTGTGGCTGCAGGCCCCGAACGAGGCCGGCCTGGCGCCGCTGCAGCGGCAACTGGCCGAGCTGGCGGGCAGCAACCCCGACCTTCAATCGGTGTCGGTGATGGACAGCGCCGGCGGCGTTCGCCTGTCGACCGACCCCGACAGCGTCGGGCGTTGCTTCGGCCAGCGCGAGTACTTTCGCGAGGCCATGGCCGGGCGCGCGTTCACCACCGGCGTGGTCGTGGGCGCAGCGGCCGGCGCTGCCGGCGTCTTCCTGGCCGAGCCGGTGCGCGACACCGACGGGAAGGTGCTGGGTGCTGCCGTTCTGCATGTGCGGGCCGCGGCTTTCAGCGACATCCTGGACCACAACAGCCGCGGCTCGGAATTGACACAGTTCATGGTCGACGGCGACGGCGTGGTGATGTACCACCCGAACCCCGAGGCCACCTACCGCAGCCTGGTGCCGCTGGACCCGCTGGTGCAGCAGCGCATCAAGGCCGACCAACGCTTCCGGCGCGACCGCATCCAGAGCATCAACGAGCCCGCCCTGGCGGCCATGATGCTGACGTCCAAGCGCGGTGGCAGCGCGTCGTACCGGTCCAACCTGAGCGGCCAGGACGAGATTGCAGGCTTTGCGCCGGTGCCGGGCCACAACTGGACGGTGGTGGTGTCGCAGACCCGTGAAGCCTTTGAAGCCCCGGTGCGCCGGCTGACGCTGCATCTGCAGGTCAGCCTGGCCCTGGTCGGCCTGCTGTTCACCGGCCTGGCCTTGCGCTTCGCGCGCGGCATCGTGCGCCCGGTGCAGCGGCTGACCGACAGTGTCGATGCCTTGAAGGCCGGGCAATTCGACCGCGCCTACGTCGAGGCCAAGGGCCGTGATGAGCTGGGCCAGCTGGGCCGAACCTTCAACGTGATGGTCGACGTGCTGCGCCAGCGCGAGCGCGAGCACGAACGTGAACATGAACGTGAACATGACCGGGAACATGAACGCGAACAAGACCGCGAGCCGCGGCCCTGAACGCTGGCCGGATGGTCAGGCCGCTGACACCTCAACCGCGGTGTCGTTGAAGCAGGCGCCTTGCGCCAGGTCGGCGCGGTCGTCGGCCGAGCTCAGGGCGCTGATGGTCTGGCCGACAGGGCTGCTGGCCAGCCAGGCACCCTTCTCTGACGACACCACACCCGGCGGCACGGCGTCGCCCACTTGCAGCGTCAGTATCACCTCGCCCAGTGCGTTATGCACCCGGACCACCTGGCCGTGGCTCAGGCCACGGGTGGTGGCGTCTTGCGGGTGCATCAGCAGCGGCGGCGCTTCACCGGCGCGGCCGCCGCTGGGCAGCAGGGTCGACGAGATGCGCCGTGCCGAGGCCGGCGAGATCAGCGTCAGCGGCGGCGCGCCGGCCGGCCGTGGGCGCCAGGCCGGCAAGCGCACGGCAGCGCCCCAGCGCTCGGCCAGCAGGTCTGACGCCAGCTCGATGCGGCCGCTGGGCGTGGCCGGCATCACGTTGACCATCAAGGCCAGCGGCTGGCCGTCGGGGGCTGCCATGCGCGTGGCGCGGTCCAGCGGCAACTGGCTGGGCCGCTGGCCGCTCAAGCGCGGGTGGCTGCTGTCCAGTGCCTGGTCCATCAGCGCTGCATCGTCGTCGGCGAAGCAGGGCTCGGTGAAGCCGAAGCGCTGCGCCAGGCGGCGAAAGATCTCGGTGTTGGGCAGCGCCTGGCCCGGCGGCAGAAGCACGGCCTGCGCGCGCTGCAACCCGTGGTGGCCGTAGGCGGCGTACAGGTCGGCGCATTCGTAGGCGTTGGCGGCCGGCAGCACCACGTCGCAGTAGGCCATCGACTCGGTCATCGCAATTTCGATGCCCACGGTGAACACCTCTTCGCGCGCCAGGCCGCGCTTGACGCGGTTCTGGTCGGGCAGCACCACCAGCGGGTTGTGGTTGTAGATG
>JBJXHB010000505.1:0-2579 GCA_046160725.1 Aquabacterium sp.
CGGATGGCTCGCGCATGAACATCAACAGCAACGGCTACGTCCTCGGCTTCGCGGTGCTGATCTGCGTCGTGATCAGCGCTGGCCTGGCTGCCACTGCAACCGCCCTCGGGCCGGCCCAGCAGGCGGCCGCCGAGTTCGACCGACAGAAGAACGTCATGGTCGCCGGCGGTCTGATGCAGGAGGGCGATACGCGTCCACGCGCCGAGATCGAGGAGCTGTACAAGAAGCGGGTCGCCGAGAAGGTCGTCGATCTGCAGACCGGCAAGGTCGATCCTGCCAAGACCAGCGCGGACGTCGCGGCGATGACGGACCCCGCTGAGAAGGCGCGTTACCGCGCCATCGCCGTGGTGCTCGACGACCAGGGCAAGGAGGAGGCGTTCGTGCTGCCGACTTCCGGCAAGGGCCTGTGGAGCACGCTCTACGGCTATCTCGCACTCGAGCGCGATGCGTCGACGGTGCGTGGCATCACGTTCTACGCCCACGCCGAAACCCCCGGTCTCGGCGGCGAGGTCGACAACCCGCAGTGGAAGGCCCAATGGAAGGGCAAGGCCCTGCGCGATGAAAGGGGTGAGCTGGTCAGTGTCACCGTGAAGAAGGGCAAGGTCGACGCCGGCATTCCCGTGGAGAAGCGGCACTACGTCGACGGCCTGTCCGGCGCCACGATCACTTGCAACGGCGTCAACAAGTTCGTCAAGGCCGACCTGCAGGCGTTCAAGCCCTACCTGTCGCAGTTCTGGAAGTAGTCCCCCTCACGAGTTGTCCTGCCGATACCGAGACCTGCCATGACCGCCGTAGCGACTCCTGCCAAGAAAACATCCCTGTTCGGCCCCGACGAGATCAAGGTCCTGAAGGATCCGCTCTGGGACAACAACCCGATCGCGTTCCAGATCCTCGGCATCTGCAGCTCGCTCGCCGTGACCACGCGCCTGGACAAGGCGCTGATCATGGGCGCCGGCGTGACGCTGGTGACGGCACTGTCCAACGTGCTGATCTCGATGATGCGCAACTTCATCCCCAGCAAGATCCGCATCATCGTGCAGCTCGTGGTGGTGTCGGGCGTCGTCATCATCTTCGACCAGTTCTTGAAGGCCTACATGTATGACCTCAGCAAGCAGCTGTCGGTCTTCGTCGGCCTGATCATCACGAACTGCATCGTCATGGGGCGCCTGGAGGCCTACGCGATGAGCAATCCGCCCTGGCGCAGCTTCCTGGACGGGATCGGCAACGGACTGGGCTATCTGTGGATCCTCGCGGTCGTCGGCACGATCCGTGAGATCTTCGGCTCCGGCAAGCTGCTGGGCTACCAGGTGATCCCACAAGCGATGTACGACGCCGGCTACGTCAACAACGGTCTGATGGTGTTAGCGCCCGGCGCCTTCTGCCTGCTCGGCATCATCGTCTGGATCCAGCGTTCGATTTCTGGTTACTCGGAGAAGTGACCCATGACCGCCATGCTCTCATTCTTCGACCTGCTTCCCAACGACGAATCGCTCGGCAGCGTGTTGCTGAAGTCGATCTTCGTCGAGAACATCCTGCTGTCGTTCTTCCTCGGGATGTGCAGCTACCTCGCGGTCAGCAAGCGCGTCGACTCGGCGATCGGCCTCGGCATCGCCGTGATCTTCGTGCAGGTGTTGACGGTGCCGATGAACTGGGCGCTGCAGACCTACGTGCTGGGCGAAGGCGCTCTGGCCTGGGCCGGGATCCCCGACAGCAATCTCAGCTACCTCCAGTTCCTGACCTTCATCGCTTCGATCGCAGCGGTGACCCAGGTCGTCGAGATGGCGGTCGACAAGTTCAGCCCGAAGCTCTACGCGGCGCTCGGCATCTTCTTGCCGCTGATCGCCGTGAACTGCGCGATCCTCGGTGGCTCGCTGTTCATGTATGAGCGCAAGTACGACTTCCTGCAGTCGGTCACCTACGGCTTTGGCTCGGGTGCTGGCTGGGCGCTCGCGATCGTCAGCATGGCGACGATCCGCTGGCGCATGCGCACTTCGAACATCCCGGCCCCGCTGCGGGGCCTGGGCATCACGTTCATCACGACGGGCCTCGTCGCGATGGCCTTCATGACCTTCAGCGGCATCTGAGCGGAGCCCCTCGATGATCCCCACGATCCTCACGGTCGTCATTTTTTTTGCCCTCCCGGTCGTCTGGGAATGGGAAGCCGCCGGGTCCCTGGACGTCGGCAAGATCCTGGTCGGCGTCACCGCCCTGACCGGAGTCATCGTGCTTCTGGTCGTGGTGCTGATGTTCTGCGAGATGAAGCTCGTCAAGAAGGGCAAGGTCAAGCTGCTCATCAACGACGACCCGGCGAAGTCGCCCGAAGTCGACATGGGCAGCAACCTGCTGATGGCGCTCAGCAACCAGAAGATCTTCCTGCCATCGGCCTGCGGCGGCAAAGGCTCCTGCGCGATGTGCAAGTGCCAGGTCTTCGAGGGCGGCGGCGACATCCTGCCGAGCGAGCTGACCCACATCAAGAAGACCGAGGCCAAGGAAGGCTGGCGCCTGTCGTGCCAGGTCAAGGTGCGCGGCCCGATGAAGGTCAAGGTGCCGGACGCCGTGTTCGGCATCCGCAAGTGGGA
>JBJXHB010000506.1:0-9988 GCA_046160725.1 Aquabacterium sp.
CACGCCCAGCAGCTTGACCGGGGAACGGCGACGCTGCTGACCGGCCGGCGCGAACGCGAGCTGCAGGTTCAGCCGGATGCCGCGCGCTCGACCTGGCGCCTGGTGCCGGTGGATGGCCGGCCCATCCCGCCCGGCCGGCACAGCATCCGCCTGGCCTGGCGCGGCCAGGTCCAGGCCACGGACTCCGGGCTGTTTGTCGTCGAGCACGGCGGTGGCGCGGCCCCCAGCCGCATGCTGGCCACGCAGTTGCAGGCGGTGTTCGCACGGATGGTGATGCCGGTGATGGACGAGCCGGTGTTCCGCACCGTCTTCGAGGTCTCGGTGCGGGCGCCGCAAGGCCTGGACGTGGTGTCGAACATGCCGCGGGTGGCGCAGCGCGACAGCCCCGCTGGTGGCCGCAGCTGGACCCTGCACCGCTTCGCGCCCACGCCACCGATGCCGAGCTATCTGGTGGCGCTGGCCGTGGGTCGCTTCGACCGCGTCGAGGGGCGCGCCGGCAAGGTGCCGGTGGCCATCCTCACGGCGCCCGGCAAGGGCCCGCAGGCCGCCTATGCCCTGGAAGCCACCCAACAGCTGCTGCCCTGGCTGGCGGACTACTTCGGCCAGCCCTATCGCCTGCCCAAGCTGGACCAGCTGGCGGTGCCGGGCGTGCGCGACGGGGCCATGGAGGACTGGGGGCTGATCAGCTACTACGAGACGCTGCTGCTGTGGGACCCGCGGCGCAGCACGCCGGCGGCGCAACGCGCCGTGTTCTCCATCATGGCGCACGAGATCGCGCACCAGTGGTTCGGCAACCTCGTGTCGCCGTCGGGCTGGAACGAGATCTGGCTGAACGAGGCCTTCGCCACCTGGCTGGAGCGCAAGGCCACGCACCACTTCAACCCGGCCTGGAACACCCCGTTGTCGGTGCGCCGGGACATCGAGCGGGTCATGCAACGCGATGCCGGGCCCGCCAGCCGCGCCATCCGCGGCGCCCCGCTGGCCGAGAGCCGCGTCTTCGACGTCTTCGACAACGTCACCTATGACAAGGGCGGGTCGGTGCTGTCGATGGTCGAGCAATGGGTCGGCGAGCCGCGCTTGCGCCGCGGACTGCGTGCCTACATGGCCGAGCGGCAGATGAAGCCGGCCACGGCGGGCGACCTGTGGCATCACATCGGCCGCGCGGCCGGGCGCGATGTCGGTGCCATGGCCCGCGGCTGGACCGACCAGACCGGCTTGCCGCTCGTCAGCGTGGCCACCCGGTGCGAGGACGGGCAGCTGCGCATCGACCTGGCGCAGCAGCGGTTCAGCGAGGCGCCGCTGGCACCGCAGCGGTGGCCGATCCCGGTGCAGCTGGCGCGGGGCCCTGCCCTGCGCACCGTGATGCTGGACGGCCCCACGGCCAGCCTGCGCTGGGGGCCGTGCGACGGCGCGCCGGTGCGTGCCAATGCCGGCGCCGCGGGCTACTACCGCGTGGCCTATGACGAGGGCTCGCGGCAAGCCCTGGCGCCGACATTCGCGGCGCTGCCGGCCCCCGACCAGCTGGCGCTGTTGAGCGACAGCTTCGCCCTGGCCGGCGTAGCGCGGCAGGACCTCGCCGGCCACCTACCCTGGTGGGCCGCACTGCCCGCGCCGCGCGACGCCGGCGCTGCCATGCTGTGGATCACCGCACTGGACCAGGTCGACGAGATCGGGAAGATGCTGGCCGGCGCGGCGCCCGAGGCCGAACTGCGGCGTGTCCACCAGGACCTGTTGCGCCAGGCACTGCAGGCCGTGGGCTGGGACGGACCGGCCGATGAGCCGGCCGAGTTGCAGGGCCTGCGCCGACGCGCCATCGCCGAGCTCGCGCGCACGGGGGATGCGCCCACGCGTGCCGAGGCCGAGCGCCGCTTCGAGGCCGCCATGGACCTCACCAGCGGCATGCCGGGCGCGCTGCGCCGCACGGTGCTGGCCGCCGCGGGCCCGGCCGCGGACGCGGCCCGCGTCGAGCGGCTGCTGGCCGCCATGTCCGCTGCCGGGCGCGAAGACGACCGATGGTTGTACTTCCAGGCCCTGGCCCAGGTGGGCGAGCCCGCGCTGATCGAGGCCCTGCTGGACGCCGCGGTCAACGGCCGCCTGCCCCGCACCCAGGCGGGCGCGCTGCCGGGCGCCCTGTCCTGGAACGCGCAGCGTGGCGCGCAGGTCTTCGCGCATCTGCTGCGCCACTGGCCGGCCTGGAAGGCGCTGGTGGGCGACGGGCTCTTCGGCGCCCTGCCGTGGCTGCTGCCCAAGGCGGCCTGGCACAGCGTCGATGCGGACATGCCGCAGCGCCTGGCGGCAGCCCAGCGGCAGCACCTGGGCGAAGCGGGCGACACGCCGGTGGCGCAGGCCGTTGCCGCGATCGACGCCCGCAGCCGCTGGCGTGCGCGAGAGGTGGAGACGCTCGGCCCGGCCCTGCAGGGCTGGCGCAGGGCGGCGCCCTGAGGCGTCGGCCCCGCGCCGCGACTCAGCTCACCTGGACGGCGATCTTGCGCGGCTGCGCATGGTCGGCCTTCGGTATGCGTACCCGCAGCACGCCCTGGCTCAGCTCGGCGCTGACCTTGTCGGCGTCGAGCTCCTTGCTCAGCGTGAAGGTGCGCCGGTAGGCCGCGCGCGTGACCTCGGCATAGCTGGCTTGCAGGACCTCGGGCGTGGACAGGGCCATCTCGGCCTCGATGGTCAGCTGGTCATCGTCGACGCGCAGTTGCAGCTTGTCCCGGGGCGCGCCGGGCATGTCCGCATACAGCGTGATGCCGTGGGCGTCCTCGATCACATCCACCAGCGGCAGCAGGGCCGGTTGCGGGCGCTCGGCGGCGCGGTCGGGCATGGTGTTGACGGTGTTCATGGTGCTCTCCTTCGGGTTCACTGGATCGGGATGCGGCGCGGCTGTACGGCGTCGCGGCGCTTGATGCTCACCCGCAGCACGCCGTCCCGGTACTCGGCGCTGACGCCATTCGGGTCGATGTCGTCGGGCAGGTTCACGACGCGGCGGAAGCGCCCGGCAAAACGCTCCTGCATGTGCAAGGTGGCCCTCCCGTCGTCCGGAGCGTCATGCCCCTTGCGCTCGCCCGACAGGGTGAGCACGCCGCGGTCGAGGTTGAGCTCGATCGTCCCCGGGTCCAGGCCCGGCGCGAAGGCGTGGACCTCCACCGACGACGGTGTGGTGCCCACGTTCAACGCCGGATAGCCGCCACGCCCCGGCCCGCGGATCGCCGGCGAGACATCGAACATGCCCTGCATCTCGCGCTGGAGCCGATCCAGGTCGGCAAACATGTCGCGCGGCAACAAGCTTCTGTACAGCATGGTCAGTTCTCCATTCGGTGTGCTGCTCCGGCGGCGGAATGCCGCCCGACAAGACCCCACTTCGGGACCGGATGGCCGGAAATCAAGACCCCCTTGAAGATCGGTACCCGTGGCGTCATATGCCTTTGCGGGAGATCAAATCCAGTGGAGTTCAAGGACTACTACGCGGTTCTGGGCGTCGCGCGCGACGCCGATGCGGACGCCATCAAGAAGGCCTATCGCAAGCTCGCGCGCCGGTACCACCCCGACGTCAGCAAGGAGCCGGATGCGTCGGCACGCATGAGCGAGGTCAACGAGGCCAACGCCGTGCTGTCCGATCCGCAGCGGCGGGCGGCCTACGACGCCGTCGGCCAGGGACCGCGCCCCGGCGAACCCTTCGCGCCTCCGCCCGGCTGGGACGACGGTTTCGAGTTCTCGGGCGGCGGAGTCGATGGCATGGACGCCAGCGCCTACAGCGACTTCTTCACCCAGATGTTCGGCCGCGCCGGCGCCGGCCGGCGCCGCCAGCCGCATGCCGGGCGCAGCGATGGCGCGTCGATGCACGGCGAGGACCACCATGCCCGCGTCACGCTGGACATCGCGGACGCCTACCGCGGCGCCGTGCGGCAGGTGACGCTGCGCAGCCCGCACGTCGACGACCAGGGCCGGGTCACGCTGCAGCACCGCACGCTGGAAGTGAAGTTCCCGGCCGGCGTGCGCGCGGGGCAGTTGATCCGGCTGGCCGGACAAGGCGGTGCCGGCATCGGCGGCGGGCCGGCCGGCGACCTGCTGCTCGAGGTCCATTTCAGCCCCGATCCCCGCTTCCATGTCGATGGCGCCGACCTGTCGACGGATCTTCCAATCGCGCCGTGGGAAGCCGCGCTCGGCGCCGTGGTCCCGGTGGGGCTGCCCGACGGCAGCACGCTCAATGTGCGCGTGCCCGCCGGCGCCCAGAGCGGGCGTGTCGTCACGGTGCGAGGCAAGGGCCTGCCGGGCAAGCAGGCCGGCAACCTGGACTTGCGGCTGCGCGTCATCCTGCCCAGCGCGCTGGATCCACGCGCCCGCCCGTTGTATGAACAGATGGCGCGCGAGCTGCCTGACTTCGACGCCCGCAAGGTCGCAGCGTCAGAGGCCGCCGGCGAGCCCACAGGCGGAGGATGAAGACCATGCGCCACATCGATCTGTCGACGACGATGGCCGAGACGCTGCTGTCGCTGGACGAACTCTGCCGCGCGACCACCGTGCATCCGCAATGGGTGCTCGAGCGCATCGGCTCCGGCCTGCTGGCGCCGGCACGGGCGGATGCCGACTCCTGGCTCTTCGAGACCGTGGCCGTGGAACGCGTTCGAAGCATGGTCCGCCTGGAGCGGGACTTCGACGCGGCACCCGAACTGGCCGCGCTGGTGGCGGACCTGGAGAGCGAGATCCGCCGCCTGCGCACCCGGTTGCGCCGCCTCGACCGGGCCTGACGCTGCGCGTGCCGCAACACCTCGGCCTCGGCATCGCGCCGGATCCCCTCCACGTCGCAGGGCCGGATGGTCGCGTGACCACCGTGCCCGGGCAACAAGCCAGACCCACACGGGACAGCCCCAACCAGTCGCCGCACCGGTTGCCGTAGAGTGCCCCCTCCCACCCACGGAGGCCAGGACCGATGTCGTTGCTGCAATTGCGCAAGCTGGTGATCCAGCTCGAGGAGACCCACCGCGAGGCCGGGCGTGCCGTGTCGCCGGCCACACGCAAGGTGACGGTGGCGGCGGTGATCGCCAACCCGTATGCCGGCCGCTATGTGGAGGACTTGGCACACCTGTACGACCTGGGCGCCGAGGTGGCCGCGCTGCTGGCCGAGCGCGGCGTGGCGGCACTGGGCGTGGCGCCGGACGATGTCACCGCCTACGGCAAGGGCGCCATCGTTGGCACCGCAGGCGAGATCGAGCATGCCGCCGCGCTGCTGCACCCGAAGTTCGGTGCGCCGGTGCGAAAGGCCGTGCACAAGGGCGAGGACATCATCCCCTCGACCAAGAAGCTCGGCGGCCCAGGGTCGGTGATCGTGATGCCGGTGACCCACAAGAATCGGATCTGGAACTTCGACGACATGGACGCGGCGGAGATCACCATCCCCGACGCGCCGCACGCCGACGAGGTGGTGGTGGCACTGGTGCTGGCCATCGGCGGCCGGCCGCTGCACCGCATCCAGCCGGTGAAGTGAGCGCGGCATGTTCAAGGCGATCATCCTGCTCACGCGGCGCGAGGACATGACGCGCGAGGCCTTTGCCGACTGGTGGCTGCACGCGCATGGCCCGATGGCGCGCCAGCTGCCGGGGCTGCGCAAGCTGGTGTTCAACCTGGTCGGCTCGGACGCCGGCGTCGACGGTGTGTCCGAACTCTGGTTTGACGACCAGGCCGCCTTCGAGGCGGCCTATGCCAGTGACATCGGCCGGCAGGTCGCGGCAGACTCGATGGCCCACGTGGCCCGGCGCGAGCGCTTGCTCGTGGCCGAGCACCTGCAACTCGGATGATGAAGGAGCACCGCCCATGACCACCAATGCCGACCTGATCCAGCGCGACCACCGCGCCCTGGTCCACTCCCTGCACAACCCGGCCACCCACCTGGCCGGCAACGTGTGGGTGCGCGGCGAGGGCTGCGAGCTGATCGATGCCGACGGCAAGCGCTACCTGGACGCGATGTCCGGCCTGTGGAACGTGACGCTGGGCCACGGCCGGCGCGAGCTGGTCGACGCGGCCGCACGCCAGATGGGCGAGCTGGCATACGCCTCGCCCTACAGCGGCAACACCAACCTGCGCGCGATGGAGCTGGGCGAGCGCCTGGCCGGCCTGGTGTATCCCAACATCCGGCGCTTCTTCTTCACCTGCGGCGGCGGCGAGTCCACCGACAGCACCATCAAGTTCGCCCGCTACTACTACAAGGCCATCGGCAAGCCGGGCAAGCACAAGACCATCAGTCTGCTGGGCGGCTACCACGGCGCCACGCTGGCGTCGATGTGCGCCACCGGCATGCCGGCCTACTGGACAGCCTTCGAGCCGCGCATGCCGGGATTCGTGCACATCCCCAACCACGACCGCTACCGCTATGTGGTGCCGCCCGGCGCCGATACCGAGACCGCCGCCGCCGACGAACTCGAGCGCGCGATCCTGGCCGAGGGGCCGGACACGGTGGCCCTGTTCATCATCGAGCCGGTGTGCGGCGCCGGCTCCTACGTGCCACCGGCGGGCTATTTCAAGCGCATCCGCGAGATCTGCGACAAGTACGACGTGCTGCTGGCGGCCGACGAGGTGATCACCGGCTTCGGCCGCACCGGCAAGATGTTTGCGCTGGACCACTGGGGCGTGCAGCCGGACCTGATGCAGTTTGCCAAGGGCATCACCAGCGGCTATGTGCCGCTGGGCGGCGTCGGCCTGTCGGACAAAGTGGGCGCGGTGCTGGAGCGGCCCGGCGCGGACCCGTGGATGCATGCCCACACCTACAGCGGCCACCCGGTGTCCTGCGCCGTGGCGCTGGCCGCCATCGACGTGATCGAGCGCGAGAACCTGGTGGCCCGTGCCGCCACGCTGGGCGAGCGGCTGCACCAAGGCCTGCGCCAGGCGCTGGGCACGCATGCCCATGTCGGCGACATCCGCGGCCTGGGGCTGATGGCCACCATCGAGCTGGTCGAGGACCGCGCCAACAAGCGTAATTTCGACGCCAGCCGCAAGATCGGGCCGCAGGTCGTGGCCGCCCTGCGCGAGCGCGGCCTGATCACCCGCGGCCGCGGCGACCACCTCTACCTCGGCCCGCCGCTGGTCAGCACCGAGGCGGTGGTGGACCGCATCGTGGCCACCGTGGCCGAGGCGGTGCACGCGGTGCTGCCCGCGGGGCGGTAGGAGTCACCGCTACACGCCGCGTTCAGCGACCCGGAACACCGTCCACTCGCCCGGCACGCCCTTGAGCGCATGCGTGCCGCGTGCCTCGAAGTCGAACCCGGCACCGGCAGTGAGATCGCGCACCGTGCCCGACACCAGCACCTCGCCGGCCCCTGCAAGCGACATCACGCGGGCGCCGATATGCACCGCGATGCCGGCCGCCTTGGCGCCACCCGTGTCGACCTCGCCGGTGTGCACGCCGCAGCGGATCTCGACACCCAGCGTGCGTGCGGCGCGGGCCATCGCCATGCCGCAGGTCACGGCGCGCGCCGGGGCGTCGAAGGTGGCGAAGAGCCCGTCGCCGGCGTTGTCCACCTCGTTGCCACGGTGAATCGCCAATTGCTGCCTCGCCTTGGCGAGAACGCGCTGCAGCAGTTCGCGCCAGGCGCGGTCGCCCAGGTTCACGGCCAGTTCGGTCGAGCCGACGATGTCGGTGAACAGCACGGTGGCCAGCTGCCGGTCATGGCGGCCCACGTCGCCATGAGGCGCCTGGCCCGCTTGCGGTGCGCCGCGTTGGGCGGCAGCGCGCAGCATCCAGCGCCGGTGCAGTTCATCGACGAACTCGGCCGCGCCGTCGAACACCCGCGTGCGCACGCTCACCTGCTGCAGGAAGCTCATCAGCCGCCGGTCGCCGCCGCTGTGGCCATCGGCCAGCACCTCGCCGACGTCGCGGGGGTCGGACAGCCGCCGCCGCTTGGCCATGCGCAGGAACAACCGCGCCAGCCAGTTGGTGAAGTTGCCGCCGATCAGCAGCAGGTGGTTGTGCTCCAGCGCGTGGAACAGCTTCTCCGGCGCCAGGTGCTCGCTCTGCAGGCCGCAGATGAACTCGAGCATGTCCTCGTCGGTGATCACGTAGGTGGGTGAAGCCGACAAACGCCCAAGAAGGTGGTAGACCACCGGGCGCTTGAGCTGCTCACGTTCGGTGGGCAGGTCGGTCACGCGGTTGGGCGCATAGGCCAGCACCTCGGCCGAGCGCTCGCCACCGCCACCCGCGCCTGAGCCAAAGCGCTCGCTGTTGATGGCCTGCTCGAGCAGCGGGTCGAAGGTGGTGGTGACGAACAGGTCAAACCCGCTGATCTGCGCCAGCTGCGTCAGGGCCTTGGGCGGCACAAAGGTCGCTTCGCGCAGCACGCTGCGCAGCCGCGTGTAGGCCTCCTCGCGGCGGCCACGTGCGGCCAGGAACCAGCACACCACATCGTTGAGGGTGGCCGGCTGGGGCAGCTCGGCGAGGTCGACGTTCAGCTTGGCCGCCAGCTTCTCTGCGGCCCAGTCGTAGAGCAGCCGCGGGCCGGCCTCGGTCTGCACCTTCAGCAGTTCGGGGCCGACGATCGGGATGACCCTGCGGTCCTCGATGTAGTCGAGCAGGTCGTCCCAGCCGTCCTCGTCGAGCGTCTGGCTTGCGGCGGCAAGCGGGCTGGGCGGGGATTGCATCGGGCTTGGGCTCCAGTGGGTCGGCAACGGCATCCTGAGTATCAACGAAAGGGCCCCTGCGCTGCATAAGCCCTGTCACCTCAAGACGGCCCGACCCGGCCGACCGCGTCGGGCCGTGTAGATTCGGCCCCATGCAATCCAGCACCGTCGATTCACAGCAGCCCTGGCTCGGGCTGGACTCCTTCAGCGAGTCCACCCGTGCCTGGTTCCACGGCCGTGACGAGGAAGTGGCTGAGCTGGCCCGGCGCGTGCAACGCAAGCCGCTCACCGTGCTGTTCGGCCAGAGTGGCCTGGGCAAGACCTCGATCCTGCGCGCCGGCCTGGTGCCGCGCCTGCGGCCCGAGGGGTTCTGCCCGGTGTATGTGCGGCTGGACTACGCCGCCGACTCGCCGCCGCCGGCCGAGCAGATCAAGCAGGCCATCTTCCGCGAGACGATGGTCTCGGGCAGCTGGACGCAGACCGGTGCCTCGGTGCAGGGTGAATCGCTGTGGGAGTTCCTGCACCACCGCGACGACATGCTGCGCGACGCCGCAGGCCGCACGCTCACGCCGCTCCTGATCTTCGACCAGTTCGAAGAGATCTTCACCCTGGCGCAGACCGACGACGGCGGGCGCGAGCGCGCCGCCACCTTCATCGCCGAACTGGCCGACCTGGTGGAAAACCGCCCGCCGCGCGAGCTGGAGGCGCGGCTCGACGCCGACGACACACTGATCGAGCACTTCGACTTTGCACGTTGCGACTACCGCATCCTGATCTCGCTGCGCGAGGACTACCTCGCGCACCTGGAGGCGCTGAAGGCCCGGATGCCCAGCATCACGCAAAACCGCATGCGGCTGGCGCGCATGACCGGTGCGCAGGCGCTCGACGCGGTGCTGCGGCCGGGTGGCGCGCTGGTGCAGCAAGAGGTGGCAGAAGCCATCGTGCGCTTTGTTGCCGGCGGCGCCGAGCTGCGCAACGCCGAGGTCGAGCCCTCGCTGCTCTCGCTCGTGTGCCGCGAGCTGAACAACACCCGCATCGCCCAGGCGCGCAACGAGATTTCGACGGATCTGCTCGCCGGTTCGCGCGAGAACATCCTGCACGAGTTCTACGAACGCTCGCTCGCCGACCAGCCCGCGGGCGTGCGCCGCTTCATCGAAGACGAGATGCTCACCGAGTCGGGCTACCGGGAGAGCCTGGGCGAGGAGCGCGTGAGGAAAGCCTTCGCCGCGGCCGGTGCTGCGCCAGACGCGCTTTCCGCGCTGGTCAACCGCCGCTTGCTGCGCGTCGAGGAGCGCCTGGACCTGCGCCGCGTCGAGCTCACGCACGATGTGCTGTGCGGCGTCGTCAAGGAATCGAGAGAGCTGCGCTACGAACGCGAAGC
>JBJXHB010000507.1:0-3267 GCA_046160725.1 Aquabacterium sp.
CCAGCAACAGGGCATCGACATCGGCGGCCGCGGCCAGCGCCTCGGCCACCGCTGCTTCGTCCTCGACATGGACCACCTGCACCAGTCGCACCCCCGGCAGGGCCTGTCGCAATCGGGCCAACTCGCCGACCGGCAGCCGGTCCACCAACTGCAGGGTATGCGCCGGGCAGCGCGCATGTTGCGCGGCCAGGGCAGCGGCGTCACACAGCGCGGTCAGCAGAAAGCTGTCGGCGTGTGCGGACCGCTGCGCGGCAAGCCATGCCACCACCACCGCGATGGCCGCCTCGTCGATGACGCCGGGGCCGCTGGGCATGGCCGACACCAGCCCCAGCGCATCCGCGCCAGCGTCAATGGCCAACGCGGCCTCGTCGGCGCTGGCGATGCAGCAGATCTTGATGCGGGTCCTGGCGCGCATCGGCCGTCAGCAACGCTTGAAAAGGAACTCGATGCCGCTGAGCTTGCCGCGTCGCAGACCCTCGATGCGCGCACTGAGCTGGTCCCCCTGGCGGCGGTAGATGATGCGCTGCGGGAAGTCGTGCTCGGGGTTCTCGAACACCAGTTCCTGCGCTGAATGGCGCGCCAGCGTGAAGCTCGTGGTGCGCTGGCCCGACGGATGGGCGGTGTAGGTGATCGGGCCCTCGGGTGCGGCGCGCAGCTCCAGGAACTCATGCGCCACGGCGCGCCCGGCCTTGAGCGTGCGCGACATGCCGAACATCGTGCCGCCGGCCGGCGCCATCCATTGCTCGATGCTGCCAGGCTCGGCATCCAGCCGCGCCCAACAGCCGGCCAGCCAGGCCACTGGCGCCAGGGCGTCGGCCGCCGGCGCAGCGGCAGGCTGGGCCGCGGCCAAGGTCGTCAGGCCGGCCACGGCAGTGGCCATCAGGGCATGGGTCAGGTCGGGCATGGGCTCATCCGGCATTCCGGCCGAGGCCGGCGCGCCAGTGTGTCATGGGCCGACGGCACGACGCCATCCGGCCCGGCCCGCGGGTTGACCTGCGCATACCATCCCCGGATCCCCAGTCCACCGATGCATCCGATGTCCGAGCCGACCCTGAACCAGACCCTGTTGCGAGCTGCCGACCTGCTTCAGCGGGTGCAGGCTGCCGGCGCGGGCCTGCTGTGCCTGGATTGCAGCTTCGACCTGGCCGACACCGATGCCGGCGAGCGGTCCTTTCAGGAGGGCCACCTGCCCGGCGCCGTCCACCTGCACCTGGACCGCGACCTCAGTGCGGCCAGGACCGGCCGCAACGGCCGCCATCCCCTGCCGTCGCCGGACGCCTTCGCGCAGCGCATCGCCGCCATCGGTGGTGGCCCGGACAGCTTCTTTGTCTGCTACGACCGGTCTGGCGGCATGTATGCCGCCCGCGCCTGGTGGATGTTGCGCTGGGCTGGCCATGCCGGCGCCGCGGTGCTCGATGGTGGCTGGCAGGCCTGGCTGCGGGCCGGCGGCCCGGTCGAGGCCGGCCCCGCGCGGCCACGGGCGGCCAGCCGCTTTGCGCTGCGGCCGGCGCTGGAGGCGACGGTGGCCTATGGCGAGCTGCAAGCCGGCCTGGCACGGCCGGTCGATCAGCGGCAGATGGTCGTCGATGCGCGTGCCGCCGACCGCTTCCGCGGCGAGAACGAGACCCTGGACCCCGTGGGCGGCCATATCCCCGGCGCGCGCAACCGACCCTTCCGGGACAACCTCGCCGCCGACGGTGGCTTCAAGCCGGCCGCACAGCTGCGCACCGAATGGTCGGCGGTGCTGGACGGTCGCGTGCCGGCCGACGTGGTGCAGCAATGCGGCAGCGGCGTCACCGCGTGCCACAACCTGCTGGCCCTGCACCTGGCCGGCCTGGGTGGGTCCGCGCTGTATCCGGGGTCCTGGAGCGAATGGTGTGCCCAGCCGGGCGCACCCATCGCCACCGGTGCGGACCCGGGCTGACCATTTGTGAGCGAGCGCAGCATGCCCGGCCCCTTGGACCTCCAGGCCCTGTTCGATCTCGGCTGCGCGGTGGGCGACCGCCTGGCCGCGCGCGGCGAGACCATTGCCGTGTCCGAGTCGTCGGCGGGCGGCCTGCTGTCGGCTGCGCTGCTGGCGCGCGCGGGTGCATCGGCCTACTACCTGGGCGGAGCGGTGCTGTACACGCGCCGCGCAGGACGCCTGCTGACCACGCTGACCGCTGAAGACATGGCCGGCCTGCGCTCGTCCAGCCCGCCCTATGCCCAGTTGCTGGCCCGGCACCAGCGCCAGCGGTTCAAGGCCAGCTGGGGCTTGGCCGAGACCGGCGCCGCCGGCCCCAGCGGCAACACCTACGGCGACCCGGCCGGCCACAGCTGCCTGGCCGTCGACGGGCCGGTGGCCATGCAGCGGCTGCTGCGCACCGACAGCGACCACCGCGCGGACAACATGCTGCGCTTTGCCATGGCCGCGCTGCAACTGCTGGCCGAGGCCCTGGATGCGGCCGGCCCGCCGGTCATCACGCCTGCAACCGGCGCGGCACCAGAGACGCCGCGCTGAGCGGAGGATTGCGTCGCTACCGACGCCGCTTGATAAATTGGTTAGGTCTCATCTGGCCCCGGCCGCTGGGCACCGATAGCGCACCTGGTCGATCCTGCCACCTCGGACCACGAGTCGCACAGAGTCACTTGCTCCAAGGATCTCGATACTTCCGTCTCGGCTGACACCGTCGAGGGCTGAGTCCTTGACAGACCTCCAAGGGTTCTGCCCAACGGACAGCGGGCCAATGTGCCATCGCCTGCTGCTGACGTCCAAGGCAAGAAGCCTGTAGGCATTCGGCGTGCCGCTGGAGAGCAGCAGATCCGCCGTCATTCCGACGTACTCGATTCGCCTCGTCGTGGAAGCCAGGCCGCCAACAGAGTGAGACTCGATGTCGGTCCAGTTGTGCTTTCCAATCTTGTGCAAGGTCGGGTAGTGCTTTGGCAGTACAACTGCATACGGCCCGGAGTCACATGCGAATGCAGAGGCACGTATCTGCGTCGCGGTGGCGTCGTTACAGGGCGCCGACAACAGAACTGCAGCCGACACTGCGGAAAGGAGTCGCTGGACGCGCATATGAGGCCTAGGAGCCTGTCGGGCCTTGGGTCGGGCCCGCGTTGAGGCTGCAAAGGGGTGCAGTATAGGCGCAAAGCACAGCGATACCCTTTGGTATCGCGAGCATTTGCAACGACGCATGCACCCCTTTTCAGCCTCAACCCGAAGGGCCGGAGTGATTTGCTGCGCCAGTCGTCGTTGCCGGCTCGTTGTGTGGCACAGCCACACGCCAC
>JBJXHB010000508.1:0-2873 GCA_046160725.1 Aquabacterium sp.
CGTCCTGGGGCGGCTGCGTCTGCCCCGGGCAACGCGACGGCGGCCGCGCGCCCGCCGGCACCGCCGCCGGCCCCGGGCTCGCCGCCGCCCTTCGACACCGTGGTCAAGGACGCCAAGAAGATCGACGGCCTGTTCACCCTCTGGCAGAAGGACGACAAGACCTGGATCGAACTCAAGCCGGAAGACTTCGGCCGGCCGCTGCTGATGGCGCCCAAGCTGTCGCGGGGCATCGGTGAGAACGGTTTCTTTGGCGGCACCATGATCGGCAACTGGGGCAGCTGGGGCAAGACCCAGATGGTCGAGTTCCGCAAGTACCAACAGCATGTGCAGCTGCTGGCCCGCAATGCCTCCGCGGTGGGGGCCGAGAAGTCGCCTTCGGCGCATGCAGTCGCGGCCGGCTTCTCGCCCAGCCTGATCGCATCAGCCGCCATCGCCAGCGCAGCGCATCCGGAGCGCAAGACCATCCTGATAGAGGCGAATTCGCTGTTCATGGGCGACCTGCTCGGCCTGGGCATTTCGCTGCAGCGCACCTACCGCCAGAACTACGCCTTTGACGGCCGGCACTCGACACTGGCCAAGGCACGGGCCCGCGCCGATGCGGTCTTCTTCGACGTCCAGGCGCACTACGCCACGGCAACCGTGGCCATGCCACAGCCCGGCATGCCGCCGTATGCGGTGCCATCGGTGCCGGGCAACCTGCCCGACGCGCGCAGCCTGTTCATGGGCCTGCACTACTCACTTTCGGAGCTGCCGGCCCAGCCGATGCGCCCACGCGCGGCCGATGCCCGCGTCGGTTACTTCAGCACCGGCGTGATGGACTTCAGCGACGACCTGGTGCGCAGCCCGCGCCAACGCTTCGTGAACCGTTGGCGTCTGGAGAAGAAGGACCCGGCGGCGGCCCTAAGCGAGCCCGTCAAGCCGATCGTGTTCTGGCTCGACAAGACCATCCCGGTCAAGTATCGGGAGGCGTTGACCGCCGGCGTGCTGGCCTGGAACCCGGCGTTCGAGAAGATCGGCTTCAAGGATGCGATCCAGGTCAAGGTCCAGCCGGACGACGCGGACTTCGACACGCTGGACGTCGGCGTCGCTTCCATCCGCTGGATGACCAATGCCCAGCCGCGCTTTGGTGCCATCGGCCCGAGCCAGGTCGACCCGCGCAGCGGCGAGATCCTGGACGCCGACATCGGCTTCGAGAGCCTGAGCTCGCGCGGCGTGCGCACCATCCGCTCGCAGCTGCTGACCAAGGCCGAGGACTGGCAGGCGCTGCTGCAGGCCGGAGTGCAGCATGGTGATGCCACTGCGCGGGGTTTTGGCAGCCCGCTGGAGCACCTGTTCTGCCAGCACGGCGACATGGCCTTCGAGCAGCTCGGTTATGCCTTGGACGTGCTGGAAGCCCGTGGCGAAGTCGCACCCGACAGCCCCGAGGCCGAGGAGTGGGTGCGGCTGTACCTGACCGACACCACCATCCATGAGGTTGGCCACACCCTGGGCCTGCGGCACAACTTCCGGTCGTCGCGCATCTACACCGATGCCCAGCTGTCGGATGCGGAGTGGGTCAGGAAGAACGGCTTGGCTGGCTCGGTGATGGAGTACGCGCCGATCAACCTGGCGCGGCCCGGCGCGCCGGCCACCCAGGGCTTCCAGACGGTGCTCGGGCCCTACGACTACTGGGCCATCGAATACGCCTACAAGCCCATGGAGCCACAGGCCGAGGCCGAGGAGCTGCGGCGCATCGCGGGCCGCAGTGCCGAGCCCCTGCTGGCCTACGGCACCGATGAAGACAATTTCCTTGGCATCGACCCGGAGAGCCTGCACTTCGACCTGGGCGACGACCCGCTGCAATTCGCGGACAAGCGCCTGACCATCGCCCGCGACCTGCTGCAGCGCCAGAGCACGCGCAACCTGGATCCAAAGCAGGACTACGCCGTGCTGCGCCGGTCGGTCAGCTACGCCGTGCGGGACGCCGCACGGGCCGTGGGCGTCGCCATGCGGCAGATCGGTGGCCTTCGCACGCTGCGCGACCACCCCGGCACCGGACGCGATCCGCTGGAGCCCACTCCTGCGGCGGTGCAGCGCCAGGCGCTGGACGTGATCGCGCGCGGCGCTCTTGCCGCCGACGCGCTGGTGGTGCCGCCCGCCTTGCAACGCAAGCTGGCGCCGGACTACCAGGAGCGTGGCGACGCGGCGTTCAGCGGCGCAGCGATGCAGACCGACATGCCGGTGACCGCCATGGTGACGGAGCTGCAGCGCGCCCTGCTGGAGCACCTGATGAGCGACGGGTTGGCCCAGCGCATCATCGATGCAGAGGCCAAGGTCGATCGGCCCGCCGACGCCTTCCGGCTGAGCGAGCTGTATGGCCGCATCCTGCGCGATGTCTGGAGCGACCTGGCGGGCAGCGGCGACATACCGGCGGCGCGCCGGGCCTTGCAGCGCGAGCATGTCAACAAGCTGGCGGCGCTGGTGCTGCGCCCTGCGGCGCTGTCGCGCGCCGACGCCCGCTCGCTGGTGCGCAGCGATGCGCAGACTCTGCTGGCGCGGGTCGACGCAGCGGTCAAGCGTCCCGGGCTCAGCGCCGAGAGCCTGGCCCACCTGAAGGACGCGGCCGATTCCCTGCGCGAGTCCTTGTCCGCTCGCCTGCAGCGCGCAGGCGTCTGATGTTCCGGCACGGGTCTTCAGGGGCCCGTGCGGCAGGGTGACCGTGACGGGCGGGTGCTTGCCGCCGTCACGCAACGCATGGCAGCAGCCACCGGCCGCGGCCCAGTCCCGGCAATCCGTGGCTCGTCGCAGCCCACTTGAAC
The DNA here is from genome assembly GCA_046160725.1 of Aquabacterium sp. Lineage (GTDB taxonomy): Bacteria > Pseudomonadota > Gammaproteobacteria > Burkholderiales > Burkholderiaceae_C > JBJXHB01. The sequence goes on from JBJXHB010000508.1 coordinate 2,799, forward strand.
CCGATCGGCCACCGGGGCTATCGTGCCGGCCATGACATCGGAGCCCGCCATGGACGCACCGGCCGCCGGCAAGGC
>JBJXHB010000509.1:0-18305 GCA_046160725.1 Aquabacterium sp.
AGACCAACGCCGCATAAGGGGAGAACCAACATGTCCTGGGCTGGAAAGATCCTTCGCGTCAATCTCACCGCCGGCACGGTCAAGTCCGAGCCGCTGAACATGGACTGGGCGCGCGCCTATCTGGGCTCGCGTGGCCTGGCCACCAAATACATCGTCGAGGAGGTCGACGCCCGAGTCGACCCGCTGTCACCGGACAACAAGCTGATCTGGGCGACCGGGCCGCTGACCGGCACCATGGCCTCCACCGGCGGGCGGTACACCGTCGTCACCAAGGGGCCGCTGACGGGCGCGATCGCCTGCTCCAACTCGGGCGGCTACTTCGGCGCCGAGCTGAAGATGGCCGGCTGGGACATGGTGATCTTCGAGGGCAAGTCGGCCAAGCCGGTCTACCTGTGGATCGAGGACGACCATGCCGAGCTGCGCGACGCCGGCCACCTGTGGGGCAAGAGCGTCTGGGTCACCGAGGAGACGATCAAGAAGCAGCATCAGGACCCGCTGGTGCGCATCTCCTCCATCGGGCTGGCGGGCGAGAACCAGGTGCTGTTCGCGGCGGTGGTCAACGACCTGCACCGGGCGGCCGGCCGCTCGGGCGTCGGTGCCGTCGCCGGCTCCAAAAACCTGAAGGCCATCGCCGTGCGCGGCACCATTGGTGTGGGCAACATCGCCGACCCCAAGGCCTTCATGAAGGTCACCTACGAGAAGAAGAAGATCCTGGCCGACAACCCGGTCACGGGCCAGGGCCTGCCGGCCTACGGCACCCAGGTGCTGATGAACGTCATCAACGAGGTGGGCGCGCTGCCGACGCGCAACCACCGCGACAGCCAGTTCGAGGGCGCCAAGGACATCGGGGCCGAGGCCATGGGCACGCCACGCAAGAGCGACGGCAAGCCGCAGCTGGTGACCAACCAGGCCTGCTTCGGCTGCACCATCGCCTGCGGGCGCATCAGCAAGATCGACCCCACGCACTTCAGCGTGCAGAACAAGCCGCAGTACCTGGGCGCCTCCGGCGGCCTGGAGTACGAGGCGGCCTGGGCGCTGGGCGCGGCCAACGGCGTCAACGACCTGGAGGCGCTGCAGTACGTCAACGTGATCTGCAACGAGCAGGGCATGGACCCGATCAGCTTCGGCGCCACGATCGGCGCGGTGATGGAGCTGTACGAGATGGGCGTGCTGACGAAGGACCAGGTCGGCATCGAGGCCACCTTTGGCTCTGCGCAGGCGCTGGTGTACCTGGCCGAGGCCACGGCCGTCGGCACGGGCTTCGGCAAGGAGATCGGCCAGGGCAGCAAGCGGTTGACCGCCAAGTACGGCCATCCTGAGCTGAGCATGAGCGTCAAAGGCCAGGAGTTCCCGGCCTACGACGGCCGTGGCATCCAGGGCATGGGCTTGACCTATGCCACCAGCAACCGCGGCGCCTGCCACCTGCGCAGCTACACCGTGGCCAGCGAGGTGATGGGCATCCCGATCAAGACCGATCCGTTGTCCGCCGAGGGCAAGCCGGAACTGGTCAAGGCCTTCCAGGACGCCACCGCGACCTTCGACTCGGCCGGCGTGTGCGTGTTCACCACCTTCGCCTGGAACCTGGGCGACCTGGCACCGCAGCTCGCGGCGGCCTGCGGCCCGGAGTTCACACTCGAGAAGCTGGACGAGATCGGCGAGCGGGTGTGGAACATGGAGCGCGACTTCAACAACCGCGCCGGCTTCACCGACAAGGACGACACCCTGCCGCCGCGGCTGCTGAACGAGGCCGCCAAGAGTGGGCCGGCCAAGGGGCTGACCAGCAAGCTGCCCGAGATGCTGCCCAAGTACTACGCGGTGCGAGGCTGGAACGCCGACGGCACCCTGAAGCCCGAGACCCGCGCCCGCCTCGGGCTGTGAGGCGCTGAATATCCCGGTCCGCAAGGGCCGCTCATGGTTGCGAAGGCGGTTGGCTCAACCGCCTTCGTTGTTTGTGGAGGCTATTGACATGAAGCATGTGATCCTCGGCGCCGGCCCGGCCGGCGTCATCGCCGCCGAGACCCTGCGCAAGCATGCGCCCCAGAACGAGATCACGCTGGTGGGCGACGAGCCCGAGGCGCCGTACTCGCGCATGGCCATCCCCTACCTGCTGATCGGCAACATCGGCGAGGCCGGCACGCATCTGCGCCACGGCGCAGGCCACTTCGAGAAGCTGCGCATCGACGTGCGGCGCGGCGTGCGCGCCACGGCGGTCGATGTCGCGGCGCGCAGCGTCCGCCTCAGCGACGGCTCGGCCTTGGGTTACGACCGGCTGTTGGTGGCAACCGGGTCGTCACCGGCCTCGCCACCCATCCCCGGCATTGGCATGGACGGTGTCCTGGCCTGCTGGACCCTGGCCGATGCGCGCGCCATCATGGCCCGGGCGACACCGGGTGCCCGCGTGCTGCAGATGGGCGCCGGCTTCATCGGCTGCATCATCATGGAGGCGCTGGCGGCGCGCGGCGTCAAGCTGACGGTGGTCGAAATGGGCGACCGCATGGTGCCGCGCATGATGGGCCCGACCGCCGGCAACATGATCCGCGCGTGGTGCGAGTCCAAGGGCGTGACGGTCCACACCGGAACGCGGGTCGATGCCATCGAGGCCGCGCCGGCGCCCGGCCTGCTCGACAAGCTGGCCAGCGCGGTCGGCATGGGCGGCGACACGCCAGCGGCGCCATTGTCGGCCCGCCTGTCCAGCGGCCATCGCATCGACGCCGACCTCATCATCAGCGCCACCGGCGTCAAGCCCAACATCGGCTTCCTGGAGACCTCTGGCATCAAGTGCCTGCTGGGTGTGCTGACCGACGAGCACATGCAGACCACGGTGCCCGGCGTGTATGCCGCCGGCGACTGCGCGGAGGCCTTCGACAAGGTCAGCGGCACGACCATCGTCAGCGCCATCCAGCCCAATGCGGCCGAGCAGGCGCGGGTGGCGGCGCTGAACATGCTGGGCCGCGTTGCCTCGCTGCCGGGTGTCACGCAGATCAACGTGCTGGACACGTTGGGGCTGATCTCCACCAGCTTTGGCAACTGGCAGGGCGTGGCCGGCGGTCAAGCGGTCGAGTTGACCGACACCGCAGCGCACCGCCACCTGAGCCTGCAGTTCAGCGGCGACCGCATGGTGGGCTGCAACAGCGTCGGCTGGACCGACCATGTCGGCGTCATGCGCGGCCTGGTGGAGGGGCAGATCGCCCTGGGGGAGTGGAAGGACAAGCTGCTGGCCGACCCGACCTTGCTGCAGCAGGCCTATCTGGCGCAGGCCCAGGCCCAGCAGGAACGGGGACATTTGAAGCTCAGATGAACGCGGGGCGCCGGCCCTGGCAGCATGCGCGCCCATGAAAATCACGTTCAAGCTCTACGCCAGCCTGACGCAGTACCTGCCCGCGGACGCCCGCAGCAGCAACCGCGTCGAACTCGACGTCCCGGCCGATGCCACGGTGGCCGGCATCGTCGCGCCCTACGGCATGCCGCCCAAGCTGGTGCACCTGGTGCTGGTCAACGGCGTCTTCATCAAGCCAGAGGATCGGGCCACGCGCACCCTGGTGGAGGGCGATGTGCTGGCCATCTGGCCGCCTGTGGCCGGTGGCTGATCTATGCAGAGCTGGTACGGGCCGCGCTTCGAACGCGAGATGGGCTGCGTCGAGCGCGAGTTCCGGTCCTGGCTGCCGGGCGCCACGCGCAACGCGCCGATGGCCGATGACGGCCCGGGCCGCATCCGGTTGAGCCTGCCGGCCGGCGGTACCCTGAGCCTCAGTCTGGAGACGCTGCCACCGCGACAACTCGGGATGGCGCGCTTTCCCCGGCTGCAGGTGGTGTTCGATTTCATCGACACCGCTGATGCCGACCGCGTCGCCTTCATGCGCTACTTCGACCTGTTCACGCAACGCGGCGGGGGCTGAGCTTGACCCGCCTGCCGCAACCGGCGGCCGCCACTGCATCGCGGTGGCTGGCGGCGGTGCTGCTGGCGGCCACGGGCACGGCGCTGCAGGGCCAACCGGCCGATCCGGCATCGGCACTCGCAGCACTGGACGTGGCCGGCCGCGCCATCGCCGCGGCGGGCTGTCCGCGTCCGCTGGAGGTGCGGTCGCGCTACCTGCCGGACCCGGCCCGGCCGCAGGTGCGCGACGAGATGGTGTCCACCGACTGCCGCGGCTGGCGGGTAGCGGTCTACCGGCCTGGTGCGGTGGCCGGCAGCGACCGCCCGCTGTCGGTGGTGGTCGAGGACCATCATCCGCTGCTGCTGCCGCCGCTGGAGGTCGGCGCGACCGAGGCCGCGGTGCGCGCCACGCTCGGCGAACCGGCCCAGCGCTTCGGCGCCAATCTCAGCTATCGGCTGCCCGGCCGGGAGGCCGACCGCGTGACCTTCGAGATCGAGGCCGGCATCGTGCGCGTGATCAGCTTCAACTGGTCGGTGGACTGACCGGCCGGCGCCGGTCGCCGCCGCGCCTCAGGCCGCGAGCTGCGCCAGGCTCTGCAGCGTCTGCAGGCAGGCGCCGGCGACCTCGCGGCCCTTCTTGACGAAATGCTCGCTGAAGAAGGCCTGGTGCTCGGCATGCTCATGGAAGTCGCGCGGCGTCAGCACCGCGCTGAACACCGGCACGGCGCTGTCCAGCTGCACCCGCATCAGCCCGTCGATCACGGCGGCCGCGACGAACTCGTGCCGGTAGATGCCGCCATTGACGACCAGCGCGCAGGCGATGACGGCGTCGACCTCGCCGCTGGCCGCCAGCGCCTGCGCATGCAGCGGGATCTCGAAAGCGCCTGGCACCTCGATGCAGCGGATGTCGGCCGCGGCGACGCCGCCCTCGATCAGCGCGGCCTGCGCCGCATCTCGCGAGCGCGCCACGATGTCGGCATGCCAGGCGGCATGCACGATGGCGATGCGCCATCGGCGCGGGGGCACCCGGGCGGCGGCTCGGCGGCGGCCGGCCGTGGCACGGGTGGGCTTGGCGCGGCCCGACGAGCCGGCGCGGGAGACGGGAGAGGTCTGATTCATGGTGTCCTCATGAGGTGGATGGCCAGAATCAGGGCGCGCGCGACCACGCCGCCCGCAGCAGCCGGTCACCCGGCTACCAGGGGCATTGCATCGCGGTTCTCTTTCATCCGGACTATGACCGTCGGCCCCGGCATCGCACCGGATCTGCTGACCCCGGCTCGCCATGTCAGCAGGCCGGGCGCTCGCGGGCTGCCAAGGTCCGCGCCGGCAAGCCGACACCGCCCTGGATACCGCCGGTGGGGACTTTCACCCCGCCCTGAGAACGCTGCCACCGGCCGAAGCGGCCGGCAGCGGCGGCATCCTAGCCGGGCCGCGAGCCTCGGGTTGTCGCGGGCGATACAAGCGCCTTCGCAGCGACCGGCCGGGCGTCGGCCGTCAGGTCACCGATGGTCAGCTTCGCCGCACGCGCCGGATCTCGTCCGCGATCAAGCCGATCGCGCCGCCGGTGATGGCCGCATCGGCGACGTTGAAGCTGGGGAAGTAGCCGCCACGGAACACCGGCTCCAGGAAGTCGAACCGGAACTGCAGGAAGTCGACCACGTGCCCATGCCAGGCGCGGTCGATGACATTGCCGATGGCGCCGCCAAGGATCAGGCTGACGGCCAGGCAGAACAGCGTCTGCCCCGGGTGGCGGCGCAGCAGCCAGATGATGAAGACCGAGGCCACCAGCCCCAGGCCGATGAAGAACCAGCGTTGCCAGCCCGACGCACCGGCCAGGAACGAGAACGCCGCGCCGGCGTTGTGCACCCGCACCAGGTTGAACCATGCCGTCACGGCCCGGCTGTCGCCGAGCTGGAACTCATGCATCACCAACACCTTGGTGAATTGGTCAACGACGATGATCAGCAGGGCCAGCGCGATCCACATTCCGAACCGGCCGGTCGCCGTGCCCCGCATGGCAGAAGCGCGCGCCATCAGGCCACCCGGCGGGTCTCGCCCGCGCCATGAAGATTGGAGGTGCAGCGGCCGCAGATGTCCGGATGGGCCGGGTCGTGCCCGACATCGGCGCGCCAGTGCCAGCAGCGGGCGCACTTGGCATGCGCACTCGGTGCGACCTCGACCGTGGTGGCGTCGGCCTCGGCCAGCGTCACCGCGGACGTGATCAACACGAACTTGAGGTCATCGCCCAGGGTCGCGAGCAGCGCATGGTCGGCCGGGGCCAGGCCCAGACGCACCTCGGCCTGCAGCGACGAGCCGACGCCGCCCGCCGTCCGCACCGCCTCGATGGCCTTGTTGACCTCGTCGCGGATGGCCCGCACCCGCGCCCACTTGGCCAGCAGCGCCTCGTCCGGCGCGTCGAAGCGCCACCAGGTCTCGGTGAAGATCGACGGCGATGCGCCCGGGGCCAGGACCGGCCAGGCCTCCTCGGCCGTGAAGCTCAGGAACGGCGCCATCCAACGCAGCATGGCATGCGTGATCTGCCACAGCGCGGTCTGCGCCGAGCGGCGCGCCAGCGAGCGCGGCGCGGTCGTGTACAGGCGGTCCTTCAGCACGTCCAGGTAGAACGCGCCCAGGTCCTCGCTGCAGAACAGCTGCAGCTTGGCCACCACCGGGTGAAACTCATAGCGCTCGTAGTGGGCCAGCATCTCGGCCTGCAGCTGTGCCGCCCGCGAGAGCGCCCAGCGGTCGATCTCCAGCATGTCGGCCGGCGCTACGGTGTCGCGCGCGGCGTCAAAGTCCGACACGTTGGCCAGCAGGAAGCGCAGCGTGTTGCGGATGCGGCGGTAGCTGTCCACCACGCGGGCCAGGATCTTCTTGTCGATCGGCGGGTCGCCGGCATAGTCGGTCGAGGCGCACCACAGCCGCGCCACCTCGGCGCCGGGGTCCTTGGCGAACTCGCGGATCTCGATGATGTTGCCCAGCGACTTGCTCATCTTGCGGCCGGAGCCGTCGACGGTGAAGCCATGCGTCAGCAGGCCGCGGTAGGGCGCCCGGCCGTACAGCGCACAGCCCAGCAGCAGCGAGGAGTGGAACCAGCCGCGGTGCTGGTCGTGGCCTTCCAGGTACAGGTCGGCCTCGGGCCCTTCCGTGTGGTGGCCGGGGTTGCCGTCCGGCCCGCGGTGCGAGCCGCGCAGCACGTGGAAGAAGGTCGAGCCGGAGTCGAACCACACCTCCAGGATGTCGCTGCTCTTGCGATAGACCTGTGCGTCCTGCGCGCCGATGATGTCCTCGGCGCTCGCCCGGCTCCAGGCCTCGATGCCGCCGGCCTCGACGATCTCGGCCGCGCGGTCCAGGATCTCCAGCGTGCGCGGATGCAGCTCGCCCGAGTCCTGGTGGGTGAAGAAGGGCAGCGGCACGCCCCAGCTGCGCTGGCGGCTGATGCACCAGTCGGGCCGGTTGGCGATCATGTCGCGCAGCCGCGCGCGCCCGCTCTCGGGGTAGAAGGCCGTCGCGTCGATGGCTTCCAGCGCCATCTGGCGCAGCGTCTTCGGCGCCTTGTCCACGGTGAACACGCCCTCGCCCTCGTCCATGCGGACGAACCACTGCGACGCGGCGCGGTAGATCACCGGCGTCTTGTGGCGCCAGCAGTGGGGATAGCTGTGCGTGATCTCGCTGGTGGCCATCAGGTGGCCGGCGCCGCGCAGGGCGTCCAGGATGGCCGGCACCGCCTTCCAGATCGACTGCCCGCCGAAGAGCGGAAAGTCCGCCGCGTACGCGCCCTGGGCACCCACGGGGTTGAGGATGTCTTCGACGGCCACGCCGTTGGCGACGCAGGAGTTGAAGTCATCGACGCCATAGGCCGGCGACGAATGCACGATGCCCGTGCCGTCGTCGGCGGTGGCGTAGTCGGCCAGGTACACCGGCGACAGGCGGTCATAGCCGGCATGCACGGCGGCCAGCGGATGCCGGAAGTTCAGCCCGCCCAGGGCCTGGCCCTTTGCGGTCGCCAAGACCGTGCCGTCCAACGCCCAGCGCTTCAGGCAGGCCTCGACCAGCGTGGCGGCCATCAGGAGCAGGCCGCGCGGGGTGCGCACCAGGGCGTAGTCCAGCTCCGGGTTGAGGTTGAGCGCCTGGTTGGCCGGGATGGTCCAGGCGGTGGTGGTCCAGATCACCGCATAGGCCGGCGCATCCAGAGCGGGCAGGCCGAAGGCCGCCGCCAGCCGATCCGGCTCGGCGCAGGGGAAGGCCACGTCCAGGGTCTGGCTCTTCTTGTCGGCGTATTCGATTTCGAACTCGGCCAGCGAGCTGCCGCAGTCGAAGCACGCGTACACCGGCTTCAGGCCGCGGTAGACGAAGCCGCGCTCGACCACCCGCTTGAAGGCGCGGATCTCGCCGGCCTCATTGCCGAAGTCCATGGTCTTGTAGGGCCGCTCCCAGGCGCCCAGCACGCCCAGCCGCTGGCGGTCGGCCTTCTGCTGCGCGATCTGCTCGGTGGCATAGGCGCGGCTCTTCGCCTGCATGTCGTCACGGCTGATGTGGCGGCCGTGTGCCTTCTCGATCGCGTTCTCGATCGGCAGGCCGTGGCAGTCCCAGCCGGGGATGAAGCGGGCGTCGAAGCCGGCCAGCTGCCGCGACTTGACCACCATGTCCTTGAGGATGTTGTTGACCGCATGGCCGATGTGCAGCACGCCGTTGGCATAGGGAGGGCCATCGTGCAGCACGAACAGCGGCGCGCCCTGGCGGGCATCGCGCAGGCGCTGGTAGATGCCCTGGTCGGTCCAGGCGGCGACCCAGCCGGGTTCGCGCTTCGGCAGGTCGCCGCGCATCGGGAACGGCGTGTCGGGCAGGTTCAGCGTGGCGCGGTGGTCCGCGGCGTCGGTGGTCGCGGGCGCGGCCTTCGGTACATCGGTCATGGGATCTCGCGCCGGTGTGCGGCGCGCCAAGGTGCAGGGCAGGCGGGGCGGGCCGTTCGGGGCCCACGGGCGGCGTCAGGATGACGGCGCTAAATTCGGTCGCGCGTGGTCTGGCGTCGCACAGCAGCGTGCACGCGCAGGGCCAACCGTTGGGCGAGGGCGGACATGGGGTGCGATTCTAGGGCGGTGCCGTGTGGACCCGAGGGCCGCGGGCCCAGCCGGTCCGCTATGGCCGCCGTATCAGCGCGCCAGCTCGGCGGCGAACCAGGCCAGCGCCGCGTCTCGGTCGGCGGCAATGCCGTCGCGCAGGGCCGGCAGGGAGTCGTAGCGCCGTTCCTCGTGCAGCCGGTGCAGCAGGTCGACCCGCACGATGCGGCCATAGCCGGCCTGGGGTGGCAGTGGCCATTGCAGCGCATGCACCTCCAGCAGCACCCGGCCGGCGTCCTCCACGCTGGGCCGCACGCCCAGGCTGGCCACGGCCGGCAACGGCCCGGCGGTCAGGCCGTGCAGCCGCGCCACGAAGATGCCGCCGGCCGCCGGCCGGCCCTGCGGCACGCGCAGGTTCAGCGTCGGAAAGCCCAGCTCCCGGCCCAGCTTGCGCCCGTGCACCACATGGCCGCTGACGGCGTATGGCCGGCCCAGCAGGGCGGCCGCACGCGCCATGTCGCCGTCGACCAGCGCCTGTCGCACCACAGAGCTGGACACGCGCAGGCCGTGGACCTCGTAGCTCATCATCCGCGCCACATCGAAGCCACCGGCCGCTCCGGCGGCGTCCAGCAGCGCATAGTCGCCGGCGCGCCGCGCGCCGAAGCGGAAGTCGTCGCCGACCAGCACATAGCGCACGCCCAGGCCACCCACCAGCACGTCGTCGATGAAGGCTTGGGGGCTGAGCGCCGCCAGCGCGGCATCGAAGCGCAAAACCACCACCTGCTCGATGCCGCAGCGGCTTAGTTCCGCCAGCTTGTCGCGCAGCGTGGCAATGCGCAGCGGCGCGGCCGCGCCAGAGCGGCCGGCCGCCGCCGCCTGCTGGGCAAACCAGTCGCGCGGATGGGGCTCGAAGGTCATCACCGCCGGCACGATGCCGCGATGGCGAGCCTCGTTGGTCAGCAAGGCCAGCATGGCCTGGTGGCCGCGGTGGACGCCGTCGAAGTTGCCGATGGTCAGGGCACAGGGGCGCTGCCAGCGCGGGTGCGCCAGGCCACGGAAGACTCGCATGCCCGGATTATCCCGGGCCGGCCGCTGGCATCCCGTCCAGGCGCGGCGGCAGATGGCGCGCCAGTGCCGCTGCCAGCTCGCGTTGCGAGAAAGGCTTGGTCAGGAAGTCGTCCATGCCCGCGGCCAGGCAGCGCTCGCGCTCACCGGGCGCGGCATTCGCGGTCAAGGCCACGATCGGCACCCGGGCACCGCCGCGCGCCGCCTCCTGCAACCGCCAACGCCGGGTGGTGGCCAGGCCATCGAGGTCGGGCATCTGGATGTCCATCAGGACCACACTCCAGGACTGGGCCTGCAGCCGCGGCAAGGCGGCCTCGCCGCTCTCGGCGACCTCGGCCTGCAGGCCCAGGTGCTCCAGCACGGCGACCGCGACCAGGGCGTTGACGGCGTTGTCCTCGACCACCAGGGCTCGTCCTTGGAAGCGCGGCTCCGCCGCACCGGCATCGCTGTCCGGTACCGTCGACGCATCGTCAGGCGGCGCGGCGACCGTCACCATGAAGGTCGACCCCATGCCCAGCGTGGACTCGCAGACGACGTCACCACCCATGGCGCGTGCCATCTGGCGCGACAGCGTCAGGCCCAGGCCGGTGCCGGCGGCGTCGGGTGCGGACACCACGGGCGCTCGAGCGAAGGCATCGAAGATGCGGTCGATCTGCTCCGGCGGGATGCCGGGGCCGGTGTCGCGCACCCGGACCCGCAGCAGGCCGCCCGACCAGCCCGCCTGTATGCAGACCTCGCCGCGACGGGTGTACTTCAGCGCGTTGCCCACCAGGTTGTGCAGCACCTGGCGCAGGCGGGCCGCATCGCCGCGCACGCGCGGTGGCAGGGCGACATCCTGCTCGACCCGAAAACCCAGGCCGCGCTGCTGCGCCACCGGGCCCAGCAGGTCGGTCACGTCCGTTACGGCGCGGCGCGGGTCGTAGGACTGGTCGTCCAGCGACAAATGTCCGAACTCGATGCGCGACAGGTCCAGCAGGTCCCCGATGACCGACTGCAGGTGCTGCGCCGAGCGCAGTACCACGTCCAGCCGCTGGCGCTGCTGCGGTTGCTCGGCGGCGCCGCGCAGCAGCTCAGCCATGCCGACGATGCCGTTCAGCGGCGTGCGCAACTCGTGGCTGACGGCGGTCAGGAACCGGGACTTGGCGGCCGCGGCATGCTCGGCCAGGACCAGGGCGACGCGCCGCTCCTCGGCAATGGCGGCGTTTTCGTGGCGCAGCCGAACCGTCTGGCCGAACCGGTGCGCGCCGCGCAGCACCTCGACCACCAGCACCGCCGCATAGATGCCCACGCCCATGGCCAGGTATTGACCTTCGGCGCCGTGATGGATCACCTGGTCAATGCCCAGCGGCATCAGCACCACGGCCAGGAAGGCGATGCCGATGCCGGCGTGGAAGTAGGTGGTGAACACGCCGACGGCGGCCGCGCCGACGGCGCCGCAGATCAACAACAGGTGCAGCCCCGGCCCGACATGCGCCAGGAAGATGATCGGCGCCGCGCAGTACGCGGCGGCATAGAGCACCATCAGCGCGACATAGCGGCGCGCCCAGCGCATCGCGTCGGTGTCGCGCTGCGGGTCGCGCGCCCGGGCTTTGATATCGGCCAGCCGCCAGGCCGTGAGCGCGATCAACCAGGCCGTCCAGCCGGCCACCAGGTGCGTTGGCGCAAGCGGCCAGAGGGCCCAGGCCACCAACGCGGCATAGGCCACGCCGGACAGCAGGGGCACGGCGGTGGCGGCATAGACCGCATCGATGCGTTCAGCCGCAATGCGGCGGTCGATGCGGGCCGGGTCGCTGTCATCCACGCCCGGCTGCGGCAGGGGCAAGGGGTTTTTGGTTGGGGCGTTCCAGTCCATCGGTTGTCGGTGAGGGCCCATTGGAGCCGCCTCCCGACCTTGGGACAACCGGCCTGACCCATTCTGGTGCGGCCGGACGACCGCGCTCTGAGTGCGAACCCTGTCGCCCTGGCGACCTCAGCCGGGCCCGGCGCGGCGCAGCAGGGCCTCCAGGTAGGCCTGTCCGTCGGGTGGCAGGCCGCTGCGCTGCGACGCCCAGATCATCTCGCCCAGGCAGTCCATGGCGTCGTGGTGTGCCGCATGGAGGCCGCCATGGCGTGTGGCCAGCCGCTGCACCGCGGCCCGCACGCCGCGGGGCTGGTCGATGCCGCATTGCTCGGTGATGGTCAGGTGCATCGCCAGATGCAGGAACGGGTTGGTCCTGCCGCCGTCGACCGGATAGTCGGCCAGGAGCGCCGCCGCCTCGTCGGCGAGGTCGGCCGCGTATTCGGGGTGCTGCTCCACCCAGGACGCGGCCGCGGCCTCCATGGGCTCCAGCGGGGCGCGGTCATGCAGCTTGCGGGCCACGGTGCAGAAGAAGCGCCGCACGTCATGCTGGGAGGGCTGGAACATGGGCCGTGATTGTCCGGCCCTGGTTGAGGGGCCCCAGGCCTGCGGGGGGTTTGCCCGGTGAGGCGGCCACAAGGCGCCTCGTAACATAGCGTCCGTACCGGGCACAGCCCGGCGGACATGGTGCTACCGGACGGGGGGGGACAACAACATGCCAGTGCTGGTGGTGGCCAATCCCAAGGGCGGGGCCGGCAAGAGCACGCTGGCCACGAACCTCGCCGGCGCCCTGGCCCGGCGCGGGCATGCGGTGATGCTGGGTGACGTAGACCGGCAGCAATCGGCCCGCCAGTGGCTGGCTATGCGGCCGCCGGGGCTGGGCGTGATACGCGGCTGGGACACGGTTGGCGACGACGTGCTGCGCGTGCCCAAGGGCACCACCCATGCGGTGCTGGACACACCGGCCGGCCTGCACGGCAAGCGGCTGGACGCGGTGCTGAAGATCGCGGACACCCTGCTGGTGCCGCTGCAGCCCAGCCTGTTCGACATCCAGGCCACGGCGGCCTTCCTGGCCACGGTGGCGGCGCATCGGCGCGGAGCCGCCGTGCGGCTGGGACTGGTCGCCATGCGTGTGCGCGACCACACCCATGCCAGCGACCGCCTGCGCGAATTCCTGCAGTCACTGGCCGTGCCGGTGGTGGCGCAGTTGCGCGACACCCAGAACTATGTGCATCTGGCCGCACGTGGCCTGACGCTTTGGGACGTCACGCCCAGCCGCGTCGAGCGCGACCTCGCGCAATGGCAGCCCTTGCTGCAGTGGCTGGGCGAGGCCGCGCCATGAGGCGCTGTCCCGCCCGCCCGCCCGTCCTGCAGGCGCAGGCCGGTATCACCCCATCCCTGACCCGTCGCTTCACCCGGGAACCGTCATGAAAGTTCTGCTGGTCGATGACCATCCGCTGATCCTGGCCGCCCTGCAGGCCGTCATCAAGGGCCTGGGCGACGACGTCGTCGTCGTCGGCGTGGACAGTGCCCGCGCCGCCAACGACGAGCTGGCGCGGGACCCCACCTTCGACCTGGTGCTGCTGGACCTGTCGCTGGGCGATGGCGACGGCTTCGAGGTCCTGTCGGCGATGCGCCAGCAGTACCCGGCCCTGCCGGTGGTGGTGGTGTCGGCCACCGAGCGCACCAGCGACGTCATCCGCAGCATCGACATGGGCGCGATGGGCTTCGTGCCCAAGCGCGCCAGCAACCGCGACCTGTTCGAGGCGCTGCGCATGGTGATGTCTGGCGGCGTCTACATCCCGCCCATGATGCTGGGCCTGATGAACGCCCCGGCCCCGGAAGGCGATACCGTGCCGTCGGTGATGCAGACGGTGGGCGAGCATGCGCAGCCGACACTGTCGCAGCTGCAGCCGCGGACGCTGGAGGAGATGGGCCTGACGCCGCGCCAGACCGAGGTGTTGGCCTTGCTGCTCAAGGGCCTGCCGAACAAGCTCATCGCACGCGAGCTGAACGTCTCCGTCGAGACCGTCAAGGACCATGTGGCCGCCGTGCTGCGCACGCTGAACGTCAGCTCGCGCACGCAGGCCGTGCTGGCCGTCAGCCAGATCCTGCAGGGCCAGCTCGCCATGCCGACGTCGGCCCGGCCCACCCAGCGCTAACAGGCTCCCTTCACGGCATGCGCGTCGCGGTCATTGCCGTCTTCACCGACTACCACCGGCGCGGCGCCCACCACCGCGGTGGCCTGCAGCCGCAGATCGGCCCGCTGGTCGCCGCGCTGCTGCCGGACTGGTGCGACGTCGACATCGTCAACGACACCTGGGGCGACCCGGATTGGTCGCGCCGCTATGACCTGGTCTTCCTGTCCTGCCTGCACGCCGACTTCGACCGTGCACGCCAGATCAGCCACTACTTCCGGCGCCGTGGCGCGCGCACGGTGCTGGGCGGCGGCATGGCCAGCACCTATCCACATCTGTGCACCGGTTGGTTCGACGCGGTCGTGGTCGGGGACCCCGAGGATACGGTGCCGCGCATCGCGCAGGACGCCCGCGCCGGCCGGCTGCAGCCGCTGTACCGCAGCGGCGGCTACAGCGCCGACGCGGTGCCCATACCGCGGGTGGCGCCGGTGGCCCGGCAGCAGGTGTTTCCGCTGTCGCTGGAGGCCACCCGCGGCTGCCCGTTTGCCTGCGATTTCTGCGCCCTGACCGCGCTGGGCACACGCCACGAGCTGCGGCCGGTGGCATCGGTGGTGCGCGACCTGCTGGCCAACCGGCAGGCGCTGCGCGACGCCGGCGTGGCCGGCTGGAAGCAGCGCCTGGTGGTGTTCTACGACAACAACCTGGCCGGCAACCTGCGCTGGTTCCGCGAACTGTGCGACGCGCTGCAGTCCCTGGGCCTGCTATGGGGCGCCTGCCTGACCTTCAATGTGATCGCCAACCGGCCGCTGCTGCGCCGCATGTACGACGCCGGCTGCCGCGCGGTGTTCGTCGGCCTGGAGACCTTCAACCCGGCCACACTGGCCGACATCAGCAAGCCTCAGAACCGCATCGCCGGCATGGCCGAGGCCATCGCCCAGGCGCGCGACGAGGGCATCCTGGTGATCGCCGGGCTGATCACCAGCCCGCTGCACGACGGCGTGGACGACCTGGCGGCCATGCCCCAGCAACTGCGCGACTGCGGGCTGCACGTGCCGAGCTTCATCTCCTTCGAGACGCCGATCCCGGGCACGCCGTTCTTCGACCGCATGGCGGCACAGGCCGCGCCGGCCTTTCTGCCCGGAGCGGTGCTGCATGACTTCAGTGCCTACACGTTGACGCTGATGCCGCGCAAGGCCGCACTGGACGACTATGTCGGCGCCTGGTTCCAGGCCATGCGTGAGATCTATGCACCGCGCAACCGCCTGGCCAAGCTGGCCGACGACCTGCCGCGGCTGCTGCGACGCGGCTCCTGGACCGCGGCCGGCGTCGACCTGGCGGACATGGCGGTGACGAAATTCGACCCCGCGCCGGGCCGCACCTTCATCGCCGGCACCGATACCCCGCCACCCGAGCGCGTGCCTTTCGAGGACCGCGACTTCGACAATGATGCGCATCGCGCTGCGCTGCTGCAGCCGACACCCGTCACCGACGATGCCGGCCATGTGCTGCCGCATTGGGTGCAGCATCAGAAAATTTTCTTCAGCACGAGCCGTCCGCAACCGATCGAGATCGATACATGACTGCCTCCAACGAAACCGCCGAGCGCCGCGAGCGGCCGCGCGACCAGGTGCGCGACCAGGTGCGCGAGCTGCACGACCAGACGCCGGCGTCGCTGGTCGGCAACCTGATCGGCTGGGCCGTCCTCTTTGCCATGTACCGCGGCGAGGCGCCCGCCCAGGTGCTGTGGGGCTGGACGGCGCTGCAGCTCGGCCTGTGGGTGGCCCGCGCCGTCCTCTACTGGCGCTGGCCGGGCGAGCAGGCTGACATGGTGGTGCTGCGGCGCTGGCGCGGCTGGTGGTACGGGCTGTTGCTGGGCACGGCCTTCGGCTGGGCCGCGGCGGTGTGGTCGTTCTATGGCCTGGGCGACAGCTTCCACACGCTGGGGCTGATCCTGGTGGTGTACAGCTACTGCCTGGGCGCGGTCGCGTTGCTGGCGTCGCAGTTCCCGATCTACCTGGCCTTCCTCACCATGGTGCTGGTGCCGACCATTGCCCGCATCGTGGTGGACCGCGCGTCGCCGTACCACCTGGAGCTGGCCGGCATCCTGACCCTGCTGTTCCTGGTCACCGCCGTCACCGGTCGGTCGTACCGGCGCGCCTTCGAGCATGCGGTCGAGCTCAAGCAGCGCACCGAGACCCTGCTGGGCCAGCTGCGCCATGAGAAGAGCGCTGCCGACGAGGCCCGGCGCGATGCCGAGACCGCCAACCGGGCCAAGACCCAGTTCTTCGCCGCGGCCAGCCACGACCTGCGCCAGCCGCTGCATGCGCTGGGCCTGTTTGCCGAGGCCCTGCGCGGCAAGGTGCAGGACGAGTCGGTGGTCAACCTGGTCAACAGCATCAACTCATCGGTCGATGCGCTGGAGGGCCTGTTCTCGGAGCTGCTGGACATCACCCGCATCGACACCGGTGGCGTCGATGTGCGCCCTGTGGACTTCACGCTGGAAGAGGTATTCCGCAAGGTGCGGCTGCACTTCGAGCCGGTGGCATTCGAGAAGGGCCTGGCCTTGACGCTGCGTGGCGGCCGGCATGCGGTCCATGCCGACCCGGTGCTGGTCGAGCGGGTGGTGCGCAACCTGGTGTCCAACGCCATCCGCTACACCGACGACGGCGGCGTGCTGGTCGGTGCGCGGCGGCGTGGCGCCCAAGTGGTGCTGCAGGTCTGGGACTCCGGGCGCGGCATACCGCAGGCCGACCAGGACCGCGTGTTCGAGGAGTTCGTGCAGCTGGACGTGCAGGTGGGCGACGGCACGTCGCACCACCGCAAGGGGCTGGGCCTGGGGCTGTCCATCGTGCGCCGTCTGGCCGCGCTGATGAACGCGCCGCTGTCGCTGCGCTCGCGGGTCGGCCATGGCACGGTCTTCATGATGGAGCTGCCGCTGGGCCGGCCGCCGCGTGCCGACGCGCCGCCGACGTCAATGCGCGCCAATCCGATGCTGACGCTGGACCGGCAGCTGATCGTGGTGGTGGAGGACGACGCCGCGGTAAAGGGCGGGCTGGAGGTGCTGCTCAAGAGCTGGGGTGCCAGCGTGATCGGCTTCGACACGCTGGCCGCCTGCCGCCAGTGGGCCGCGGCGGCCGAGCCCGCGATGCTCAAGCCCAGCCTGCTGATCGCCGACTATCGACTTGAGAACGGCGCCAGCGGCATCCAGGCCATCGAGCTGATGCGCTCGGTCTTCCAGCCCGACCTGCCGGCCATCATCGTCACCGGCAGCACGCTGTCCGACCTGGAGGCCGCCGCGCACACGCATGGCTTCCATCTGCTGATCAAGCCCGTGGTGCCCAACCGCCTGCGCGCCATGATCGCCTTCAAGCTGAACGTGCGCTGATGGACCTGCAGTTCAGAGTCGGGCGCACACAGGCGCTGACGGCGCGGGCCCATGACCAGCCGCTGACCAGCGGCGGCCTGGTCGCGGCCTGGCGCGAGCTGCCGCCCGACACCTGGCCGGACGACCAGGCCGCGGCCCGCGTGGGCGGCCTGCTGGCCCATGAGCAGCGGCTGTCCCAGCGGCTTCACGGGCTGCCCGGGACCGAGCATCCCAGTGCCTGGATGAAGGGCGCCCGTGCCGACGGCTACCAGGCCCTGGCCGAGCGCTCCGGACGGCTGCTGCAGGTGCACCTGCCGTTGTGGTGGAGCGTGCCGCTGGTGCTGTACCAGGTGGAAAGCGTGCTGACCCTGACCTTGCCGCTGGCCGAAACCCGCGACGAGCTGCTGGCCTTGGCGCTGGACCACCTGCCGCGCGGCTGGCGCCTGAGCGCGGGCGTCTCGGTGCGGCTGGAGGTGCAGACCCGCGTCTACTGGGGCGCCCGTGCCGTGACCGGCAAGGCCACCCGGCCGGCCAAGGTGCCGGGATTCTCGCTGTGCACCATCCGCAGCGAGGCCGTTGCCAGCACGCGCGACCTCTTCGTGCTGGACCATGGCAAGCCGAGCGGCGACACGCTGGATGACGGCGACCGCATGCCGCAGGTGCAGCGTGCCTTGCGTGGCGGCCTGGGGCTGCTGGTGGCCGTCCCGGTGCTGTCCTTCGAGCGGCCCGGCCGCTCTGTCGCAGGGCATCTGCGCCACTGGTGGGACATGGCGCTGCGCCGCCTGGGCTACCGGGCCGTCGGCGACCGTGACCCGACCTTTGTCGAGCGCATGCGCCGCGACGAGGACTGGTGGGCCGCGCAGCTCGGCCATGCACCCTTGGCCTGGCGGCCGCTGCGCCAGCAGGCGCTGGCCGGTGCCTTGCTGCGCCCGGCCAGCCATGCCGCGGCCCGGGCGCCGGCCGGTGC
>JBJXHB010000510.1:0-3352 GCA_046160725.1 Aquabacterium sp.
CCGGCGCTGGCATACGCCCGCTCCGTCAGCGCTCATCTGCCGGAGGAAGTGCTGGCGGTACTGCGGCCGGAGCATCACGGCGCCATAGGCGATCCCCACGCCCCGGTGCTGGCTGCCTACCGGGCCAGCGATGCGGAGTCCCCGCTCCACCGGGCGCTGGCCGCCGACCTCGAGACCTGGTTGGCCGGGGACATCCTGGTCAAGGCCGACCGCGCCTCCATGGCAGTGGCGCTCGAAGTACGCTGCCCGTTCCTCGACCATGTGTTGATGGAAGACGCCGCGACGATCCCGGCGGAGTGGCATTTCGCCGGCGGTCGTACGAAGGCATTCCTGCGCGAGGTGTTGGCTAGACGCTTGTTGCCCGCGGCGCTGTCGCGCAAGAAGCAGGGCTTCTCCGTGCCGTTGCGCAAATGGTGCCAGGGAGCGATCGGCAACGCTACCGAGGCCATGCTCGACGACGGGCCGCTGCGTGAGTGGATCGATCCGCAGGTCGTACGCATGCTGTTGCAACGGCATCGCCAAGGCATTGGCGACCATGCCGAGATGCTCTGGGCCGTGCTCTGTTTCGGTCGCTTCCTGCGGCGGTGGGGTGGATGATCCCGATCGTCGCGTTGTCTGGGCGGCCGCAGCCCGCCGAGCTCGGCCACCGTTGCGGACCCGGTTGCCGCCTGCGGATCGGCGTCGGGCCCTGGCAGTTCGTCCTGGATTGCGCCGCATGAGCAGCCTGCGCATTCTCTATCACCACCGCATCCGCGCCGACGACGGCCAGGCGGTGCACGTGCGCGAGTTGATCGGCGCACTGCGCACGGCGGGCCAGGTGGTGCGCGAATGTGCGCTGGTGCCGAAGGCGGCCGCCGCCGCCGCGTCGACCGCCGCCGCCACGTCGACCGCCGCCGCCACGCCGCCTCGTCCTGGGAGTGCCAGCACCGATGGTCGCCCGGGCTTCTGGCAGCGCTTGCGCCTGCCCCGCGGTGCGGTTGAGGTCTTGGAGGTGCTGTACAACCAGAAGGGCCGCCGGATGCTGCGCAAGGAGGCGCACACGTTTGCACCTGATGTCATCTATGAACGACACGCCCTGCACTGCCGTGCCGGCCTGGATGTCGCGAGGAAGCTCGGCGTGCCGCTGCTGCTCGAAGTCAACTCGCCGATGGTCGACGAGATGGAGAAGCTGGGCAGCCTGCGGTTTCCAGGCCGGGCGCGGGCAACCGAGCGGTTGGTCCTCTCTGGAGCCGACGCCGTGCTCGCCGTGACCGGCGTGTTGGCCGAGATGTTGGTGGAACGCGGCGCGCGCAGGGATCGTGTGCACGTGATTCCCAATGGCGCCGTGCCCGAGCGCTACGGCCCGGTCACCCAGGCAGCGTCGGGCTCGCTGCGGGCCCGTTGGCAGCTCGACGACGCCGCCTTCGCCCTTTGCTTCGTCGGCTACATGCGACCGTGGCATCGGCTGGACTTCGTGATCGAGGCGATGCAGCGTCCGGGCATGCAGGACCTGGTACTGGTGCTGATCGGAAAGGGCCCGGCCTTGCCCGAGCTGCAGCAACTGGCCGAGCGCAAGGGTTTGTCGAACCGCTTGGTGATCTGCGGCGAAGTGCCCGCGGACCTCGTGCCAGCGCACGTGATGGCCTGCGATGGTGCGCTCATCCCGGCGATCAACGCCTACGCGTCCCCGCTGAAGTTGTTCGACTCACTCGCGGCCGGCGTGCCGACTCTGGCCCCCGACCAGCCGAACCTCCGGGAATACATCGAGCACGGTAGCCACGGCCTGCTGTTCCGCCCTGGCGACACCGATGACCTGGTGGCCAAGCTGGCGCAGCTGGTGCAGAATCGACCGTTCGCACGCCACCTTGGACGTGCGGGCCGGGAGCAGCTTGTGCAACAACGGTGGACCTGGCTCGGCAACGCCGAACGGGTCGTGCAGCTCGCGGACACCCTGTTGGCCAGTCGTCGATGAATGCGTTCTTCGCCATCTTCCTGCCACTGCTGATCGCCTATGGCGTCACCCTGCAGTGGTGTGTCGACCGCTGGAATGCACCGACCCAGTACTTCGCCCACTGCTGGTTGGTCGCACCGGTGGCGGCCTTCGTGCTGTGGTGGCGGCGTGCCGAGTGGCGGGACCGTCCGGCCGCGTACGGTGTCGGTGGTTGGTTGCTGCTCGCGCCAGCCTTGGTGCTGCATCTGCTGGGCGCCCTGCTGATGGTCGATTCGTGGTCGGCGCTGAGCCTGATTCTGGCGATTCCAGGCGCGGCCTGGGTGGCGCTCGGCCGCCATCGGCTGCACGGTCAGTGGCCGGTGCTGTGGCTGTCGTTGTTCCTGGTGCCCGCCCCGATGTACGTCGAGGGGCGCCTCGCGTTCCTGCTGAAGGAGATCGCCGTCGCCGGTGGCTCGACGCTGGCGAACCTGCTTGGCGCCGGGGTCGTGCGCGCCGGTGACCGGCTGTCGCCGACGGGTTTGCCTGGGTCGCTGTTCGTCGCCGATGCCTGCGGCGGGTTGCGGTCGCTGCTGGCGATGATGACGATGGCCTGGTGCCTGGTGTTCTTCTTCGGCAGCTCGCGGGGAGGGCGCCGCTTGCTGGTCCTGGCTGCGGCACCGTTCCTGGCAATCGCTGCCAACATCACCCGCATTGCCGTGCTGTGCCTGTTCGCCCGCTGGTTCGGCGTACCGTTCGCCGAGGGCACGGGCCACACGCTGGCCAACGCCGCCGAATGGTTGAGCCTGCTGCTGCTGCTCATCGGTCTCGATGCCTGGCTGGGCCGTCGGGCGGTGGCGACGGCTGCGGCGGCACAGCCGCCGGTCATCGCGCCGACTGGGAAGGCCAGCTGGTGGCTGACTGCCGGTTGCCTGTGGTTGCTCGCCGGACCGCTGTTGTGGCTGTCGACCTATCGACCGCTGGCGTCAGCGACCGGACGCGCGGAGCGCCTGCCGGATGCGGTGGCCGGCTATTCGTTGATTCCGCGGACTGCCGAGGAACAGGCCGCGTTCACGGCGGCGTTGCCGCGCTGGCGGGAACTGCTCGGCACGGGAGACTTCGTCTGGCGACAGTACCAGGATCCGAACGGCAGCCGCATCAACCTGGTGGCCTTGTTCCACGACACCAACTGGAAGAGCGTGCATCCGCCGCGCATCTGCATCGAGGGCAGCAACATGGACATCCAGGTCGATGATCTGGTATCGGCGGCGTGGGCGGGGGAGGGTGTCTCGCTGGGTCGCATCCTCGCCCGGGATCGCGCTGATGGCTGGCGCTACCTGACGCTCAGCGCCTTTGGCACGGCCGACTGGACCTCTGGCGACTACTGGGCCTTCACCCTCCACCATCTGCCGCGCGCGCTGATGCGGTCGAACATGTCCGGGTTCC
>JBJXHB010000511.1:0-2512 GCA_046160725.1 Aquabacterium sp.
CAGAGCCACCGGCCGCAGCGGCAGGCGCGCCAACGCCCCCACTACCAACAGCCCGTATGCCCCCGCCGAGACCAGCAGCGAACGCTCGACGTAGACGGGCCGCACCTGCGACACGATGAACATGATAGCAACCGGCGCCAGGGTGAGGGTGGCAATCAGCAGCAACCGCTGACGATCGAGGTCGCCGCCACTGCGCCAGCGCCGCACGGAGTCGAGCGCGGTGACGGCCGCGGCGGCCAGCGCCACGAACGCGAAGGCAGGGAGCCACGGCGCCGGGAGCGGCAGGTGGAAGTGCCAGGCCAGCACCGTGCGCGCCAGCTCGGCAGCGCCGGGGGTGCCGATCCAGAAGGCGCGGTTCACTTTCTCGAGCTGTTGGGGCAGATAGAGCAGCCACGGGCCGTAGGCGACCAGCAATGCGCCATGCGCCACGGCCAGCGCCACCAGCCGCCGCCGGAAGCTCCCTGGCCAGAAACCGCGGCCCAACAAGAAGGCGATATCGAGCGCCAGCACCAGCAGGCCGGCCAGATTGTGTACCCACAACGACAGCGCAGCCATCCCGGTGAACAGCACCAGGTTGCGCCGGCCGTCGCGCTGCAGCCAGCGCACGTAGAAGTAGGCCGCCAGGACGCCGAACAGCGCGAGGCTGGAGTACATGCGCGCGTAATGCCCATAGAACACCGCGATGGGCGACACCGCCAGCAGGCCGGTGGCCGCCACCGCTTCGGCAGAGCCCGCCAGCCGCCGCGCCAGCGCGTAGAAGGCGGGCAGCGTGAGGGTGCTGAGCAACGTCGAAAGGAAGCGGCCGGAGAACAGCTCGCCGGTGGGGTTGAACAGATGCATCAGCCAGTAGTGCAAGGGCGGCATGGTGTCGGCGGCGGTAGCTCGCACGATGTCGGCCGGACTGTGGGTGCCGAAGAGCAGCGTGATCACCTCGTCGTACTCAAGCTGGCTGGTGGCATTGGGCATGCGCAGCGCGAAGCCGCCGAACACCACCGCCAGCAGCAGCAGCTGCGGATTGCGCCAGAGCCCTGCGACGGACATCAGCGGCTCCCCGGCGTGAGCGCGTAGAGGGCGTAACCACGGCCGGCGACCGCGGACAGAGGCTGCGCCAGCGTCTCGGCGATGGGCGTGCCTTGAACCAGCGCGGCGTGGCTGCCCAGCATCTGGTGGAGCGCCTGCACGTGGGCCGGCTCGGCCTCGACTTCTGGCGGCTCGGTGAAGAACCGCAGGCCGCCGCCGTTGATCAGCACGTGGCTATAGCCGGCCTGTCGCAGTGCCGCCGCCACCGCCGACGCATCGCCATGGGTGTGTAGCAGGTACCGCCAGTTGAACAGCAGCGCGTCAGCGTGGCAGGCACGCTGGCAGAGGTAGGTGCGGGGTTCCCAGAGCTGCAGGATGCGCGCGTCTGGTGGCAGATCGAGGTTCACCCAGCCGGTGGCCTCGGCGTAGGCGCCGAGCGTGCGGGTGTGGTAGGTCTCGCGGGATTCAGCGCCGGCCAGCACCGGCAGCGGGGGGTTGCCCGCCCAGGTCAATGCAAGCGTCCCGAATGAGACGACGGCCACCATCGCCACCACCACGCCCGACAGCCAGCCAGCGCGCACGGGTGCTGCGTCGGTGGCGATGAGCCGTACCCAGCCGGCGGCGGCGGCGGCGGCCAACAGCGGCGCCACCGGTAGCAGCAACCGCCCCTGCATCAACAGCGAACTCTGGGCCGCACCGGCGAGCCAGCAGCCATAGGCCACGGCTGCCACCGCGAGGGCGCGGGCCGGCCAGCGCCCCTGGTTGCGCGCCGGCAGCAGGCACAGTAGCCCCAGCGGCAGCAGTGCCAGCAGCAGCGGTCCCAGCGAGGCATCGTAGAGCCGGCCCTCCTGGCCCAGGACGGTCACTTCCCAGGGGGCCAGCAGCACCCGCAGCGGTTCGGTCATCAGGCCGGTGCCGGGCCGGGTGATCCACGCGGTCTTCCAGGCGTCCCACTGCCAGCCGCCGAACAGGAAGGGGTAGACGGGGTTGCCGGTGAGCAGCAGGTTGCGCACCAGCCAGGGCGATACGACCGCGGTGGCCACGCCGCCCCAGAGCGCCAGGTCGCGCCAGCGGGTGGTGACCGGACGGACGCCCTGGACGCCGGTACCGCGCAGCACCTGCCAGCCCAGCACCAGCCCTACGCCCGCCACCGGGAACAGCCCGGTGTACTTGGAGCCCATCGTCATGCCCGCCAGCACTGCCGAGAGCACCAGCCAGCGGCGGTCGCGCTGCCAGATCGCCTCCTCCAGCGCCCAGTAAGCCAGGAAGCCGAAGGTGATGACGCCCCAATCGACATAAGCCCGGGTGGCGAGGGTGGTCAGGCTGGTCACGCTGGCCAGCACCGCCACCCCGAACCAGGCCGCCGGCTGCCCTGCGCGCGTACGCAGGAAGCCATGTAGCGCGGTGAAGCCCAGAGCCGCGACCGCAAGGTGAAGCAAGGCCGGCGCAGTGTCCGAGCCGGCGGCTATGGCCAACGTAAAGAGCTGCTCCA
>JBJXHB010000512.1:0-9816 GCA_046160725.1 Aquabacterium sp.
GCCTGACGGCCGCCCGACGGCTCCTCCTTTACCTCCGACATCCGGCTACCCGGCGTCCTCGGCCCTGAAGCTGCGGTGGCGCCTTGGGCCAGACACCACCTGCGCACCCCGCCGGCCCGGGCCTTGACGCGCCCATGCGTCAAGGTCGGCTTCACGGCTGAGCATCAACGTCCGCAAAGAGCCCCGAGCCGGCACCCGAATGGATACTCCCGAAGGGCACCAGCCGCCTGCCCCGTCAACCATAGGAGCCCCAACGTCATGGCCACACTTTCCTCCGCCGCTACCGCGTGGGGTCTGTTACTTGTCGCCGGCCTTCTGGAGGTGGTCTGGTCGGCCAGCATGAAGGCCTCCGACGGATTTACAAAGCATGCCTTTACCGCCGTGACGCTGGTCGCAGCATGGTTGAGTTTTGCGCTGCTGGGCATGGCCATGAAGTCCCTGCCTCTGGGCACCGCCTACGCCGTCTGGACCGGGATTGGTGCGGTCGGTGCCGCCGTTCTCGGCATGCTGGTGTTCAACGAGCCCGCCACACTCGGGCGTGTCGTTTGCATCGCCGCCATCATCGGCGGCATCCTGGGTCTCAAGTTTCTACACGCCGGCAGCGCCTGACGCTGCGCTTGCGTACCTGGGACTCAGGCGACGCGCACCGGCAAGGCCTGCATGCCGCGGAACACCAGCGAGTTGATCCACGGCGGCGCGTCGCCTGCCGGCTGGATGGAGCGCCAGCGGGCCAGCACGGCCGGGAACGCCACCTCGCCCTCGACCCGCGCCAGCGGGAATCCCAGGCAGATGTGCAGGCCGAAGCCGAAGGCCAGGTGCGGCACGCCGTCGCGCCGCAGGTCCAGGCGGTCGGGGTCCGGATAGGCCCGCGGGTCGCGGTTGGCCGAGTTCAGCATCAGGAACACCCGGTCGCCGGCCTTCAGCGTCTTGCCGTGCAGCGTGTGCGCCTCGCGCACCACCCGGACCTGTGCGCCGCTCGGCCCGTCGTGGCGCAGCAGTTCCTCGACGGCGGCGGCGGCCAGCGTCGGGTCGGCGCGCAGCAGCGCCTGCTGGTCAGGGGCGCGCATCAGCGACAGCATCCCGTTGGCAATGTGGTTGGTGGTGGTCTCGTGGCCGGCGAACAGCAGCAGGATGCAGCTGGCCACCAGCTCGTCATCGCTGAAGCGGTCGCCCTGCTCGTCCTGCAGGTGCACCAGCTCGCTCAGCAGGTCCGGCTGGGGCGCGCTGCGGCGCTGGTCGATCAGGTGCAGGAAATAGGCCGCCATGGCCTGGGTGGCGGACTCGGCGGTGTCGTACTTGTCCGGGCTGGTGCGCGAGCTGCCGATGAACAGCGCCATGTCGTCGCTCCAGCGCTTGAGGCTGGCCATGTCTGAGG
Organism: Aquabacterium sp.; assembly: GCA_046160725.1. Lineage (GTDB taxonomy): Bacteria > Pseudomonadota > Gammaproteobacteria > Burkholderiales > Burkholderiaceae_C > JBJXHB01. Next base: position 1,376 of record JBJXHB010000512.1, read on the forward strand.
CCGGCACGCCCAGCAGCGCCATGATGACCAGGCAGGGCAGGGGGCCGGCAAAGCGGGCGATGAAGTCGAACTCGCCTTCGGTGCCGATGTCGTCCAGCAGCCGCGCCGCGATACGCTGCACCGCCGGGCGCATGGCCTGCATGCTGCGCGCATGGAACACCTTGGACGTCAGCTTGCGCAGCCGCGTGTGCGCCGGCGCGTCCTTGAACACCATCCACAGCGACAGGTAGCGGATGATGTCGGCGATGCGCTCGGCCTCGGTCGGCGGCAGCGTGGCGAAATACGGCCGCAGGCGGTCGGACGACAGCCGCTCGCGGTCCAGGCAGGCGGCCTTGACATCGTCATAGCGGGTCAGCACCCAGCTGCGCAGCCGCGGGCTCCAGTGGCACGGGTCCTCGTCGCGCATGCGCGCGAACAGCGTGTACGGGTCGGCCAGCGTCGCCGGGTCCTCGGGTTGCCAGTCGATGGCGGCGCTCGGCGCTGCAGTGGTGGCACTCAAGACGACTTCTCCAGGATGGTCACGGCGCAGGCCGCTTCGTCGAAACCCATGACCCCGCCACCGTTCTCGATCAGCCCTATCCGGGCATCGGCGATCTGCCGCACCCCGGCCTCGCCGCGCAGTTGCAGGCAGGTCTCGTGCACCATGGACAGGCCGGTGGCGCCGATCGGGTGACCCTTGCTGACCAGGCCGCCGGAGACATTGACCGGCAGCGCGCCGCCCAGCCGGGTGGCGCCGCTCTCGACGAAGCGGCCGCCGCCACCCTCCGTGCACAGGCGCAGCATCTCCAGCTGGAACAGCTCGCAGAACGAGGTCGCGTCGTGCACCTCGGCGAAGCCGATGTCGGCCGGCGCCAGCCCAGCACGGGCATAGGCCTTGTCGGCCGCAACTCGCGACAGTCCCGGCTCGTCCAGTGCGCGGTACTGTCCACCGGACAGCTCGCAGGCCCGCACCCGCACGGCGCGGGCGCGCGCGGCGGGCGGGAAGTCCGCCAGCGCCTCGGCCGAGCACACCAGCGCCGCGGCGGCACCGTCGCCCATCGGCGCGCACATCGACCGCGTCAGCGGAAAGCTGATCTCGCGGTCGGCCAGCACCTGGTCGATGCCGACCTCGAAGCGGTACTGCGCCAGCGGGTTGAGGCTGCCGTGCCAGTGGTTTTTGCTGGCGCCGGCGGCGATCTGGCGCTGCGTGGTGCCCCAGCGCTTCATGTGCCAGGCCGCCTGCATGGCATAGGTGTCCATGTAGACGGTGCGGCCCGGGCCGGGTGCGAAAGGCTTGCCGGCCTGCGCGCCGGCGGCGGTGTAGTAGTCGTGCCACTCCTGGGGGTCGAGCTGGTCGATGCCGGTGGCAAAGATGGCCGGCACGCGCTCCGGCTGGTCCGGGCTCACCAGCTTTTCCACACCGATGGCCAGGCTGACCCGCGTGCCGCCGGACAGGACGTCCTTGATGGCGCCGTGCAGGGCAAACGATGCCGTGGCGCAGCCACCCTCGACATTGATCAGCGGCACATGGCGTGGAAACAGGCCCTCGCGCACCAGCGGCGTGAAGCAGACCTGGCCGCGGATGCCGCCCTGGCCCCACTGCCCCATGCCGCAGTTGCCGAACCAGGCCTGCTGGATCAGCGCGGCGTCCGTGGCGGCGAGGCCGGCATCGGCCAGCAGATCGGCATAGACCCAGCGCGTCAGGTCCTTGAAGCTCTTGTCCGCATGCTTGCCGAAGGGCGTGCAGGCTGTGGCGACGATGTAGACCTCGGTGGTCATGGGGGGATCCTCTCGTGGCGCATTCAGACGGCGGGGCGCGGGCCGCCGGGGGCGGTCAGTCCGGCTGTCGCCGCGCGAAGGCGCCCATCAGCGCGGCGCCGGCGGAGTCGTAGGCGCGTGCCCCGGCCATGTCGGCAATCTCGCCCCAGTGTGCCGCGACCGACTCGGGGGTGATGTCACCTTGGGGCAGGTGCAGGCCGGCCGACTCCATGATCTGCACCCGGGCGAAGTAGCCCGCGCCGGCGGCGATGACCTCGCCGTTCAGGGCGCAGGCTTCACTGGCCAGCCACACCACCGCTGCGCTGACATGCTCGGGCTGCGCGTCGCCGATCAGCCGGGTGAAGGGCAGGCCCTCGGTCATGCGGGTGATGGCAATGGGTGCGATGGTGTTGACCGCGATGCCGTGCTTGGCACCCTCCAGCCGCAGGCTGTGCATCAGGCCCACCAGGCCCAGCTTGGCCGCGCCGTAGTTGGTCTGGCCATAGCTGCCGTACAGGCCGGCGGCCGAGGTGGTCATGACGATGCGGCCATAGCCATGTGCCTGCATGGTGGCCAGCACCGCCTGCGAACACAGGGCTGAGCCGAGCAGGTGCACCTCGAGCACCGCCTGGAAGTCGCCGTCGGGCATCTTGGCCAGCGTCTTGTCGCGCAGGATGCCGGCGTTGTTGACCAGGATGTCGCAGCGACCGAAGGTGTCCACCGTCAGGGCCGCCAGCGCCCGCGCACCGGCCGGGTCGGCCACGTTGTGGTGGCTGGCCACCGCCTGGCCGCCGGCGGCGCGGATCTCGGCCACCACGCGATCGGCCGCCGCATCGTCACCGCCGACGCCGGCGACCGTGCCGCCGAGGTCGTTGACGACCAGCTGCGCGCCACGCGCGGCCAGCATCAGCGCATGGGCACGGCCAAGGCCGCCACCGGCACCGGTGACGATGGCCACGCGGCCCTGGAAGTCGATGGTCGGCTCGGGCATGTCGGCTCCTTCAGCGCAGGGCGGTCTCGCGCGCCACGTCGGCGTCGAAGTCGGCACCCTCGCGCTGCGCGGCATGGATGTGCGGATACAGCATCGCGAAGTCGGCCCGGATGCGATCCAGCGGCATCTCATCGAAGCTGCCGCGCTGGCTGACGTATTCCATGTGCCGGTTGCCGGCCCGGTCATACGGGTGGTAGAGCGAGTCGTGGATGCCGTCGAAGTCCAGCGGCATCAGGCCGAACCGCGTGCACAGCTCGATGTTGAAGGCCGGCGTGGCCTTGATCCAGCGGCCGTCGATGCGGATGTCGGTGTAGCCGTGCCAGATGTACAGGTCGGTGCCCATGTCGCGGCGCATGCGCTCGGTGCTGAGGTGGTTGCGCACGTCGGCATAGCCCACGCGCGCGCCCAGGCCGGCGGCGCGGCACACGGCGGCCAGCAAAGCCGCTTTCGGCACGCACCAGCCGTGGTGGTTGGCGATCACGGTGCTCGCGCGCATGCCATGCGCCGACAGGTCGATGCGGTAGGCGTCGTAGCGGAAGACATCGCGCACCGCATGGGTCAGCGCGATGGCGCGCTCGCGCTCGTCGGCGGCGCCGCCGTGCTGGCGGGCGAAGGCCACCACGTCCGGGTGGTCGCTGTCGATCTGGGGCGTCGGTTGCAGCGCGGAGTCGGTGGAGGCGGTCATCACAGGCCAGCGGTTTCAGGGGCCGCCATTCTCCGTGCTACGCCGGGCCGGCCGGATCGGGCATCGACAGCGCGGCGGCCCAGGCGGCATAGGCATGGCGCAGCAGCGCCTCGTCGACGCCGCTGACATCGCGCGGCACGGTGGCACCGGCGCCGCGCGCGTCGCGGTGCAGGCTGACCCAGGCATTGCCGTCGGCCGCCAGCGCCTGCTGCATGGCCTCGAAGATGTGCAGGTCGTCGGCGGCGATGATGGATGCGGGCGAGAAGGCCATGCGGTTGTAGCCCAGCGCCTGGCGCAGCAGCTCGTCCGGCGCGCCGACGGCCTCGAAGGCCCAGGCCTCCAGCACCGTGCGGTCGGCCGCCAGCGGGCGCAGCACGCGCATCACCTGCGGCGCGCCTTTCAGCGCCATCGACGGATAGAACACCACGTTCTGCGGCACGAAGCCCAGTACCGCGCGCGTCCGTGTCGGCCCGTGCGCGGCGGCCAGTGCGTCGGCATAGCCCGGTATGGCGTCATACGCGCTGTGGATGCTGTGCTGCGTGCCGAGGACGGTATGCCCATGCGGCAGCAGGCGGCCACCCATCTGCTCAAAGAAGCCATAGCCCGATCCGAACGGCAGCAGTTGCTGCAGCGCGGGCGGCGTGGGCTGGCCGGGCGCCACCGGTTGCCAGATGGCCTGCGCCGCGTCGGCCGCGGAGCGGTGGGCCGTCACCGGATGCACGGCGTCGTTGATGTTCTCCAGCACGATCTTCCAGTTGGCGCGGATGGTGGTGCGCAGCACGCCACCGGCCAGGCGCAGCTCGCCTTGTGGCGAGCGGTCGGCCAGCAGGTCGAGCGCCGATTTCAGCTCGCCGGCCCAGCTGTCGAAATCCGGGCCCTGTGCACGGCGCCGCGCGAAGATGAAGCCCCGGTGCTGTGCCACGCCGGCATGGCGGTCCAGCCCGGCCGCCGCCTCGCAGCTGCCGAACCCGGTGCCGGCATAGCCCGCGGGCAGCGGCTGGCCGATCAGCCGGCCGTCCAGCCGATAGGCCCAGCCGTGGTACGGGCAGCGCAGCGCGCGGTCGAAGCGGCCGGCCGGCTCGGTGGTGATGGGCGCGCCCTTGTGGGCACAGCGGTTGGCAATGACGGCGACGCTGCCGTCCTCCTGGCGCACCACCAGGGACGGCTGGCTGCCGAGCGTGACCGCGACGAAATCGCCGGCCGCCGGTATCTGGCTGGCATGGGCCGCATACAGCCAGCTGCGGGCCCACAGGCGCTGCATCTCGCAGGCAAAGACCGCCGGGCTGATATAGGCATCGCGGTGCACCGCGTCGCCGCGAAAGAGCTCGGCCGGTTGCATCAGGTGGCGCCCGTCCAGCGGGCCTCGAAACGACAGCAGTCAGCCCCGGCCGCCATGCACGACGACTCCTGCACCACCAGCCGCGCGCCCGGCGGCGCCGGCCGCACGCGGGTCGCCAGGGCGCGCAGCATGCCGGTGATGGGTGCACAGACCGCGACCGCCGGTGTGGCCGCATCCATGGACACGTCCGCAAGTGCACCCGCGTTCGCGCCCGCGTCGCCGTCGACCATCAGCCAGCCAGCCGCGAATGGGCTGTGTTGCACCACCAGGTGCAGCCCGTCCGCATCGGCTTGCAGCATCCAGCGGCCCCAGCCCAGGTCGGCTGCGGCGGCCAGCGTCGCATCGATCAGCGCCTGTGGGTCGCCGGGCGCCGCCTCTGCATAGGCATCCAGGCTGCGCCCGCCGTGGTACCGCACCACGTCGGCCATGGCCGCCAGCATGGCGCCACGCGCAGCCGGCTCCAGCGCCCGCAGGGCGCCCATCAGCACGTCCGCCCGCATCAGCAGGTAGCGCCGGTCGCCGTCGCGCACCGCGCCCTGCGCGGTGTCAAAGACCAGGCGCTCGCGCAGCGTGGTCACGAGCGCCCCTACTTGCCCAGCAGCAGGCGGGGCAGCCAGGTCGCCAGCCCCGGCACCGCAAGCACAGCCACCACCATCAGAACGCCCATGACCACATAGGGCATCACAGCGGCGAAGATCTGCTGTGTCGGTATGGACGGCGGCGCCACGCCCCGCATGGTGAACAGCAGCAGGCCGAAGGGCGGCGTCAGCAGGCCCAGCTGCATGCAGATCAGGTACACCACGCCAAACCACAGCGGGTCCCACTGGAAGTGCGCCACCAGCGGCATGAAGAACGGCAGCGTGATCAGCATCATGCTGACCTGGTCGACAAAGCAGCCCAGGAACAGCAGGATCAGGATCATCCCGCCCAGCACCATCCAGCTGTCCAGCCCGGCGCCGGCGATCAGCTTGACCAGCCCGTTGGTGGCACCGGAGAAGGCCAGGATCTGCGCAAACGTGGTGGCGCCGATGATGATGAACAGGATCACGCCGCTGATGGCCGCGGTGCCGCTCAGCGCCTGGGCGAAGGCGCGCCAGCTCAGGCTGCGGTACAGCAGGCACACCACCACCGTGGCCAGCGCGCCGATGGCCGCGCTCTCGGTGGGCGTGGCCCAGCCCGCCGACATGGCCACGATGACCAGGACGAAGATCAGCACCAGTGGCGTCACGTTGACGACCAGCGGGCGCCAGCGTGCCCAGCCGTGCAACGTCTCATGGTCATAGGCCGGCGCCCAGCCCGGGCGGCGGCTGGCGGTGAACAGGATCCAGCCGACGAACATCGCGGCCATCAGCATGCCCGGCACCACGCCGGCGATCAGCAACCCAGAGATCGAGATGCCGGCCAGGCTGCCCAGCAGCACCGTCAGCGCCGACGGCGGTATCAGCATGTCCACGCCGCCGATGGCCATGATCGGCCCCATCGCCAGCTGCGGGTGGTAGCCCCGGGCCAGCATCTGCGGCAGCAGCAGGCTGCCCAGCAGCGCGGTGGTGGCGATGGTCGAGCCCGAGATGGCCGAGAACACCGTGCCGGAGACGATGGCCACCACCGCCAGCCGGCCGGGCACCTGCGGAATGGCCCGGTCGAAGCTGTCGATGGCCTTCATCGCCAGGCCGGTATGGAACAGCACCTCGCCCATCAGGACGAAGAACGGGATCGGCGTCAGAGAGAAGTTGGTGATCGAGGCCACGCTGTTGCGCACCACCTGGATCAGCCCACTCTCGCCGCCGAAATAGACGATGGCACCGACCAGGTTGATGGCCAGGAAGGCAAACCCGGCCGGCAAGCCGACCAGCAGCAGCACGGTCAGCAGTCCGAACAGCACCAGCAGGCTTTGCCACCACAGCATGTCAGTCTCCGCTGCCCGGTGGCGTCATGACACCGCGCCGCCCACGGCCACCAGGCCCTGCGGCCGGGCCAGCCGGCGCGCACATTCCAGCGCCAGCAAGCCGAAGCCCAGTGGCATCGGCAGGTACAGCCACCACTCCGGGAACACCAGGGCCTTCAGCACGATGCTGCCGGCGCGCCGGCTGTCCAGCAGCGTCAGCACCGAATACCAGGTGATGACCAGGCTGACCACCAGCCCCAGCAGCGCCGACAGGCGGTCCACCTGGCGCTGGGCCGCCGGCGACAGCACCATGCCCAGCAGGTCGAGCCGGATGTGCTGGTTGCGCCACATCAGCCAGGGCGCCGCTGCCAGCGTGGCCACCGGCAGCGCGTACTCGGTGACCTCGTTGACCCAGGGCAGCGACTTCAGGCCCAGGTTGCGCGTCACCACGTCCCAGCACACCAGCACGGTGATCAGACCCACCGTGGCCGCTGCGACGGCGCCGCAGGCGCGCATCACCGCGCCGTGCAGCCGCTCGTAGGCGGATGCCGGCGCCGCCGGAGCAGCGTCGTGAGCGCTCATTCCTGTGTGGCCGGGCCGGGGGCGGCCCTGCGGTACATCAAGGCGCCATCATCTGCTTGAGCTTGGGGCCGTTGGCGCCGGTGGAGGCCATGACGCCCGCCCAGCCGGCCTCCTGCGACAGCGCCAGCATCCGCCTGGCCTCGGCATCCGGCAGCTTGATGACCTGGATGCCGCTGTCGGCCTGGCGCTTGATGTCGGCGGCGGCGTCCTTGCCGGCCATGTCGGCGTTCAGTGCCTCGATCCAGGGGATCTGTTTGTTCAGGAAGTCGCGCTGGGCCGCGGTGAGGGCATTCCATGACTTGGCGCTGAAGACGATGCCCAGCTCGATGTTGTAGAAGCCCGGGTCGACCCGGTATTTGGTCTTCTCGTGCCAGCCCAGGTCGAAGATGCCCAGCAATGGCCAGCCGTAGCCGTCGACCACGCCGCGGTCCAGGGCGGTGAAGACCTCGCCCGGGGCGATCTGCATGACCGACGCCCCCATGCGCGCGAAGAACTCGCGGTAGATCGGGGCGATGCGGATCTTCAGACCCGTCAGGTCGGCCTTGGCAATCGGCTTGTTCAGGTACAGGTGGTAGGGCACGCCGTCGCCGGTGCGGGCGAAGTAGTACAGGCCCTTTTCCAGCATCATCTTGTTCAGCTCGGCTACGGTGCCGTTGCTGCGCATCGTGGCCCAGGGCACGGTCGCGTAGTTCAGCGCCAGGCTCTCGGGCGACACGCTGGCCAGGAACGAGGTGGTGGTGTTGGACAGGTCGACCACGCTGTTGCGCAAGGCGGCGCCCTGCTCCATGGTCGGGATGGCCTTGGGCCCGCCGAGGTAGTTGATCTGAACGATGCCCTTGCCCTCGGCATTGACCTTTTGCACCCAGCGTTCGAAGTTCTTCGCGTAGTAGGTGCCTTCCTGGAAGGCATTGACGGCCTTGAGCGTGACTTCTTGGGCCAGGGCGGTGCTGTTGGCGCCAAGGCCAACGGCCAGGGCCAAGGTGGCCAGCAGGTGGCGGCGCAAGCCGGGCGATGTGTGGGTCATGTTGCGATGTCCTTGAGGATGAAGGAGCAGGGAATCGGTTTCAGGCGTTGCAGTCGTCAGGCAGGCCGCGTGCAGCGGAATCAAGTGCGGTCAGCCGGCTTTGCCGCGGCCGACCACCACAGGTCGGACCGCGGCGCCCGCAGCGCCCTTCTCGCGGGTGGGCAGCACCATGGTGCAGCCGGTGTTGACGCCATCACG
>JBJXHB010000513.1:0-2612 GCA_046160725.1 Aquabacterium sp.
GCCGCACAAGGCCTTTCACCGCAACATCGGCTCGCTGGCCGGCGTGAAGGTCAGCCCTGACGGCCGCGTGGTGAGTGATGCCGAGTGGAAGGCCAAGCTTGACGACTGGCTGCCCCGCGACACCGACCGCGCCTACGTCACCAGCCTGATGGGCCGGGTGGTCGAGCCCGGCAAGTTCGCCAACTGGATCGCGCCGCCGATGATGGGCATCAACCGCCAGCCGGTCGAATTCGACTACATCCGATTCAATTGACCACGCGCGAAGCGGCTTTGCCGCGTCTGCTGGTCTGATGCCGACCTCTTTGCCCTGCGAGCACTCCGCATGAACGCGCCCATCCCAGCCGACCTCATCAAGCAGCACCTGATCGACCCGGAGATCTGCATCCGCTGCAACACCTGCGAGGCCACCTGCCCGGTGGGCGCGATCACGCACGATTCGCGCAACTACGTGGTCGACGCCGCCAAGTGCAACCTGTGCATGGCCTGCGTGCCGCCGTGCCCCACGGGCAGCATCGACAACTGGCGGCAAATGCCGCGCGTGCGCGCCTACTCGGTGGACGAGCAACTGGGTTGGGACGAACTGCCGGCCCCATTGCCGCCCGAGGACCTGGCCGACGCCGGCGCAAGCCCAGAGGCCGCATCCGCCTCCGCGGCGGCACTCGCGGCTGACCCCACCGGCCAAGCGCCGTTCAACAGCGCCGCCTACAACGCCACGCTGCCGCCCTGGTCGGCCGCGCACGCCTACACCAACCTGTACGGCCCGAAGGCGGCCGACAAGACCGTCACCGCCACTGTGGCCGGCAACGTGCGCGTCACCCAGGTGGGCACCGAGTACGACACGCACCACATCGTGCTGGACTTCGGCGCCATGCCCTTCCCGGTGCTGGAAGGGCAGAGCATCGGCATCGTGCCGCCGGGCACCGACGAGCAAGGCCGGCCGCATCACGCCCGCCAGTACAGCGTGGCCAGCCCGCGCAACGGCGAGCGCCCGGGCTACAACAACCTGTCGCTGACTGTGAAGCGCGTGCTGGAAGACCACCAAGGCCGCCCAGTGCGCGGCGTGGCCAGCAACCATCTGTGTGACCTGCAGGTGGGCGACAAGGTACAGGTCATCGGCCCGTTCGGCACCAGCTTCCTGATGCCCAACCACCCCAAGTGCCACATCGTGATGATCTGCACCGGCACCGGCAGCGCACCGATGCGGGCCATGACCGAGTGGCGCCGCCGGCTGCGAGCATCGGCCAAGTTCGAAGGCGGCAAACTGATGCTGTTCTTCGGCGCGCGCACGCAGCAGGAGTTGCCCTACTTCGGCCCGCTGCAAAGCCTGCCCAAGGACTTCATCGACAGCAACTTCGCCTTCAGCCGCACGCCCGGTGAACCCAAACGGTACGTGCAAGACCTGATGCGCGAGCGTGCTGCCGACCTCGCGCAGATGCTGGCCGACCCGGCCGCGCACTTCTACGTCTGTGGCTTGAAGGCGATGGAAGAAGGCGTGGTGCTGGCGCTGCACGACATTGCTGAGCAGGCCGGCCTGAACTGGGACACGGTGGGCGCCACCCTCAAGCGCGAGGGGCGGCTGCACCTGGAGACGTACTGACTCAACCGCCGGCCCCACCCAGCGCGTCCGCCGGCCGCCGCAAGGTGCGGTCGAACGGGTTGATCTGGGCGGCCAATGCCCGCGCCTCGCGCTGCAGCAGGTGCACCACCACCGGCAAGCGCTCGCCTTCGAGCCGTGCGGTCAGCGTGCCCACGCTCAAGGCGGCGGCCACGCGGCCGTTGGCGTCGAACACCGGCACCGCCACGCCGGCCATGCCTTCGATCAGGCCTGAGTTGGTGTTGGCATAGCCCTGGCGCTGCACCTTGGCCGCTTCGGTTCTCAAGTAAACCTCGTCCAGCGCGCCCAGGTGGCGGATGCGCGGCACGTTGTGGCGCATCACCTCGTCGCGCTCGGCGTCGGGCAGGTGCGCCAGGATCGCCATCGAGCCCTGTCCCACGCCCAGCGGCACGCGCCCGCCGATGTCGCCGGTGAAGCTGCGGATGGGGAACGGGCCTTCCCAGCGGTCCAGGCACATCGCATCAAAGCCGGCGCGCACCAGCAGGAACACGCTGTCGCCCAGCGACGCGCCCAGCCGCAACAGCGCCGGGCGGCAGCGTTCGCGCAGCAGGCCGGCGTCGCCGGCCTTTGCGGCCAGCGCGAAGAAGTCCAGGCTCAAGGTATAACGCTTGTTGTGAGATGCCTGCTCGACCAGGCCTTCGTCCACCAGCTGCTGCAGCAGGCGGTGCGTGGTGGCCTGGGTATAGCCCAGGGCCTTGGCCAGGTCGCTGACGCGCTGGCCGCCTTCGGCCGCGCCGACGGCCAGGCCCTTGAGGATCTGAACGGCCCGGTGCAGGCTCGACACCGAGGCTTCTTCGCCAGCCATCATCTTGCTCCGTGAGATTGATCGATTGAATACTAGCTCTTGAGTTCCAGCATAGGGGTCTTCTTCCAGATTGATTCTGATGGACGGGTTTTCGTTCTTGACGGGCCGGAATGCCGCATCGACACTGCCTGGCACCCCGGTCTGCCACTGCCCATGCCCTTCCTCGTCATCGACGGCCTGTCCAAGTCCTAC
>JBJXHB010000514.1:0-23206 GCA_046160725.1 Aquabacterium sp.
CCGGACGCAGTGCGTCGCGCTGGGCGCGCGCCGCCGCCGAGGGCGGCAGCTCGAGCTCGGCCAGCGCGCGCTCCATGCGGCCGTATACCGCCAGCGCGGCGTCAGCCCGCCCGCGGGCCTGCAGCAATGCCATGGCCTGCAGCGCCGCCGCCTCGTCGCAGGCGTCCAGGCCGAGCAGCGCGTCCAGCAAGGCCAGCGCCGCATCGGCTTGGCCCTGGGCGACCAAGGCCGCGGCCTCGCGCCGCCAATCCTGGCTGCGCCGCTGCTCGAGCGCGGCGCGGGTACGCGCCAACCAGGCGTCGAACTCGACACCCGCGACGCCGTCGAGCCCGCGCAGCGCGGGCTCGAAGCGCTGCGGGCCGGCCGGCTCTGCCATGCTCTGGACCGCGAACTGCGGGCCCAGCACCAGCTGCTCGGCGTCGCCCTCGAGTACCGGCACACCCGCCTTGCGCAGCCGGAACAGATCACGGCGCAGGTTGCGCCGCGCCGCAGCCGCGTCGAGCTCGGGCCACAGCATGCGCACCAGGTAGTCTCGGCTGCAGCCGCCGTCCAGCGCCATCAGCAACAGCAGTGCCATCGCCTTGCGCGAACCGACGGCGACCGCGCGGTCGTGCAGCCACAGGCGCGGCACGCCGAACAGCGTGAGCCGAGCCGCCACCACGGAGGCGCCGCGGTCTGGGCTGGGGCCCGGGTTTGGACCCTGGTTGGGTTCGGTCATGGCGGGCAGGGTGCGCGTTCGCCTAGCCTTTGCGCGCCAATCGCCAGACCATCGCGCCCAGGCCCAGTACGCCGCCGATGAGCACCACCCACAGCAGCACCGGGCGCCACCGCGCCCAGCGTTGCTCGCTCGCCTCGGCTGCCGCGGCGGCGGGGTCTTCTTCCAGGGCATCGGCCAACGTGGCGCGGCCGAAACGCGACCGCTCGTCATCCAGCTTGGGCACGAGTTGCTCGATGCCCAAAGCCGGCGATGCCGGCAACCCTGCCGCGCCCACCTTCAGCCGGTACGGCGGCGCGCCCTGGGCCACGAACACCAGGCGCGGCTGGCGCGCCTGCACCTCGATCTGCAGCGCAGCGCCATCCAGCGGCCCGGCGCGCTCATCGGGCAGCACGCGCAACCAACGCGCGCGCGTGGCCAGCGCCAAGGCCGGCGGCACATCCACCTGGCCGCCGCTGCGCTCCAGCCGGTACAGCACCGTCGATTGCTCGTCGCGCCAGGGCTGTTGGGCATCGAGCCGGCTTTGCACCTGCACCGGCACCACGCGGTTGCCGGCGGCAAAGCGCAGCGTGAGGGATTGCAGGTCCAGCGCCGCGCCCAGGTCCAGGTGCACCGAGCGCGCCGCGCGTGCGGCCTCGGCGGCATCGGCGGCGGCGGCACCCGGGCCGGTCGATGCGGTCTGCGTCGGCGCCGGCACCGGCTTCGGCGTCAGCACCAGTGGCGCTTCACGCGTCGGCTCGGCCGCACTCTCGAACACCGCCTGCGCGCCACGCAGCGGCGGTGGCGCCGCACCCGCATCCCAGCTCAGGCGCACAAAGCGCGCGCCATCGGCCGGCAGCGCCACGCGCGGCTGGCTCGGGCCGGCGCCGCCGGCCGGGCCGCGCAGGGCCATCACATGTCCGCCGCCGATCGGGCGCCACTGGCGCAGGTCGGTGCTGTCCTGCAGCGCGAAGCCGGCGGTGAAGGGCACGGCGGCATCTGGCCATTGCAGGCGCAGCGCCGTCGCCCGCGGCGCATCGGCCTTGCGCTCGCCCAGGTCGATCAACCAACCGGCTGCCGGCTGCGCCGCGGTGTGGGTCGCCCCGGAGGCCGCCTGCACATCGATGCGCCCGCCCTCCACGCGCAGCCGCACGGTGGACGGCAAGGGCCGGTCGACCTGCGGCCGCGGCCAGGCGAACAGCGCCACGTCCTGCACCGTCTCGCGCGGCGCGGCCGCGACCACCCGCGCCGGCAGCCATGCGAACGGCAGCGCGCGGCCGGTGCTGTCCTGCAGGGCGATGTCCGCGGCACCGGGTTGCCGCGCCGCGCCCAGCACGGCCACCGGAACGGCCAGCTCGATGAAGGGCGCGGGCCGCTCGATGCTCAGCAGCGCCTGATGGCGATAGCGCGGCGGGTCGGCCGTTGGCGCCGCCGCCAGCGCCGTGGCCAGCGACGCCGCCAGCGTTGCCGCGGCCAGGACCAGCAGCCTGGCCTGTCTCCTTGCCTGAGGCGAACTCATCGGGGTGCCTCGTGTGGCTCCGGCGCATCCAGGCCGGCCATCGGTGGCGCGTTGACCGCATCGTCGGCCGCCGACGCCGCCGCACGCGCCGGCAATGGCGCCACCCAGCCGATCACCAGCATCAGCACGCCCACGCCGATGAAGGACACGATGCGGGTCACGGTGCCGCTGCCCGACAGGTCGACCAGCACCAGCTTGAGCACGACCACGCCCAGCAGGGCCGCGCCGGCCATCCAGGGCAGGCGCTGGGCGCGCCGCGCCGCCCACCACATCAAGGCCAGCGCGGTGCTGGCCCACAGCAGGGTCAGGCCGGTCTGCACCGCCAGCGAGTTGCTCCAGGCGGACAACCGGTACGGCACGTCAGCCCAGTGGTGGAAGGCGCGGATCAGCATGCCGTTGAGCCAGGCGAAGCCGAGCAGGCCGAGGCCGGCCCAGGCGGTGGACGGGGGCACCGACAGCAGGCGCTGCGCCTGTGCGCCGCGGACCCAGGACCAGGCCGCGAACAGGGCCAGCGCGATGCCGAGGTCCAGCGGGTTCAGCAGCGGCAGATGCGGCAGCGGCCGGGCCGAGCCGTTGGATGCGGCATTGGCCAGCAGCATCCACAGCAGCAAGGCCACCACCAACACGCCGCTGGCCAACGGGTGGTAGGCCGCCGGCTGTGCCCGCAGCGGCCAGCGCGCCAGCAGGCCCGGCCGCGGCAGCGCCAGCAGCAGGACCGCGGGGGCGGCCAGCAGGCCCAGCCAGCGCCAGGCGCTGTCGCTGTCGCCCCAGTCGCGCGTGATGGCACGGCCGGCCAGCGCGCCCAGTGCCGCCAGCACCCAAACCCCCAACGCATGGGTGGCGCTGGCCACCCGCGGGCTCCAGTCCGACGTGACCAGTCGCAGGATGGCGGCATGGGCCAGCAGCGCCAGCGGCCAGGCCCAGGCACCGCCGTCGGCCCAGGGCGCCGGTCGCCAGACGGTGCCGGCGCCGACCACCAGCAGCAGCCATGGTGCGTGGCCGATGGCCACACGGCCCAGGTTGGGCCAGGCCAGCCGCGCCGCGGCCACGGCATACGCGGTCAGGGCCAGGGCCAGCGCCGCCTGGAAGGCCGACAGCTGCAGCCGGTTCGGCACCAGCCCATCGACCTGCACCAGCAGCACCGCGGCCAGTGTCAGGCTGCCCCAGCCGATCAGCAATGGCTCGGCCACGGCCTCGCCGGGCAGGCGCTTTTCGGCACGCTGCACGGCCCGAGCGGCCAGCAGCGCCCCGATCGTGCCCAGCAGGCCGCTCAGCAGCGTGGCATTCAGCCAGGACTGCGGCGCCCCGGCGCGCTCATGGCCATGCAGCAAGGCAAAGCCACCGATCACGATCAGCAGATAGCCCAGGGCACGGGGCAGCACCCGCTGCTGGCGCAGGCCCAGCCAGACCAGGCCGGCACCCTCCAGCGCCCAGGCCGCCGCGGTGCTGCGGGCGTCCAGTGCCAGCGGGATGGTCAGGGTCAGCAGCACGGCGGCAATGCCGAGCGCACCCTCGAACACCAGGCTCAGCGCTGCACGCCGCCGCGCCCAGGCTGCCAGCCCGACGTAGACCGCACCCAGCGCCAGGGCCGACAGCGCGCGCCCGTAAGGCCATTGCGCCGGCGCCATCAGGCCCATCTGCAGGCCGAACACGACGGTCGGCAGGCCGAACAGCAGCGAGCCGTTGACCCAGCGCCCCACCCGCTCCATCGGCACAACGTCGCCGTCCGGCAAGCGCCGCGCCGGCATCAGCAGCACCGCCAGGAAGACCACGAAGAAGGCCAGAAGGAACAGCTGGCTGCTGACATAGGCCTCCGGCGTATAGCGCTGCGCACCCCAGGCGCCGGCCACACCGAAGGTGAACACGAAGCCCACCGCGTTGAGCACCCGCCAGGTGCGCCACCAGGCCACCACGGCGATGCCCAGGTCCAGCACCAGGTAGTAGCTGAGCAGCACGATGACATTGCCCGAGCCCGTGGACACCAGCAGCGGCACCATGAAGCCGCCGAGCGCGCCGATCACCGCCAGCGACGGTGCGTTCTGCAGCACCGCCAGCGCCGCCGCCGCGGCGGCCACGACCACCATGAACGCAAACGCCGGCCCCGGCCCCAGCACCGTGTACCAGCGCCAGGCCACGAACACCGTCAGGTACAGCACCGCCACCGCACCGCCCTGCAGCACCTGGGCATAGCCGGCGCGCAGGTGGCGCAGCCGCCAGCCCAGCACCAGCAGCACCAGCGCCACGGCGCCGACACCGGCCAGGCGCAGCTCGGGCGGCACCTGCACATGCTCGCTGGCATAGCGGGCCAGGAAGGCCAGGCCGATGAACAGGATGGCCACGCCGGCCTTGACGATGGTGTTGCCGCCGAACAGCCAGCCGCGCACCGTGGCCAGCGCGTCGTCCAGCGGGCCGGGCGCGCGGGCCTCCGGCTCCAGTGCTGCGGCCATGGGTGCAGCCATAGGCGCAGCTGAATGCGCCAATGGCACCGCGGCCTCCTCCGGGACCGCCGTCCCGGGCGGCAGGACCGCTGCCGCTGTGTCCGCATGGGCCGGCAGCGCTGTTGCGTGCGACGTCTCGGCTGGCGACCGGTCCGGCGCCACCGTTGCCGGCGTCGCCTGTGCCGCCACTTCAGGCTGCGCTTGCGAAGCGACAGGGCCGGTCTCGTCCAGGCGCCGCTCCAGCGCACCGATGCGTCGCTGCGCCTGCGCCAGGCGCACCAGCAGCCAGCCGGTCAGCCCACCCAGCAGCCAGACACCGTCCGAGCCGGAGGCTGCGCCGAACACACCACCGACCAGCAACGCCACCCATGCCCACATGTACTGTCCCCCTGCCGGCAAGGCCGGCGCGGCGCGGATTCTCTCAGTGGCACCCGCGGGCCTGCGGTACGGTGGGCCGGTATCGCGCCGCGCGCCCGGGCGGCGCGCCGCAGGCTGCTGGCGCCGGCTGCGGTCAGGCGTCGCGCAGGCCGCCTGCGGCGTCTTGCGCCAGCGCGCCGGAGGTCACCAACTCGTCCACCAGCAGGCGCACCCAGGCCTGGGGCGAGCCGGCCTCGGCCTGGCCGAAGCGAGGCCAGCGCCCGCCGATGCCGTCCGACGCACTGGCCCAGTCCAGCACCTGTTGCAGGTCCTGGCGGCGCAGCTGCATCATGCGGTACTTGATGAACACCTTGGCCGCGTGGCGCCCGTGGCGCACCGGGTCTGCGCGCATACCGGCCAGGCGGGCCCGGGCGCGCCGCAGCGCACCGGCCACGTCGGTGAACGGCGCACCATGGCCCGGCACCACAACGGCCACCGGCAAGGTGGCGATCAGGTCCAGCGTGGCCGCCGTGTCGGCAAAGCCCGGCTCGCCGACCAGTTCCGGAAAGACGACGCCGAAGCCGTTTTCCCACAGCGCATCGGCCGACAGCAGCACGCCACGGTGGGCATCGAACAGCATCAGCGCGTGGGGGTCGTGGCCCTGCGCCGCCAACACCTGCCACTGCCGCCCGCCGGCCGACAGCACCCCACCGGCCGCCAGGCCGCCAGCGCAGTCGAAGCGCGGGCAATCGTCGCCGTCGCCCTCGTGGCTCATGGCATGGCGGTCCCAGCGGACCACCGCGTCGACCAGCGTGGCCGGCACGAGCGCGGCGAGGCCGTAGGCGGCGGCCAGGGCGGCATTGCCGCCGCAATGGTCGGAGTGCAGGTGGGTGTTGACGATGGCGGCCAGCGGCTGGCCGGCCAGCGCCTGGTGCACCAGTGCCACCGTCTGCTCGGCATGGGCCACATGCCCGGTGTCGACCAGCGTGGCGCCGGCCTCGCCGGGTGCGGCGTGGATCAAGATGTTGTTGGACGACAGCCAGCCGCGCTCCAGCACGGTCAGGCCATCCAGCGGGTCGAGACGATCGGTCAGCGGCGGCATTGCGCCGCATTCTGGGGCCGGCGTGCGATCGGGCCGTAAGCAAGACCGCCGGCAAGCGGCTTTGGCATCATGGGCCGATGCCCTTGCCGACCCTGGACCAACTGCGCCGCCATGCGGTGGCACGCACGCTTTGGAAGCCCACTCACCTGCTGCGCGCCATCGAGCGCCTGGGCTTCGTGCAGATGGACCCGCTGCGCGCGCCGGCCCGGGCCCAGGACCTGATGCTGCGCCACCGGGTGCGTGACTACCGGGCCGGCGACCTGGAGGCCCGCTACCCGCGATTGGCGATCGAGGAGGACTTCTTCATCAACTACGGCGTGCTGCCACGCGCCGCGCAGGACCTGATGCACCCGCGCACGCCACGCACCGTGTGGCCCCGCCAACGTCAGGCCCAGGCCGCCGCCGTGATGGACTTCGTGCGCGAGCGCGGCGTTGTCCATCCGCGTGAGGTGGATGCGCAGTTCCAGCATGGGCGGGTGCGCAATTGGTTCGGCGGCTCCAGCAACGCCAGCACCGAGCTGCTGGACGGCATGCACTACCGCGGCCTGCTGCGGGTGGCACGGCGCGAGTCCGGCACCCGGATGTATGCGGCGCGGGCGCCGGCCGAGGCGTCCATGGCGCCGGCCGACGCGCTGGCCGCACTCGCCGACATCATCGTGCGCCAGTACGCACCGCTGCCGGCGGCGTCGCTGAGCCAGTTCGTGATGCACCTGCGAGGCGGTGCCCCGCAATGGACCGAGCTGCGGCCGGCCCTGGCGCGCCGGCTGCGGGACGAGCTGCCCCAGGCCAGCATCGACGGCGTCACCTGGCTATGGCCGGCCGGCGAGAACCCGGCATCGGCCCGACATGCGGTCGCCGACGAGGTGCGCCTGCTGGCGCCTTTCGACCCCATCGTCTGGGACCGTCGCCGCTTCGAGCTGCTGTGGGGCTGGGCCTACCGGTTTGAGGCCTACACGCCAGCGGCCAAGCGGCTGCGCGGCCACTATGCGCTGCCGCTGCTGTGGCGCGATCAGGTCATCGGCTGGGCCAACCTGGCCGTCCGTGACGGCCGGCTGGTGCCGGACCTGGGCTATGTCGCCGGCCGGGCGCCGCGCGACGCGGCTTTTCGCACCGCGCTGGACGACGAGCTGCAACGCATGACGACGTTCCTCGGTCTGTAGGCGGCGTCGGGCCTCGCCCGGAGTTGCAGTCAACCGTCGGATGCTGAAGGTCTGATTCGGGCTCATTTCGGTCGTAGATGTTCAGCCGTGAACCCGACCTTGACGATGGACGCAGGAGCGGCACGGCGGGCTGGGTCGAACACCCCCTTGGCATCCGGGCCGAGGCCATCGGGTAGCCGGATGTCGGAGGTAAAAGGAGGAGCCGTCGGTCGGCCCTCAGGCCGATCGACGGCGGGGGACACGTAGACATCCGGCTACCCGGTGGCCTCGGCCTCGCGCGGACGCTGAGCGCACGGCGGTCCGACCTCGACAGCCGTCGTTCGCAACGGCAGCAACGAGCCCAAAGGCGCCCAACGAGTTGGCGCTCTCGAAGGCCATTGGGCGTCAGCCGGCTCGGGCCTGCCGCGCCGCCAGCAACGCCCGCGCCACCTCGTTGAAGCCGGCGCCTCGCTCGCCCCGGGTGATCCAGGCCGGCCACTGCGTCAGCTGCGGCGCGAACTGCATCAGGTTGGCCACGCCGACGCTGTGGGCGAAGCGGCCGAACATCTCCTGGTCGTTGGTCGAGTCGCCGACGTAGGCCCAGCGGTTCACCTCAGCCGCCAGGCTGCGGCCCAGCTGCTGCTGGACGATCCAGCAGGCGCCGCTCCACTTGGAATGGCTGCCGAACCAGCCGTTGATGTGGATCGAGCTGACCGTGGCCGTCATGCCGGCGGCCCGCATCAGCGCCACAGTGCGGGCGATGCCGTCGGCATCGAGCCGGGCGAACTCGGCATGGTCGACCGCGATGTCGGTGATGCGCCCGGGGCTGTCGCGGGCCAGCGTGGCGCCCGGGACCTCGCGCAGCACCTGCTGCGCCACGGCCTGCAGGCGGTGCGCGTTGTCGCGGCGGGTCGGCTCGTCCTGCGCAAATCGGATATCCAGGCCGCCGCCCGGCCGCGCTGCCAAGGCCACGGCGCCGTTCTCGGCAACGATGGCCGCCACTGGCCAGTCGCGTGCAAACGGCTCGCTCCAGCCGGCCGGGCGGCCCGTGATGGCAAAGACCGGTACGCCGGCGGCATGCAATGCGCCGAGCGCGGCCAGGGCCTCGGGCTCGATCGCGCCGTCGCGGGTCAGCGTGTCGTCGATATCGGTCATCAGGCCGCACAGCCCGCGGCGTGCCGCCAGCGGCCACGCAGCCAGCGGCTGCGGCCGTGGCGATTGACGCGCATCAAAGTCGCCCGGGGCTGCGCTGCCGATCATCCGAGTTTCATCCGACGTCACCATCACTGGACATGACCGCTGATTCTGCCGCCCGACCCACCCGCGCCCGCCCCCCGCGTGCGCACCGCAAAGCCACCGCACCGGCACCGAAACGGGCGCCGGCAACGGCACCGCGGCTTCTGGCCGACGGCGACACCGCGCCCCGACTCACACCGAAGGCGCTTGAGCGCGACCGCGTCAGCCGCGCCACGACCCGTGCCCAGACCGCGACGGCCATGGCCCTGGCCGATGTGCTGAAGCAGCATGCCCAGAAGAGCAAGCTGCCGCCCGGCCCGCCCGGCGAGTGGCTGCGCGAGGTCAAGGCGCTGATCGACGGCGCGTCGCCGGATGAGGCCAAGGCTCTGCGCCGCATCCTCTTTCAGCCAGCTGCGCCTGTGGCCCCCGGCACGGACCCGGACCTGGAGCTGGCGCCCGGCTGGCGCGACGGCGGCTATCCCTACCGCCACCTGGTGCGCTCGGGCGTGCACCTGTTCAAGTTCTGGTTCTCCGTCAGCCGCGACGAGCAGCGCCGGCGCTTCAAGGAGCGGCGGGCTCATCCGCTGAAGCAGTGGAAGCTCTCGCCCATCGACATGGCCAGCCTCGACAAGTGGAGCGACTACACCCGGGCCAAGGAGGCGATGCTCCTGCACACCGACACCTCGGACGCGCCATGGACGGTGGTCAAGAGCGACTGCAAGAAGCGCGCGCGCCTGAACGCCATGCGCTACCTGCTGCACCGGCTGCCTTTCGCCAACAAGGACGCAGTGGCGCTGGGTGCGGTGGACCCGTTGCTGGTCGGCCGCGCCGCGCTGGTGGCGGGTGTCGCGGACGAGTTCACGGCCGTTAGCTCGGCCTGACACCGCCGGCGCTGCCCGGCCTGCACGCAGGCTGGCGCGCGCCGCTAGAATGCGCCCGCTTCCGAGGAGCGTTGCAACCCCGTCCAGGGGCCAGGCTCGGAGGCTTCCACTGCAACGGCGCTCACCCGCAGATCTTCCGCGCACGGGTGAGTTCAGGATCCCCATCTCCCGAACCCGGCTTGCCCGCACGCGTGTCGCTGCTGCGGTGTCCGTCTGCGTCTGTCAACCTTGGCCGGCCCCATCGCCGGTCCCTGCCCTGGAGCCCTGAATGAACGCCCCGTTGAACATCGTCCCCACCGACGCGCATGCCATCGCCGACATCGGCCTGGCCGCCTGGGGCCGCAAGGAAATCAAGATCGCCGAGAGCGAGATGCCGGCCCTGATGGCCATCCGCGCCGAATACGCCACCCGCCAGCCGCTCAAGGGCGCGCGTGTCACGGGCAGCCTGCATATGACCATCCAGACCGCCGTGCTGGTGGAGACGCTGCAGGCCCTGGGCGCACAGGTGCGCTGGGCCAGCTGCAACATCTTCAGCACCCAGGACCATGCCGCAGCGGCGCTGGCGGCCGTGGGCACGCCGGTCTTCGCCTACAAGGGCGAGACGCTGAAGGACTACTGGGACTACACCCACCGCATCTTCGAGTTCGGCGCCGCGGGCACGCCCGGCGAGGGCCCGAACATGATCCTGGACGACGGCGGCGATGCCACGCTGCTGATGCACCTGGGCAAGCGCGCCGAGAAGGACCTGTCCCTGCTGGCCAGCCCCGGCAGCGAGGAAGAGCGCGAGCTGTATGCCGCAATCAAGGCCAAGCTGGCGCTGGACCCGACCTGGTACAGCCGCAAGAGCGCGGCCATCATCGGCGTGACCGAGGAGACGACCACGGGCGTGCACCGCCTCAATGAGATGAGCGCCAAGGGCACGCTGATGTTCCGGGCCATCAACGTCAACGACTCGGTCACCAAGAGCAAGTTCGACAACCTCTACGGCTGCCGCGAGTCGCTGGTGGACGGCATCAAGCGCGCCACCGACGTGATGATCGCCGGCAAGATTGCCGTGGTGGCCGGCTATGGCGACGTCGGCAAGGGCAGTGCGCAGGCGCTGCGCGCGCTGTCGGCGCAGGTCTGGGTGACCGAGATCGACCCGATCAACGCGCTGCAGGCGGCCATGGAGGGCTTCCGGGTCGTGACCATGGATTGGGCGGCCGACAAGGCCGACATCTTCGTCACCGCCACCGGCAACAAGGGCGTCATCACCCATGACCACATGGCTGCGATGAAGCACAACGCCATCGTCTGCAACATCGGTCACTTCGACAACGAGATCGACATCGCCTCGGTCGAGAAGTACCAGTGGGAGGAGATCAAGCCGCAGGTCGACCACATCATCTTCCCGGACGGCAAGCGCATCATCATGCTGGCCAAGGGCCGGCTGGTGAACCTGGGCTGCGGCACTGGCCACCCGAGCTATGTGATGAGCTCCAGCTTCGCCAACCAGACGATCGCGCAGATCGAGCTGTACGCGCACCAGGACGCCTACGACGTGGGCAAGGTCTATGTGCTGCCCAAGCACCTGGACGAGAAAGTCGCGCGCCTGCAGCTGAAAACCCTGAATGCGGTCCTGACGGAGTTGAGCGAGGAGCAGGCCGCCTACATCGGCGTGCCCGCGGCTGGCCCGTACAAGCCCGACAGCTACCGCTACTGACGGCGGCGCGTGTGACGCTGTTCGCGCGCTTGCGCAGCGCCCGGCCCAGCGACCGGCTGCCCGAGCTGCGGCGCTTCTATGTCGAGGGGCTGGGCTGCCACTGGCTGGGCGGCTTCGACGATCACGCCGGGTTCTCCGGCCTGATCGTCGGCGCGCCCGACGGCAGCTGGCAGGTGGAGTTCGTGCACGACCATGCCCGGCCGGCGCCGCCCGTGCCCAGCGACGAGCACCTGCTGGTGTTCTATGTCGACGACCGCGTCATGCTGGACACGCTGGTGGCCCGCATGGCCATGGCCGGCCATGTCCGCGTGACGCCGCGCAACCCCTACTGGACGACGCACGGCGCGACCTATGCCGACCCGGACGGCTATCACGTGGTGATTGCCGTGCCGCATGGCGCCTGAGCGTTGATTTCCGCAACTGCCGGCGCCGCCCCTCGGCCCGGCACCCTGAGCCGCACACCGATGAGCCCCGATTTCCCGCTGAGCATCGAGTTCTTCCCGCCCAATACCCCCGTCGGCGCCGACAAGCTGATGAACGTGGTGCAGGAGCTGTCGGCCATCCGGCCGCAGTACTTCAGCGTCACCTACGGCGCCGGCGGCGCCACGCGCGAGAAGACCCTGGACGCCGTACGCCGCATTGCCGCCACCGGCCACGAGGCCGCGCCGCACCTGTCCTGCGTCGGCTCGACGCGCGCCGGCATCGCCGAGATCCTGGAGGGTTACCACGCCATGGGCATCCGCCGCATCGTGGCCCTGCGCGGCGACCTGCCCAGCGGCATGGCGGTGGCGGGCGAGTTCCGCTATGCCACCGAGCTGGTCCGGTTCATCCGCGAGACCTGCGGCGATGCCCTGAAGATCGAGGTCGCCTGCTACCCGGAGTACCACCCGGACGAGCGCTACGCCCGGCGCGACCTGCAGCACTTTGCGGACAAGGTCAGCGCCGGCGCGGACGCCGCGATCACGCAGTTCTTCTTCAACCCGGACGCCTACTTCCACTTCGTCGAGGAGGTGCGCAAGCTGGGCGTTGAGGTGCCGATCGTGCCCGGCATCATGCCGATCCACAACTATGCGAAGGTGGCGCAATTCGCCGCCCGCGACGGCCTCGAGATTCCGCGCTGGGTGGCCTTGAAGATGGAGGGCTACCTGGACGATGCGGCCAGCATCCGCGCCTTCGGCATCGACGTGGTCAGCCGTTTGTGCGAGCGGCTGGTCGCCGGCGGCGCACCGGGCATCCACTTCTATGCGCTGAACCAGTCCGGCCTGGTGCGCGAGATCTGCAGCCGGTTGGGGCGATAACCCGGCCTTGGTGATGGTGCGGCGCGGGCGCTACACCTGCATGTTCATGATTTCGCTGTAGGCCTGCACCATGCGGTTGCGCACCGCCAGCACGCCCTGGAAGGCCACCTGTGCCTTCACCATCGCGACCATGGTCTCCTCGGCACCGACATTCGGATTGCCGACCTGGTACTCGCGCTGCATGGCCTGGGCCTGCAGCTGCGCGCCGCTGGTGCTCTTGAGCGCATCCTGCATGGCGGTCTGGAACGAGCTGCCCTCCGGCGCCTGGGCCGGCTGAGGGCGACCCAGCGGCTGCCCATCCGGCCGCAGGC
Organism: Aquabacterium sp.; assembly: GCA_046160725.1. Taxonomy (GTDB): domain Bacteria; phylum Pseudomonadota; class Gammaproteobacteria; order Burkholderiales; family Burkholderiaceae_C; genus JBJXHB01. Next base: position 12,678 of record JBJXHB010000514.1, read on the forward strand.
CGGCACGTGCCACGGCGGCCGAGAAGTCGAATGGCTTGAGCTTGACGTCCATCGCCTGAGGCCCTCGGTGGTTCCGGACTCGGCAGGCCGAACAGGCCGCCGCACTGACCGAACTGTAGGCACCCCCCTCGGCCACGATGGCGCGAACTGAAGTGCCACAAGCGCCCTGTTCGCACCTTGATTTTCGGGCCGGGTCGGAACAATGCCTGCAACGCCCGCCGCCATCCGCCGTGGCGCGGCGCCCGACACCCGACAACCAAAGCATCAGGATGGACAACGCCAACGCACTGCAAACCACCGGTGGGCCGTTTCCGCCACCGCGCAGCGCCGGGCCGACACCGGCCTTCGGCCTGCTGAGCACCATGCCCCTGAAGGCCAAGCTGATGCTGGCCGGTGGCACCGTCGCACTGATCGCGGTGCTGATGACCCTGGTGCTGGCCAGCCGCGACGGCCGCTATGCACCTTTGTTCGCGCAGCTGTCCGACAAGGACGCTGCGGCGGTCACCGCGCAGCTGACCCAGATGCAGGTGCCCTATCGCATCGCCGAGGGCAGTGGCCTGCTGATGGTGCCGGCCGAGCGCATCCCCGAGGTCAAGCTCAAGCTGGCCCAGGCCAACCTGCCCAAGGGCACGGCCAGCGGCTACGAGCTGATGGACAACCAGGCCTTCGGCCAGAGCCAGCAGCAGGAGCGCAACACCCTGAAGCGGGCACTGGAGGGCGAGCTGGTGCGCTCCATCGGGTCGCTGGCGGCCGTCAGCTCGGCGCGGGTCCACCTGGCCATGCCCAGCCAGAACGGCTTCTATCGCGAGCAGCAGAAGCCCTCGGCCTCGGTGCTGGTGACGCTGCATGCCGGCCGGGTGCTCGACCGCACCCAGGTGGCGGGCATCGTGCACCTGGTGTCGTCGTCGGTGCCCGAACTCAGCCCCAAGGCCGTGAGCGTGCTGGACCAGAACGCCAACCTGCTGTCCGGCCCCGGCGAGGGCGCCCAGGCCCAGGGCCTGGACCACCAGCAGCTGCAGTACAAGGAGGAGGTCGAGCAGCGCTACCTGCGCGGCGTCATGGCGATCCTCGAGCCGGTGCTGGGCCGCGAGAACGTGCGCGCCACCGTGACCGCTGACGTGGACTTCACGCAGAAGGAGACCACCCAGGAGGCTTTCAAGCCCAATCAGGGTGGCGAGCCGGCGGCCATCCGCAGCCAGAACATCACCGAGCAGAACAACGCCGGCCAGGCCGTGCCGGCCGGCGTGCCCGGCTCGGTCAGCAACCAGCCGCCCGCGGCCGCGGCAGCACCCGCAGTGGGCGGGTCCGCACCGACCCATCCGGCCCAGCATCCCGGCACCGCCGGCTCCGGCACCCGGCGCGACAACGCCGTGAACTACGAACTGGACAAAGCCGTCACTGTGCGGCGTGATGCCACTGGCGTGGTGCGACGGCTCAACACTGCGGTGCTGGTCAACCACCGCTCGACCACCGACCCCAAGGGCAAGACCAGCAGTGCGCCACTGCCCCAGGAGGAGCTCGACAAGCTGACACAGCTGGTGCAGGAGAGCATCGGCTTCAGCAAGGACCGCGGCGACTCGGTCAAGGTGGTCAACATCCCGTTCCGCGTCGAGACCCCGCCCAAGGTCGACCCGATCCCGCTGTGGCAGCAGCCCTGGTTGCAGGACCTGCTGCGCGCCGCCGCCGCACCGCTGGCGCTGCTGGCGGTGGCGCTGATGCTGGTCTTCTCGGTCATCAAGCCGGCGTTGCGCGCCGCGGTGCCGCCGCCCGAGCCCGAGACCGCCCCCGGCAATGCCCTGAACGCCGTGGTCGGCGGCCCCGAGGCCCTGCCCGCACCGGATGGCAGCAAGGCCCTGGCGCTGGAGGCGCCGGCCGCCGACAAGCGGCTGGAGGATGCCCGCCTGCTGGCCAAGTCCCAGCCCGCCGCCGTGGCGCTGGTGATGCGCGACATCATGGATGGCCGCACGCCCGCGCCGGCCGCCCGCAACGCCTGATACCGACGAGCGCACCGACCCATGGACGAAAAAGGCCTCGAGGACGCCGCGATCCTGCTCATGAGCCTGGGCGAGGAGGAGGCCGCCGAGGTCTTCAAGCATCTCGCGCCCAAGGAGGTGCAGGCCCTGGGCGAGACCATTGCCAAGATGAAGGCCGTGCCGCGCGAGCGTGTGGACACGGTCCTGGACACCTTCACCGCGCTGGCGTCGGAGCAGCACCTGCTGGTGGCCGACAACGACGCCTATGTGAAGAACGTGCTGACCCGGGCGCTGGGCGCCGACAAGGCCGGCCTGCTGATCGACCGCATCCTGCAGGGCAGCGACATCACCGGCATCGAGAGCCTGAAGTGGATGGACGCCGGCTCGGTGGCCGAGCTGCTGCGCAACGAGCATCCGCAGATCGTCTCGGCCATCCTGGTGCACCTGGACTTCGACCAGGCCAGCTCGGTGCTGAAGGCCTTCACCGAGCGCCAGCGCAACGAGGTGCTGATCCGCATCGCCACGCTGGACGGCATCCAGCCGGCGGCGCTGAAGGACCTGAACGAGGTGATGAGCCGGGTGCTGGCCGGTGGCGACAAGCTGAAGAAGGCGTCGCTGGGGGGCGCAAAGACGGCCGCCGAGATCATCAACCTGATGGGCAGCTCGGTCGAGACCTCGGTGCTGGACTACATCCGCGAGGCCGACAACGACCTGGCTCAGAAGATCATGGACAACATGTTCACCTTCGACGACCTGGGCAAGCTCGACGACAAGGGCGTGCAGTCGCTGCTGAAGGAAGTGCAGAGCGAGTCGCTGGTCGTCGCGCTCAAGGGTGCGACGCCGGAACTGCGCGAGAAGATCTTCCGCAACATGTCCACACGCGCGGCCGAGACCCTGCGCGAGGACCTGGAGTCCCGCGGCCCGGTGCGCGTCAGCGAGGTCGAGGCCGAGCAGAAGGAGATGCTCAAGACCGTGCGCCGTCTGGTCGACGAGGGCCAGATCGTGATGGCCAGCGGCTCGGCCGACGAGTTCGTCTGATGCGCCACCCGACATGAGCACCGCCGAGCAGATTGCCGCCCTGGGCCTGACCCTGGCCCGCGAGCCCGCGCCGCTGAAGCCGGCCAGTCCGCTGACCCGGTTCATTCCGCGCGAGGAACTGCAGGAATACGCGGCCTGGACACCCGGCGCCTTCGGTGGCCCGGCGCGCGAGACGCAGCCCTTCACCGCCAGCAGGGCCGCCCCGCCGGCGGCGCCCGATCCGCAGCATCAGCTGCAGGCCGCGCGCCAGGAAGGCTACGAAGCCGGATATCGGGACGGCATGGCGGCACTGGAGGCCTTCAAGCGCAGCCATGCCGAACAGTCCGCCAAGTCATTGCAGGCCGTGTTCGCCGCGGCTCGGCAGGAGCTGGACGCCCTGCAGCCGGCCCTGGCCCAGGGCCTGGCCCAATGCGCGCAGCAGCTGGCCCGCGGCGTGGTGCGCAGCGAGCTGGCCCAGCGGCCGGAGCTGATCGCCCAGGTCGCGGCCGACGCGGTCGAGGCCCTGGTGATGAGCGCGCGCCACCTGGTGCTGGAGCTGCATCCGCAGGACCAGGCGCTGGTCGCCAACGGCGCGGCCGAGACGCTGTCCGCCCGCAGCGTGCGGCTGGTGGCCAACCCGGCGATCCGACGTGGCGGCTGCGTGCTGCAATCCGACGCGGCCCAGGTCGACGCACGCATCGAGTCCCGCTGGCATGCGGCGGTGCAGGCCCTGGGCTCGACCCTGCCCTGGGTTGCCGACCCACCGGCGACGCTGGACCGGCCCGTTCCAACCGCGCCCGCTGGCGGCGACACCGCGGCGGAGACCCCGTGATCAAGGCCGGTGCGGCCCCGCGCGCGCCCGACCAGCCAGGCGCCTGGCCACGGTTCCTGGAGGAGCTGTGCGCCTTCACCCAGCCCATGCCGCCGCTGGCGGTGCAGGGCAAGCTGACCCGGGTCACCGGCCTGGTGCTGGAGGCCGCCGGCGTCCATGCGCCACTGGGCGCAGTCTTCGAGGTGCATGCGCCGGGCCAGGGCCCGGTGCCGGCCGAGGTGGTCGGCTTCAACGGCGACCGGACCTACCTGATGCCCACCGCCGAAGTGCAGGGCCTGGCCAGCGGCTGCGCGGTGCGGGCTCGCCTGCCCGTCAACCCGCCGCCGCGGCTGGGTGAGCCGCAGCACCCCTGGCGCCGCAGCGTGGACCGCGGCCTGCACATCCCCTTGGGCGACGGCCTGCTGGGCCGTGTCGTCGACGCCCTGGGCCAGCCCCTGGACGGCGCCGGCCCGCTGCGCGACACCACCAGCGCACCGATGCTGCGCCGGCCGATCAACGCCATGCAGCGCGCCGCCATCCGCCAGCCGCTGGACACCGGCGTGCGGGCCATCAACGCACTGCTCACCGTGGGCCGCGGCCAGCGCATCGGCCTGTTCGCCGGCACCGGTGTGGGCAAGAGCGTGCTGCTTGGCATGATGGCGCGCTACACCGCGGCCGACGTGATCGTGGTCGGCCTGATCGGCGAGCGTGGCCGCGAGGTCAAGGAGTTCATCGAGGACATCCTCGGCGCCGAGGGCCGGGCGCGCTCGGTGGTGGTGGCCGCACCGGCCGACGCGCCGCCGCTGCTGCGCCTGCAGGGCGCGCAGTACGCCACCGCCGTAGCCGAGCACTGGCGCGACCGCGGCGCCCATGTGCTGCTGCTGATGGACTCGCTCACACGCTATGCCATGGCCCAACGCGAGGTGGCGCTGGCCATCGGCGAGCCCCCGGCCACGCGCGGCTATCCGCCCAGCTGCTTTGCCAAGCTGCCGCAGCTGGTGGAGCGCTCCGGCAACGGCCTGGACGGCGTCGGCTCGATCACCGCGTTCTACACCGTGCTGACCGAGGGCGACGACCCGCAGGACCCGATCGCCGACGCGGCGCGCGGCATCCTGGACGGGCACATCGTGCTGACGCGCGAGCTGGCCGAGGCCGGACACTACCCGGCCATCGATGTCGAGCGTTCGATTTCGCGCGTGATGCCGGCCGTGGCCCCGCGCGAGCAGCTGGAGGCCGCACGTCGCGTGCGCGCCATGCTGGCGCGGCTGAGCAAGGCCCGTGACCTGATCCAGCTGGGCGCCTACCAGCCCGGCGCCGACCGCGACCTGGACGAAGCGGTGCGACTGCAACCCCACCTGATGGCCCTGCTGCGGCAGGACCTGCACGAGCGCGCCACCCTCACCGACAGTGTGGCGCGGCTGCACGCCCTGCTTGGCGGCCCGGCCGCGTGAGCGCGCCTCCATGACCGACCCGTTCGCCACACTGACGCTGCTGCTGGAACAGGCCGAGACCCAGCGCGACACCGCCATCGCGGCGTTGCAGCGGGCCGACGCCGCGGCCCGCGCCGCACGCGCCCAGGCCGACGACCTGGCGGCCTACCGCCAGCAGTACCGCCAACGCTGGGGCCAGCGCTTCGAACAGGCCGCCGGCGTGCCGCTGGTGCAGTGCTTCAACGGCTTCGGTGGCCGGCTCGACCAGGCCATTGACCAGCAACAGGCCATGGCGGCACAGGCCGCCGTCCGGGCCGACGAGGCGCGCCAGGCCCTGGTGCAACGCGAGCAACGCGTCGCGCTGGTGCGGGCCCTGGTCGACCGCCGCCGCGCCGAGCTGCAACGCCAACAGGACCGCCGCGACCAGCGCGACGGCGACGAACTGGCCCAGCGGCTGGCGTTGTATCCGGCGATCCAGGCCGCACCGGCCGCGCCGCACTGACCGCATCGACATACCCACAGGGAGGACCTCATGCTGAACAGCCCCGCTGCCCTATCCGGTTCACGCCGGCCGAACCCGGCCATTTCGCCGCTGTCGGCGGTTGCACCGGCGGCGCCGACCGCGCCCATCGCGCGCGCGCCTCAGGGACCGCGCTTCGCTGACGAACTGCGTCGCCAGGCCGAGCCGTCTGCAGACCGGGACGAGGCGCGCCGGCAGGACCGGGTCAACAAGCCACAAGCCGGCCGCGGTGACCGAAGCGCCAACAGCGACACGGGCAACGACCGACGCGCCGGTCATGAACCTGAGCGGCCCGAAGCTGACGACACGCCCGAAGCACCGCAGGCCGAGCGGCCGCGACGGCCGGATACCCGTGCCGACAGACCCAAGGGCTCGCCCCGGGCCTTGGGGCCGGGCGAGCCCACCGCCACCCAGGCCATGCCGTCGACTGAGGGGCCGTCTGCGGATCCACCAGCGGCGCCGGCGACGGCCACGGAAACCATGCTCGACCCGGCAACTGGGTTGCCCGCCGAGCTGCCGCGTACGGCCGCTGGCCTGCCCACCGGCATTGCCAATGGCGCGGCGAATGGTGCTGCTGCTGGTGCCGCGAACGGTGCGGCCGATGGAGCGACTGACGCAGCGGCTGGATCGCCGCCGCATGGGGCCAATGGCGCGACGGTCGTGCCGGCCATGCCCATGGCCGTGTCCGGCGAAACGGCACTCGCCGGTGCCGACGCCGTTCGCATTGCGCCGGGCATGGCCAAGGCCCCGGCGGGGCGACCGTCCATCGACGGCGACACCCCCACCGCCGCAGACGCCGTCGGCGCTGCCGACACGACGCGCCGCGCCGCGACCGCATCCGAGCCCGGCACATCGGGCAAACCGACGCCACGGCCGCTGCCGATCGAAGTCGACCTGGCAAGCGGCGTATCACCTGTGGCCGAAGGGCCCGCCGCCACTGACCTGCTGCGGATGCCGCCCGCACATCCACCGATGGCCCCCATGCCGACAGCGCAGGCATCACATGGCGCCGCCGCACACCCCAGCTCGATCCCGAATGCTGCGACGCTGGCCGAGGCCCAGCTCGCCCAGCCGCCCGGCGGTAGTGGCTTTGCACCGGCGCTGGGCCAGCAGGTCCGGCTGTGGCTGCAGGACGGTATCCAGCAGGCACAGCTGCAACTCAACCCGGCCGAGCTGGGCCCGATCCAGGTCCACATCGAGCTGCAAGGCAAGGCCGCCAGCGTCGAGTTCCATGCCGCGATGGCGACCACGCGCGAGGCGCTGCAGGCCGCACTGCCGCAACTGGCCGGCGCGTTGCACGAGGCCGGCTACACCCTGGCCGGCGGCGGTGTCTTCGACGGCGCCGGCCGCGACCGGGGCACGGATGTCGGCGACGGCCGCGATCAGCGCAGCGGGTCAGCTGCCGCAGCCCGGGCGGCACGCCTGAGCCAGGATGACGGCGACGTGTCGAACCACATCGACCTCACCCCACGCCGCGCGCGCGGGCTGGTCGACCTCTATGCCTGAGCCAGGCCGCGGACGGCGCTGGCCCGAGGCGGCTCGCCGTCTGTGGCGAGCAGCGCCCGCCCCGCGGCGTTGCCGGCAGCCGACTCATCCCTTCAGCACCTGCGCCACCGCCGCCAGCAGCGCGGCCTTGGCGAACGGCTTCTCCAGGCTGGGGCAGCCGCTGCCGTCCAGGAAACTGCGCGCACCCGGGCTGAGGGTGTCGCCGGTGACGAACAGCATGCGCGGGCCCAGTGAAGGCCAGCGCTCGCGAACCGTGCGCCACAGGGTGGCGCCGTCGATGTCGGGCATGCGCAGGTCGCTGACGATGGCGTCGGGGGTGGTCATCTCCAGCAGCTCCAGCGCCACCGCGCCGGACTCGGCGCTCATCACCTCGTAGCCTGCGCCCTCCAGCAGGGTGCGCATCAGCTCGGCGATCTCGGGCTCGTCGTCCACCACCAGCAGGCGGGCGGTGGCCGGCGCGCTGTCGTCCGCGGGGCCGGCGGCCGGCGCGGCCGTTTCCGACGTGCCGCTGATGGGCAGGCTGAGCTCGAACACCGCGCCACCGCCAAACCCCGGCTCCAGCGACAGCTCGCCGCCGTGCTCGCGGGCGATGCCGCGCGACACCGCCAGGCCCATGCCGGTGCCGATGCCCTCAGCCTTGGTGGTGAAGAAGGGCTCGAACACGCGGTCACCCAGATCGGCCGGCACCCCCGGGCCGGTGTCGGCCACGCGCAGCCAAACCCGGGGCTCGCCACCGGCCATACCGGGCCGTGTGCCGGTGGCCAGCGCGATGCGCGCCAGGCGCCGGCCAGCGGGGGTGCCCACGGCCGCCTCGGCCGCCGTGGCCAGCGCCTGCTGCGCGTTGACGACGAGGTTCAGCACCACCTGCCCGATCTGGTCACCATCGGCCTGCACGGTGGGCAGGTCGTCGGCCAGCGACAGCGTGAGCTCGATGCCGTGGCTGCGCAAGGTGTAGCCCAGCATCTCGGCCGCAGCCCGGGCGATGTCGTTGACCTGCACCGTGCCACGCTGGGGCGGGCGGGCGCGGGCCATGTTGAGGAAGGTGCGCACGATGCGGCCGCAGCGCTCCGCCGCCTCGCGGATGCGGCGCGCGTCCTCGGCAGTGTCGCTGCCGGCGGTCTTGTCCTCCAGCAGGCTGGCGCGCCCCATGACGATGGCCAGCGGGTTGTTCAGCTCATGTGCCACGCCGGCCAGCAGGCTGCCCATGGCGGTGAGCTTCTCGCTCTGGCGCAGGGCCTCGCGCTGGCGCGCGATCTGGTCGGCAGCCTGCTGGCGCGCCGACAAGTCGGTGACGAAACCGGTGTAGAAGATCTCGCCCTCGACCAGGATCTTGAAGGTCTGGATCTCGATCGGAAAGGTCTGGCCATCGGCGCGCAGGCCCTGCATCTGCAGCGGGCTGTCGAAGCCGGGCACCTTCTCGCCGGCCTGCTGGCGCTGCAGCGCCGCGCGGTGGGCGGCCCGTTGGCGCTCGGGCACGATGACGTCGCCGACCACGCGCCCGATCGCCTGCTCGCGGCTGACGCCGAACATCGCGCAGGCGGCGTCGTTGAATTCGACGATCACGCCCTCGCCGCCGTCGGTGGTGATGATGCCGGTGGGCGCATGGTCGACCATCGCAGACTTGAAGGCCTGGACGGTGCGCTCGCTGCGCTGCAGGTCGCGCTGGCGCGCAAAGACGTCGGTCACCGCCTGCACCCAGCCTGCCCAGCGCTTGCCCAGCACCGGCGGCGCGGCCTGCGGGTCCTGCGACAGCGTTCGGAGATAGGCCAGCACGCCGAGCGCCGGCGCCACGAACCAGCGCGACAGCAGCCACTGGCCCAGCACAAAAACCTCCAGCAGCGCCACAGCCAGTACCGCATTGGGCAGCAGCGTCGGCAGCACCTGTGCGCGCAGCTGCGCCGCCGGCATGGCCTCGACATAGTGGAACGGGCTGCCGATGCGCAGGCCCGTCGCCAGCACCCAGCCACCGGCTTCGTGCACCTGCGTCGGCGCGAAGAGCGCGGCGTCCAGGTCGGTCGGGCCCAGGCCGGTCGGCAACGAGGCCGCCAGCGCACGCCGGACATCGGTGCCGCCGGCGCTGCTGGCGGCCGGCGCCGCCAGCGGCACCTGCGAGTCGGCCAGGACGTTGCGCTGCGCATCGGCCACCCAGACCCGGCCACCTTCGCGCCGCCAGCGCTGGGCCATGTCCTGCAGCTCGTCGATGCGAAAGTCCAGGCTGACCTCTCCTACATAGCGGCCACCCACCACCAGCGACGCGCCATGGGACATGACCAGCACGCCATCCAGTTGGCCGACATAGGGCGGCCCCCAGAACGTGACATCGTCCGGGTTCTGCTCGCGGATGCGGGCCACCCGCTGCACCGCCGCCTGCCGCGGCTGCGCGATGCCGGCCAGGTCGGCCGTGCCCATGGCCGCGACGATGCCGGCTGTCGGCACATGCGGGTAGCCGAAGGACAGGTTGACGTCCGCCGCCGCGAACCAGGTGGCCACGAAGCCCGGGCTGCGCCGGTGCACGACGCCGGCCTGCTCGACGAAGGCCTGCGCACGGCGCAGCCAGCGCTCGTCGGGCTGCGGCATGGCCGGGTCCGACCACCACAGCTGCCCATAGCGTTGACGGTCCACCTCGTTCGCGCCATCCAGTGACCAGCCGTCGGGTCGGCCGTCCGCCGTACGCCGAGGTTTCAAGGCTTGGCGCAGCGCCGGGCCGGCGTCTGGCGGCGACAGCCAGCGCTGCTCCAGCATCAGGCGCAGGTCGTGTACATGGGCCATCGCCGGCCGGGCCAGGGCGTCCAGCTCCTGGGCCCGCTCCCCGGCGCGACGCAGCATCTCGCGCTCGGCGTCGGCCATGCCCTGGTGGTATTGCAGGGCCGTCAGCAGGCCCAGCAGCACCATCACCGGCACCACCAGCCACCACATCAGGCGGCGCGTGGCCGCCAGCGTCTGGCCGGCGGGGTCGGCCACCGGGTCAGGCGCCAGCGGTCGGCCCGCCACGCTCAATGCGGCACGTAGACGTAGCCGACGTTTCGCACGGTCTTGATCACCTCGGGCTTGTCGGGGTTGCGCTCGATCTTGCGGCGCAACCGCATGATGCGCAGGTCGATGGACCGGTCGAACACGTCCCAAGCCCGGTTGTGGGCCTGCTCCATGATCTGGTCGCGGTTCAGCGGCCGGTTGGGATGGCGGGCAAACAGCGCCAGCAGGTCGAACTCGGCCGCGGTGATCTCGACCTCGGCGCCGTCGGCGTCATAGAGCTTGCGCTGGTCCAGATCCAG
>JBJXHB010000515.1:0-7496 GCA_046160725.1 Aquabacterium sp.
GCTTCGCGCTGCACACCACCGTCACCATCGGCTATGCGACGCCGTGGCGCCAGGTGCATGCCATGCTGCTGGAGGCGTCGCGCCGCACGCCGGGGCTGGTGGCGGACCCGGCGCCTTTCGTGGTGCAGACCGCCTTGTCGGACTTCTATGTCGAGTACCGGCTGTGCGCCTATGCCGACCGCAGCGCGCCGCGTCGCCGCGCCGAGGCCATCAACGCGCTGCTCGGCCATGTCCAGGACGTCTTCAACGAGAACGGCGTGCAGATCATGTCGCCGCACTACCGCAGCGACCCGCCCGAGCCGCAGGTGGTGCCACCGGGAGACTGGCGGCCCGACGGGCCGGGGCCGCTGACGCCGCCGCAGCGGCCGGCCCGATGACCGGGCTGCCTTCCTCGTCCGCAACGCCGCCGCGACAGCCCGCCATGTCGTTTCGGCTGATGTCGGGGCAGGCGGTGTACCGTGACGCCCTGGCGGCGGGTCCGGCGGATTCGTTGCCGCGGCCGGCGACGCCGAGCTGACCACCGCAAACGACATCATTCATGCCGCCGATCATCGACAGCCTGCTGGACACCGACCTCTACAAGTTCACGATGTGGCAGGTGATGCTGCATCGGCACCCGTCGGTGCAGGCCGAGTACCGTTTCACCTGCCGCAACCGGCCGGCCTATCCGCTGGCCGAGCTGGCCGACGATGTCGGACGCGAGCTGGACGCGCTGTGCGCGCTGCAGTTCACCGACGACGAGCTGGCCTATATCGGACGGCTGCGCTACATCAAGTCCGACTTCGTCGAGTTCCTGCGCATCTTCCGTTTCCAGCGCCGCTTCATCGAGGTCCGGGCCGACGGTCATGCGCTGCGCATCGAGGCGCGCGGGCCGCAGGTGCATGTGATGGCCTTCGAGCTGTTCGTGCTGGCCATCGTCAACGAGCTGTACTTCCGCCGCCTGCCCACGGCCGGCGTGCTGGACGAGGGCCGGCGCCGGCTGGCCGCCAAGATCGCGCAGGTGCAGGCCTATGTGGCCACGCCCGGCCTGGCCGGGCCGCTGGAGCTGTTCGAGTTCGGCATGCGGCGGCGCTACAGCGCGGCCTGGCAGCGCGAGCTGGCGGCCACGCTGCAGCAGGCGCTGCCAGGCGTCTTCAAGGGCATCAGCAACGTGCGGCTGGCCCGCGACCTGGGGCTGGCGCCCATCGGCACCATGGCGCATGAGTACCTGCAGACCTACCAGGGCCTGCCGGTGCGCCTGCGCGAGCACCAGCGGGCGGCGCTGGAGGACTGGGTGCAGGAGTACCGCGGCGACCTGGGCATCGCCCTGACCGACGTGATCGGCATCGACGCCTTCCTGGCCGACTTCGACCTCTATTTCGCCAAGCTGTTCGACGGCCTGCGCCACGACTCCGGCGACCCGGTGGCCTGGGGCGAGAAGGCGCTGGCCCACTATGCCCAGCTGGGGCTGGATGCCCGCAACAAGCGCTTCGTCTTCTCAGACGGTTTGACCGTGCCGGCGGCCTTGGCGCTGCACCGGCATTTCGCCGGCCGGGTGCAGCTGGGTTTCGGCATCGGCACGCAGCTCACCAACGACCTCGGCCCGGAGCCGCTGAACATTGTGATGAAGCTGGTGCGGGCCAACGGCCAGCCGGTGGCCAAGGTGTCGGACAGCCCGGGCAAGGCGCAATGCGACGATGCCGGTTTCCTGGCCTACCTGCGCCAGGTGTTTGCGATGCCCGCCTGAGGACCCATCATGCTCGAAACGTTTTTCCTGTCCACCGGCGTCGTCGCGCTGGCGGAGATCGGCGACAAGACCCAGCTGCTGGCGCTGCTGCTGGCGGTGCGCTTCAAGCGGCCGCTGCCCATCGTGGCCGGCATCGTGGTCGCCACGCTGGCCAACCATGCGCTGGCCGGCGCGCTCGGTGCCTGGATCAGCACCCTGCTCGACCCGATGGTGCTGCGCTGGGTGGTGGGCGTGTCGTTCCTGGCGATGGCGGTCTGGGTGCTGATACCCGACCGCATCGAGCAGGACGAGGCGCGGCTGGGCGCGCGGCTGGGTGTCTTCGGCGCGACCGTGGTCACGTTCTTCGTCGCCGAGATGGGCGACAAGACCCAGATCGCCACCGTGGCGCTGGCCACGCAGGCGTCCAGCATCGCGATGGTGGTGCTGGGCACCACGCTCGGCATGGTGCTGGCCAACGCGCCCGTGGTGTGGCTGGGTCGCCAGCTGTCGCGCCGGGTGTCGATGCGGCTGGTCCACGGCGCAGCGGCCGTGCTGTTCGCGCTGATCGGGCTGGCCGTGCTGACCGGCCTGGCCGACCGGTTCGGGGTGTAGCGGCGCGGGCGCGGTGGCGGGCCGCACCGCCGGCGGCGGTCAGAACTTGGTGTAGCCGCCGTCGATGATGAACTGCTCGCCGGTGGTGTAGCTGCTGGCGTCGCTGGCCAGGTACACGGCGATGCCGCCGAAGTCGTCGCCCTGGCCCCAGCGCCGCGCCGGTATGCGCGGCATCACCGCCGCGGCGAACTTGTCGTTGCCGACCGCGCGCTCGGTCATCTCGGTGACGATCCAGCCCGGCAGGATCGAATTGACGCGGATGCGGTGCCGCGCCAGCTCCACCGCCAGGGCCCGCACCAGCGCCGTGACGGCGCCCTTGGACGCACCGTAGTGGCTGTTGCGCGCCGCGCCCTCGACCGCGGCGGTGGAGGCGGTGGCCACCAGCGCGCCGCCCTGGCCGTGCGCGGCCATGTGGCGGGCCGCGGCGCGGAAGGTCAGGAACACGCCCTCGACGTTGACCCGCTGCACGCGCCGGAACTCCTCCAGCGTCATTTCGGTCAGCACCGCACCCTTGGACGACACGCCGGCGTTGGCAAAGCACGCGTCCACGCGGCCGAGCGCCGCGACGCTGTCGGCGAAGCCGGCCTCGACCTGGGCCTCGTCGCCGACGTCGCACACCACCGCGTGCACGCGCGAGGCGTCACCGCACTCGGCGGCCAGCGCGTCGCGGGCCTTGAGCGTCTTCTCCTCGCGTGCGCCCCAGATGGACACCTTGGCGCCCGCCGCCAGCAGGGCGCGCGCCATGCCGTAGCCGATGCCGCCGTTGCCGCCGGTGACGACCGCGCCGCGGCCCGAAAGATCGAAGGGTGTGTACATGGGTGGTCTCCAGTCAGAGGGCGGCAGCTTACCCGCCCGGGTGGTGTCCAAGTCCCGGTGGTCGTGGCACGGGTGCTCGTTCCCGATGGCCTTCAGGAATGTCCATTCGGGTGGTGCCTTTGGGCTCGTTGCGGTCGTAGATGTTCAGCCGTGAGGCCGACCTTGACGCTTAGGCCCGCCAAGGCCCGGGCCTTGTGGATGCAATGGAGGACACCTGGCCGTCAATACCAGAAGCGCTGGTGTGCTGGGTCTTGGTGGTGGGGCTCTTGGGGCGTTGCGGCGAGGCGCCGTCGAGACTCAAGAGCGGTTGGACCACACGTTATGAGTGGCGGCAACGCCAGCGGGTGCGGTCACTCAATTGGCGGCATCCGCGCGGCTCCAATCGGCCAGTTCCGGTCGCTCATGACCGGCTGGTTCGATGGCACGCGTTGATGTCGGCGTCTAGGTACTCCGTATCCTGGAGCCTCGACTCCGCTGCTCGGCGCGGAAGTCGCCAGGGGTCAACCCGGTCTCGCGTCGAAAGAACTTCACGAAGTTGGTGGCCTCGCCAAAGCCGAGCTGGTCGCCGATCACGGCCACCGGCAGCAGCGTGTGCGCCAGCAAGCGCTTGGCCTCGAGGACCAGTCGGTCGGTGATCACGGCCTTGGCACTGCGGTCGGTGACCTCGAGCGCTGCGCGCGTCAGGCTCTTTTCCGAGCACCCCAGGCGATTCGCATAGGCGGCCACCCCGTGCCATCGCATGAAGTCGCGCTCGACGGCGGCGCGGAATCGCCGATAACGCCGCAGCACCACGGGCTCGATGCGGTCGTCGGCCTCGGAGGCGGCAGCGTCGAGCCACAGCCGCATCAGCAGGGACTGCACCTGGCTGCGCAGCAACAGGCCCAAGGCCCTAGAGGCTGGGCGCCGGGCGTCGTCGGCCATGCGTTCGAGCGTCTCGGTCACCGCGCGTCGTGTCGCGGCCGCGAGCCGCAGATGGCTGCGCGGCAGGTCGTCCAGCCGCGCCAGTTCTAGTTCGTCCACCGCCTTGCCGGCACCTGCGTGCGTTGGCGGCTCGGCGCGAGTGGGCAGCAGTTCGGCCTTGAACACGAGCAGCCAGCCATCGCAGCCCGAGAGGTCGCCGAAGCGGTGCACCTGACCAGGTTGCAGGAACAGCAGCGACCCGGGCGTCATCGCCTCGGTCTCGAAGTCGACCACGTGCGCATAGCGCCCCGCGGTGAGATAGATCAGGCAGTGGAAGTCGATGCGCTCCAGCCCGCGCGCGTCAGCATCGCCCACCCGGCGCTGCAGTTCCGCCGCGGCGTAGAGCTCCACGTCCAGCGCGTAGCCGGAGGGCGCCTGGTACTCGACCGGGGTCACCGGGCGCCTTGGCGTGCGCGGCTTGCGCAGAGACCGGGCTTCGTTCATCGTGTCCGAAAAAGATCATTTCTCGCCGGCAATGTACCTCGCACCGAAGGCCGGTAAAGCCGAACATTCGTTCCGTGCATAGCACCACTGCAAATCGATGCAGCCCCACTTCAACTCTTGGAGACTGAAATGAGCGAAGAACGCGTCACACAACTGGGCACTCTCGGATTCGAGGTCAGCAACTTGGCCAGCTGGGAGAAGTTCGCCACTGGCATCCTGGGCCTCGAGTGCGGTGACCGCGATCCCGATGGGGCCGTGTTCCTTCGCATGGACGAAAACCATCACCGCTTCGTGCTGCGGCAGGGACCGCTCGACGACATCGCCTACGTTGGCTGGCTGGCCCCCGACGAAGCCGCGCTGCGTGCCATCGCCGAGCGCGTGGGGGCGCAGGGGGTCGTCGTGAGCTGGGGCACTGCGGCCGAGGCCCGGCAGCGGCGCCTTGCCGCCTTCGTCCACATGCGCGATCCCAGCGGTGTCATCACCGAGGTGGGCTGCGGGCCGTTGGTCCAGCCCGACCGGCCGTTCGCTTCGCCGCGCGATATCGCGGGCTTCGAGGCCTCGGAGCTCGGCCTGGGCCACATCGTGCTCGCGGTGGACGACTACGACGCGAGCCTGCGCTTCTACCGCGACGGCCTGGGCTTGCTCATCAGCGACTACATCGACTTCGACATGGGTGGGCGGCCCACGCGCGTGGCCTTCTTCCACTGCGGCCCGCGTCACCACTCGGTGGCCATCGTGCAGGTCGCAGCGCCCAAGCGGTTGCACCACTTCATGCTGCAGGTGCGCAACCTGCGCGACGTGGGCATGACCTTCGACCGCTGCCGGGACGCCGCGGTGCCGATCACGATGGAACTGGGCTGCCACACGAACGACCGCATGGTCTCGTTCTACGCCCAGACACCTTCCGGCTTCCACGTCGAGTACGGGCACGGCGGCGTGGAGATCGACGACGAGGTCTGGCAGGTGCAGACCTACCAGGCGGCCAGCACCTGGGGCCACCGCCCGCCTGCAGTCTCGCCCGAGCAACACGCCGAGGCTGCCTGAGTCCACGTTCAACCCCAACCCAAGGAGAAGATCATGTCCACCGTGAACGAAATCCGAGCCGCCTCTGCCAGTTTCTATGCGGCGCTGAACCGCATGGCTAAGGGCGAGGCCGGCGCGATGGAAAGCGTCTGGTCGCACAGTGCCGAGGTCACCGCGCTGCACCCGATTGGCGGCCGCGACACCGGCTGGCAGGCAGTCGGCAGCAGCTTCGACGGTGTGGCCGGCATCGCCTCCGCCGGCGACATCCGGCTGACGCAGCAGCACATCCAGGCGGCCGGCGACATGGCCTACGAGGTCGGCGTCGAGACCGGCACGCTCACGCTGGCCGGCCTGACAGCGACGATCGAGCACCGCGTGACCAACCTCTACCGCCGCGAGGCCGGAGGCTGGCGGGTGGTGCACCACCACACCGACGTCTCGCCGGCGATGCTGGACGTGCTGGCGCGGCTGAAGGCTGCCGCCTGACTGCGGGCCCTCGGTCCCGCTCCTCAACCCTCACGGCTTCACCGCAAGGAGCTCTCCTCATGAACAAGAGCCGCCGCCACCTGTTGCACCTGGCCGCCCTCTCGACCACCGCGCTGGCCCTGCCCGGCCGCGCCCTGGCCACCGTCACCGAACGCTCCGGCTCGCCGGACCGCAAGGTCACGCACACCACCTTCTGGCGCAACACGCTGAGCTGCGACAACGCCGGCGTGCCGGTGTCGCAACGCGACGGCCGCCTCGCCGTGCCGGCCGACTTCGGCGGCGCACAGTCCTGCACGATGCTGAAAGACTCGGTCGAAGGTCCGTTCTACTTCTGCACCAACCCGGGCGTGGCCGACATCGCGCGCGGCCAGCAGGGCGCGCCGCTGGTGATCGCGCTGCGCGCCATCAACGCCGCCACCTGCCAGCCGATTCCCGACGCCGTGATCGACGTCTGGCATTGCGATGCCAAGGGCCTGTACTCGGGCCAGAACCTGGCGGTCGACGAGCCCATCAAGGGCGCCAGACACGCGCCACCGGTCAACGATGACCGCCACTGCCGCGGCGCGCTGCGCACCGATGCCGACGGCATCGCCGAGTTCCGCAGCATCTACCCGGGCTACTACGTCGAGCGCGCCATCCACATCCACTTCAAGCTGCACATCGGCAACCGCGCCTTCCTCACCAACCAGGCTCTGCTACCGGAAGCGGACAACGCGGCGGTGATGACGATGGCGCCCTACAACCTGCCGCGCAAAGGCCCGCGCATCCGCGCCGCGCAGGAGGCCGACTGGGGCCTGCCGACGATGAAAGTCGTCGAGCGGGCACAGAGGCGGCTGGCGCTGATGGACGTGGTGCTGTCGGTCTGAAGCCCAGGCCCGAGCGCGATGGGTGGCGATGAGAACGCGGTGCAGACCACCCGAGTGGTTCTCGAGGCCAACTGTGCAGCGCTCAGACCACTCGCGCTCCAACTCCCCAGAGCCCCCGGTGCGTGAGGCGGGAACACGTCCCGGTGTGTCCGGCAAGTCCTTCGCGCGGGTCCGACCGGCAGCTTCTATGGGCAGTCAGTTCGGGACAGCATATGGCCGGGTCCCGGTGACCGCGAACGGCTGCTTCGTAGAGGCAGAACCCAAAGGAGGTCGGTCCGAGCGTCGGACAGCTTTGGAGTGGCTTGACGGGCGGGTTTGGGTCGTCAACTGCCTGCCGTGGACAGCTGCTATCCGGTGGCCCGAGTTGGGTGTCAGCTTTGTGGCGGTGAGCTCGCCAGTCCGCCCAATGGACGCTTCGGTCAGCAGCACGGTGCCAGTCGCCGCACTGCGCGCGAGTCCGCCGCGCAGCAGCCGTAAGGGGTGCGGCCACGCAGTAGGTTGGGCATTCGGCCACGAGGTCTGACGCTGCAACCTAAAGGCCCGGGCCGGCGGGGTTGGCGGCCTGTGGGAGGCGCCGAGAACCG
>JBJXHB010000516.1:0-8317 GCA_046160725.1 Aquabacterium sp.
CAGCCCGTCGGCCTTGATCAGGCCCAGCGAGCGCGGCGCCCCTTGCGGCGGCACGGCCCACAGCTCCAGCACCTGCTGCGGCGTCAGCGCCACCGGCTGCACCGGTCGCGTCACCAGCGCCCGGCCGTCGGCACTGAAGCTGGCCACGTAGGCCGCGCCCGCACCCGGCGCACCGGCTGCACCCGTGGCCTGCAGCACCACCACCACCGGCGCCTGGCCGGCGCCGTCAGAGGACAGCAGCGTGGCCATGCCCACCGATGCGACAAAACCGAGCGCCGCCACGCCACGCCAAAGGGCGAGAGAGCGCCACCAGCCGGCCCGCGGTGCCGCGGCGGCGTCGACCGCCGGGCTGAAGCCCAGCCGCCGTTCGATGCCGGCCCATGCCGACGCCGGCGGTGCCACGGGCGGCACCACGGCCGCCAGCGGCACCAGCGCGTCCTGCCAGCGCCGCACCGCGGCACGCAGCGCCGGATGGCCCGGCAGCAGCGCCTCGAAGCGGCGCCGTGCCGGGCCGCGCAGCGTGCCGGCCACATACTGTGCCGCCAGGGCGTCGGCTCGATCGGCTCTTGCGTAGTCCATCGTCGATGCCTCTTCAGCCGGCCGCGCCGTCGGCCACCCGCTGCTCGCGCGCGGCGGCGCGCTCCAGGCAATCGCGCAGGGTGGCCAGGGCGCGACGCACCCAGCTCTTGACGGTGCCCAGCGGCTGGCTCAGGTGGTCCGCCACCTCGGCGTGAGACAGGCCGTCATAGAAGGCCAGCGCCACGCACTGGCGCTGGGGCGGGGTCAGGCCCTGCATGCAGCGGCCCAGCTCGCGGGCATCGCTGGCCTGCTCCAGCAGCTCGGCCGGGCCGGTGCCGGTATCGGGTATCTGCTCCAGCGCGGCTTGGCCATCCTCGTCGTCCTCGTTGCCCAGCGGCTGCAGCTTCGGCTGCGTCTGGGCCCGGCGCAGGCTGTCGATGGCCCGGTTGCGGGCGATCTGGGTCATCCAGGTCATCGGCTGCGACTGCTGGGCATCAAAGCCGCCGGCGGCGCGCCAGATGTTGACGAACACCTCCTGGAGCAGGTCCTCGGCCACCTCGCGGTCGCGCTGGATGCGCAGGATCACGGCGAACAGCTGGCCGCTGGCGCGGTCATAGAGCTGGCGAAACGCCGCGCGGTCGCCCAGCCCGGTGCGGGACAGCAGCTGGGACAGTTCGCGGCTGCGTTCAGGCCAATCGGCGGTGGCGAGCTTCATGGTGCGTGGGGTCGGTCAAGCCTTGTCCACGGATGTACGCACGAGACGCGGTTTGGATGCATGCCCCGGCGTTGCCAGCGCCCGATCAGCTGTCGTAGCGCGTGATCAACACCTGGAAGCGCAGGCGCAGGCTGGCCTCGCCGGCCAGCGTCGCGGCCTCGATCAGCACCGCCAGGCTCAGGGAGCCGTCGGCCTCCGCCTTGATCGGGCCGCGCAGGCTGAGGCGGTATTCGCGCAGCAGGCCCGGGTCGTCCACCGCCGTCAGCGCTGCGACGAAGCGGTCGGACGCCAGCGCCTTGATGCCCGCCTCGCCGGCGCGGAACCGCACCACCAGCAGGTTCGGCCGCTCGCCCCGCGACGCGCCCTGGGCCGTCAACGCGCCGTAGCTGGCCCGCTCGGTGACCACGAACATGCCGGTGGCATTGGTGCCGACCTCGAACTCGCCGGCCGCGGCGACATCGAAAGCCTTGGCGCCACGGCCTACCGCCTTGGCTGCCGTCGCCGCTGCTGCAGCCGGCGCGGCGGCCGGCGGGGCCGCCACCGGCACGTTGGCCGGACCCCAGCGGGTGCCGTTGTAGATCAACACGTTGCCGGGCACCGGCTTGTTCGTGGCCACCGGCGTGCCTTGCAGGCCGGTCACCCGGGCCTCGCCCAGTGCACCAGCCACGTCACCGGCCAGCGCCGGCAACGGCGGCAGGCCGTGGGCATGGTCGGCACGGGCGTAGTCGGCTGCAGTGCCGGCCTCGCTGGCCGAGTCGAAAGCGGGGGGGCCACTGACCGCCGCGCCGGCCTGCGGCATGGCCGGTCCGGTGTCTGCGGCAGCGTTGCCGCCACCCGCCAGGCCAAAGCCCAGCAGACCGGCACCCAGCACGACAGCCACGCCGAGCATGGCGAAGTCGCGGTTGCCCCACACCAGCGCGGCCAGGACCGCGCCGGCCACCAACACCGCACCAGCCGTGCGGGCGGCGGACTTGAGTCCACCTGCATCGTTGTTCATCAGATCGGTTCCTCCGTGGCATGCGCGCCGGCCCAGCCTGGTCGCGTGGAAGCCCGGTAACACCGGGCTGAGGCGCCGCAGTGTAGCCAGCGCATCAGGCCAGCCGGCCTGCTGGCCGTCCCCCAGAATGGGGCCCGGCCGCAGGCCCGGCCACCCACCCGATCCAACCGATCCAAGACCCGTCATGCCCACCATCGCGCTCATCCGACATGGCGAGACCGACCTGAACCGGGCCCGCATCATGCAGCCACCGCAGACGCCCTTGTCTGCGCTGGGTCGCGCCCAGGCCGCGGCGGTCGGCCCGCGCGTCGCGGCGCTGCGCCCGGCGGCCCTGGTGGCCAGCGACCTGGCGCGGGCCTGGGAGACGGGGCAATACGTGTCCGCGGCCTGCGGCTTGCCGGCCGCGCCCCATGCGCTGCTGCACGAGCGCAATTTCGGCGACTGGCGCGGCCAGCCCTACACCGCGCTGGGATTCGACCCGGTGCGCGGCGGCCATGTCCCGCCCAACGGCGAGAGCGTCGAGGCCTTCGACGCCCGGGTGGATGCCGCCTGGCTGTGGCTGCTGGCCGCGCAGCGCGACTGCGGCGGGCTGCTGGTGGCGGTGACCCACGGCCTGCTGATCGCCGGCGTGCTCGCGCGCCATGTGCGCCTGCCCGCCGGCCTGGCACCGCCGGGGCACCTGGGCAACACCTCGCTGACGCTGATCGACGCCGCCGCGCCACACCAGGCCCGGCTGCTCGACTGCACCGAGCACCTGGCCGGCCTGGAGGCCACCGGTGGCCCCGGCAGCGGCCCGGCATGAGGGCCACCCGTACACCAGCGAACCCATGCTGACAACCGCCACCGTTTCGTTGCCCGCCCGGCCGTCAACCGTCCGTCGGACTGTGTTGCTGGCGGTCGCGGCGCTGTCGCTGCTGGCCGGCCCGCCCGCCCAGGCCCAGGACGCCGGGCCCGCTGTGGCCGCCATCGAGCGTGAGCTGGCCCTGCTGCACCCCGACCGCACCAACCTGCGCGAAACCACGCGGTCGCTGAAGGGCGGCGCGCCGGGCACCGAGACGCTGGTCAGCGCCTATCGCGACGGCCCGGACATCCGCCGCGTCGTGGTGTCTGTGCGCAACGGCCCGCAGCAGCTGGAGAGCCGCTTCACCTGGGTCGGTGCGCGGGTGGTGCATGCACATGTTCAACAGCTCCAGGTGAGCCCGGCGCAGACCCGGGTGATGGCAGACGAGCGCCTCTGGTTCGACAAGGGGCGGCTGCTGCAATGGCAGCGCGATAGGGCCTTGGTGCCCGTGCGCGACGCCGCAGCGGCACCACGCGCCGCCCAGCTGCTGGCCCAGGCCGACGCGATGCGCCGGCTGATGATGACCGCGCTGCCCAGGGGCCGCGATCGATGCGACTGGGTCTGCGTCGGCGGTGGGACGGCCTGCCGGTCGTTTCGGTGCGAGTGATCGGCTGACGCGTCGGCTGTCGCGTCACGGGCCTTTCCCCGATGGTCTGGGCCGGCGGCCTCAATCGCCGAGCAACTCGCCCACCGGCTCGAGTCCATCGACGCGGTCGCACACCACCTTGATGGCCATCAGGATCGGCACGCCCAGGAACAGCCCCGCAATGCCGAACAGCCAGCCCCAGGCCAGGACGCCGACGAAGGTCGCGACCGGGTTCATCCGGCCGGCCCTGCCCGTCAGCAACGGGCTCAGGATGTAGCCCTCGATGCCGTTGATGAGGAGGGCCACCCCGCCGATCAGCAAGCCCATCTCGAAGCTGCCGAACTGCATGAAGCCCAGCAGCGCCGAGCCACCGGTGAGGATGATGCTGCCCAGGTAGGGAACGAAATCGAGCACGAACGCCACGACGCCCCAGACCGCGGCGTTGTCCACGCCGATCCAGCCAAACGCCAGCCAGATGGCGATGCCCACCGCCGCACTGGTGCAGACCTGGACCATCAGGTAGCGCTGGATCTGCGTGTTGATCTCGTCCAGCGCCTGCAGCGTGAGCTTGCGCCTCGCGAAGGTCGGCCCGGCGATGCGGATGAGCTTGCGCCGGAAGATGTCGCCCGAGGCGAGCAGGAAGAAGGTGATGAACAGCACCACCGTGGCCTGGCCCGCCACCGCCGCAAGGCCGAGGGCGCCGGGCCAGAGGTAGTCCTTGACATTGAAGCGCGACTTCTCGACCTGCACGATGGTGACGCCGCGGGCGGGCGGCGGGCGGGCGCTGGAGCCATCCTCGGCCGCGCGCTCGAGTTCGGTGGCGGCCTTCTGCATCGCCTCGATCGGGCCCGGGCCTGCCGCAGGACCGGGCACACCGGTCACCCCGGCGGGCGCCAGGTTGCGCTGGCGTTCCAGACCGCGGCGCACCTTCTGCGCCGCCTCGGGCAGCGACTCGATCATCGCCGCCGCATCGTCGCTCAGCGAGTGGCCGAGCACGCCAATGCCGCCGACGATGGCCGCCAGCAACAGCCCGGCGGCCAGCGGGCGCGGCAGACGCAACTGAACCAGGCGGTTGACCAGCGGCGTCAACGCGTAGCTGAGCATCAGGCCCAGCAGAAGCGGTATGAAGACCGGGCTGGCCAGGTGCAGCGCGCCCAGGCTGGCCAGAACTGCCAGCAATACAAGCGCGGTGTGGCGGTCATGCCCAGGCACGGCAACCGCCACGGCGCTCTGAGCGGCGGCATCGGGGCCATCGTCATTGGGTCTGGCGTTCACGCGGGCTCGCAGCGGCGGTTCGGTTGCCGATGGTCGGGCCGTCACGCCGGCGGCGCCATCGGCCACCGCCCTCGCCGCGCGTCGTCTCAGTCCTACAGCAGGTTCACCACTGACCCGATGTCGCGTGCGCGGCGGCCCGCAACCTGCCGCCGCGGGCGGCCGCAGGGCATCGACCTACACAACGCCGGGCCGCTGGCCGATTCCCGCCCTGCCAACCCGGTCCCAGCATGGCCCGGCACCCTATCAACAAGGACGTCACCATGACCACTCGCCTCATTCCCGCCCTGGGCACCGCCCTGATCGCCGTAACCCTCTCGGCCTGCGGCGGGATGTCCACGCGCGACAAGAACACCGCCGTCGGCGCCGTGATCGGCGGCGTGGCCGGCGCCGTCGTCACCGGCGGCAGCACGGCCGGCACGGTCGGCGGCGCCGCCGTCGGCGGTGTGATCGGCAACAAGATCGACCCAGACAAGAAGTGAGCCGCTGGCCGAGCAACTCGACCGCGACCTGAGCCTTGACCTAGGGATAGGGTCTTCGAGACTCTGCTCGACGCAGACCGGCCGCCTGAGGCCGCGCCCGCAGGCGACTTTGCTGGCACGGCCGCGCAACTGCTGCGGCAAGGTGCGACGCACGGCGCGCGGGTAGCGCACGGGGCGCGGCCGCAGTGGGCCGATCAAGGGTTCACGACATGGAACGCGTTGGCCGGACTTGCAAAGTAGCCCCCGACAGCGGGGCTTCCCATGTTCGAGGTGATGCTGGCTGAGACGCTGTGCACACCCAGCGTCGCGAACCTGACGGCAAAGACGCCGTTGCCGACGATGCGACCGAAATTGACAATGAAGGACTTCGGTGAAAAGGTGGCACTCGGGTCGGTCGAGTTCAAGGTCACGGTATAGGACCCTTGGTCGAACCCACAGCTTGCGCGAATGCTGCCGGACACCGGTGCCCCGCGCGGTACCGTCTTCGCAGCAGCGGCCGTGGGCGCAGGCGCGGCCGGACACGTGCTGACGCCCGGCTCGACGTAGACGAAGTTCTGGCACGCGGCCTGTTGCGCGCCGGCGGCCAGGGTCAACGGAAGTAGTG
The DNA here is from genome assembly GCA_046160725.1 of Aquabacterium sp. Taxonomy (GTDB): domain Bacteria; phylum Pseudomonadota; class Gammaproteobacteria; order Burkholderiales; family Burkholderiaceae_C; genus JBJXHB01. The sequence goes on from JBJXHB010000516.1 coordinate 6,017, forward strand.
CCCGACACAGTGCACGCATGTTCACCCCAAGGGTCTGACGTGGCCCTGGCACTCCAAGCCATGGAGGCGGCGCACCAGCGCGGCTGCCGGGCTGGCACCCGGCAGGCCGCCCCGGAAGCATCACTTCAGGGACAGCACGTAGGTCGCGATGGCACGTGCCTCGACGGCCGACACCTGCGGCTGGGGTGGCATCACATCCGAACCCCACACACCAGTGCCGCCACGCCTGATCTTCTTGGCGAGCACCTCGACCGCCTTCTTCTGGTCGGCATACTTGGCTGCGATCTCCTTGAAATTGGGGCCGTACTTTCGCTTGTCGACCTGATGACAGGCGAGGCAGTTCTTTTTCACGACGAGCTCGTAGTCTGCACGCGCCGGGCCCGCGGCGCACAACAGGCCAATGACGGCCATCCATCCAAGCGTGACTCGCAACGCGGTCTCCTTGCCTTTGCAAAATGAGAACGCGCTGCCCAGAACAACCCAGGCAGCGCGTTCGCGCGTTTGGGCTTACTCCGGCTTCACACGCAGGATCTTGCCCTGGTCTTCGAGGGCGACATACAGGTTGCCGTCCGCGCCCAGTTCACAGGCACGGAAGCGTCCGGCAACTGTCGGCCAGGGGAAATCGGTCTTCGTGGCGGTCAAGCCATCCGCACTGACCTTTAGCAGATCGAGGCGATTGCCCACGGCCGTGCCATGAATGCCGATACCGGCAAAGCCGACCACCATCTGGCCGTTCCAGTCCTTCCATTGCGCACCAGACAGGAAGGCGTTGCAGAACATCCCCTGCGACAGCCCCTTGTTGTTCCACGCCGGCTTCATCGCCTTGGGATAGGTCTTGAGGTCCGTCATGGGCATGAAGGCCCCACGCTGCTTGGGGTCCATGGCGCCCATCTGGTTGGGCGAGTAGCCGCAGTAGTCGTCGGGGCAGTCCTTGCGCCCACCCACGTTGGGGCGCGGATCCCAGCCGGCATTGCCACCATTGACCAAGGCCGTCACCTCATCGCTGTGCCACGGACCGTTCTCAGCGGTGAAGGGGCGGTTGTCGCCGGGGCGGAACGCGATGCCCTGGGGATTGCGGTGGCCGTAGGTGTACACACGCGGATCGAAACCGGCCGGCGGCTTGTTGTCCGCAGCGGGCTTGCCGTCCCGGTCAACGCGCAGCACCTTGCCGCCGATGTACTTCGGATCCTGCGGCGCTATACCCAGGTGGTTGTCACCCGTGGTCACGTAGAGAAAACCATCGGCGGGGCTGAATCGAATGCGGCCGCCGTTGTGCGCCCCGGGGCCGCCGAACGGATGCTTGGAGGCCTTGGGCTTGTAGCCGATGTCACCCACGATGTCGGTGCGATCCGAAACCGCCGTCATCGCATCGTTGAGCTTGAAGCGCATCACCCGGTTGCCGAGCTTGCCGCCCAGATTGGAACTGGAGTAAACATAGATGAAGCGGTTGCTGGCGAACTGTGGGTCGATCGCCACGCCCATCATGCCGGCCTGTCCGTCGCAGAACAGGTCCGCACTCGCCGACGAGTAGCCGGTCGTGGCGCCCACGCCATGCAACTTGTTGATGGCGCCTGCCGGGGTTCGAACCGAGAGCCCCTTGCACTTCTCGGTGAAGAACATGGTGCCGTCCTTCATGAACGCCATGTCCCAGGGCGAATCGATCTTGTCGACGAAGACGTCTGCCGAGACGGTCGGTGCCGCCGCAAACAAGCTGCCCGATAGCGCCAGGCCAAGGGTGGCAGCCAACGCAACTTTGGTCATTCTTGACATGTGTACACGCTCCAGTGTTTGGGGATTTGGCCGAAGGAGGTTTTCAATCCTTCCGGCTGCTGGCGAGGCCTCTTGTGGCCAGTATGGCCACAAGCCTTCGCGCTACCTATCAAATCGTATACAAATCACCGCAAGTAGTCGTGGAAACCCGTGTGGCGACCATCGTGCAACGATCTCGTGCCGCTCTTGTCCCACGCTTAGAGCTTGGCCGCAACTTGGAGGGGCTTACGCCGACGGTCCGCGGGTTCGTCAGGGCTTGTGCGGCTTTTCCCGGCCGTGCTTCGTTTCACTGGCGGGCTGCGCCGCGGGCTCTGCCCTGGGACTGGACGCGCGATCCTTCGGCCGGGACGCTGCCACGGGCGGCCTGGCGGGGACGTTCCGGGCCGCCTCGGTCTTCGCGGCAGCGACCCTTGCGGCGTCGGCTCTGGCTGCGTCTGCGCTGGCCTTGGCAGCCCTTGCGGCGTCGGCCCGCGATGCGTCGGCCTTGACCGCGGCAGCCTTGGCCGCCTCGGCCTTCAGCGCCGCGTCCTT
>JBJXHB010000517.1:0-2802 GCA_046160725.1 Aquabacterium sp.
TGCATGTGCTGCACCTGCCGGCCCTGGCTGCGCAGCAGCGTCGCGCGCTGGCGCGTGATCGAGCGCAGCTCGCACACCTGAACGCCCTCGCTGCTCTCGATCTGCGTGTCGACGTCGGCGAAGACGAAGAGCTCGCCGCCGCGCGCGCGCACCTCCTGCATGTTGCTCTTGAGCTTCTCGAGCAGGGTGTCGTTCGGCGCCACGGTCACTACCGGCATCGCGCTCGTCACGAGCGCGAGCGGGCCGTGCTTGAGCTCGCCGGCCGGGTAGGCCTCGGCATGGATGTAGCTGATCTCCTTGAGCTTGAGCGCACCCTCCAGCGCCACCGGGTAGTGCAGGCCGCGGCCCAGGAACAGAGCGTTCTCCTTGCGCGCGAACTCCTCGCTCCAGGCGATCACCTGCGGCTCCAGTGCCAACACCGCACTGATGGCCGCGGGCAGGTGGCGCAGGGCCTTCAGGTGCTGGGCCTCCTGCGCGTCCGTCAGGCGGCCGCGGGTCTGGGCGATGGCCAGCGTCAACAGGAACAGCGCCACCAGTTGGGTGGTGAAGGCCTTGGTCGAGGCGACGCCGATCTCGACGCCGGCGCGGGGTGATGAAGTGCAGCGCGCACTCGCGCACCATGGCGCTGGTGGCGACGTTGCACACCGTCAGCGTGTGCGGCATGCCCAGGCCGCGCGCATGCTTGAGCGCGGCCATGGTGTCGGCCGTCTCGCCGCTCTGGGTGATGGTCACCACCAGCGTGCGCGGGTTGGGCACGCTGTCGCGGTAGCGGTACTCGCTGGCGATCTCCACCGAGCACGGTATGCCGGCGATCGACTCCAGCCAGTACTTGGCCGTCATGCCGGCATAGCTGCTGGTGCCGCAGGCCAGGATCAGCACCTGGTCGACATCCTTGAAGACCTTGTAGGCACCATCGCCGAACAGCTCCGGGCTGATGCCGCCCACGCCCTCCAGCGTGTCGGACACCGCGCGCGGCTGCTCGAAGATCTCCTTCTGCATGTAGTGGCGGTACGGGCCCAGCTCGGCCGCGCCGGAGTGGGCATGCACCGTACGCACCTCGCGATGCACCGGCACGAAGCGGCCGTCGGCCTGCCGCGAAGAGATCCAGTGCTTGCCGATCTGCAGGTCGACCACGTCGCCCTCGTCCAGGTAGGCGATCTGGTCGGTCACCCCGGCCAGGGCCATCGCGTCGCTGGCCAGGAAGGTCTCGCCCTGGCCGACACCCAGCACCAGCGGCGAGCCCTCGCGTGCGCCAACCACGCGGTGCGGCTCGTCCCGGCACATCACGGCGATGGCATAGGCGCCCTTCAGCCGCACCACCGCGCGCTGGACGGCATCGAACAGGTCACCGTCGTACAGGTGGGCCACCAGGTGGGCGATGACCTCGGTGTCGGTCTGGCTCTCGAAGACGAAGCCCTTGGCCTGCAGCTCGGCGCGCAGCTCTTCATGGTTTTCGATGATGCCGTTGTGCACCAGCGCGATCCGCGCCGCATGGCCGTTGGCCGCGCCCGGGCCGGCCGAAAAATGCGGATGCGCGTTGTGCACCGCCGGCGCACCGTGGGTGGCCCAGCGGGTATGGGCGATGCCGGTGCCGGAGGCGACCGCGTCGCTGTCCACCTGCGCTTGCAGCTGCGCCACGCGTGAGGTGCTGCGGGTGCGCTGCAGGGCGCCGCCCTGGTGCACCGCCAGGCCGCAGGAGTCATAGCCGCGGTATTCCAGCCGTTGCAGGCCCTGGACCAGGATGGGGACGGAATTGCGGGTGGAGACCGCGCCAACGATGCCGCACATGGGTTTTGACGTCCGTTAGGGTGAAGAAGGACGCGGATCGTAGGAGCGCCAGTGAGAAATTTGCTTGCCTTATTGAATCAATCTTGCAATCATTCATCTTCAGCCATCGAGCGCGAAGCAATTCGTCACGATTCAATTGATCATGAAAGAAACAGCCGATCTCGACGACATCGACTGGCGCCTGTTGGCCCATCTGCAGCAGGACGCCGGCGAGACCAACCAGGCACTGGCCGAGCGCATGGCCATATCGCCCGCGACCTGTATGCGGCGCGTGCGGCGCCTGGAGCAGGCCGGCCTGATCGAACGCCGGGTGGCGCTGCTGGCGCCGGCGCTGGCCGGGCGCCACCTGGGCGCGATCATCGAGGTGTCCCTGGACCGCCAGGGCCTGGAGCACCTGGACGCCTTCGAGGCCCGCGCCGTGGCCGACCCTGCCGTGCAGCAGTGCTGGCGCGTGGCACCCGGCCCGGACTTCGTGCTGGTGGTGCAGGTGCCGGACATGCCGGCCTACCAGGCCCTGGTGGGGCGCCTGTTCACACAGGACGCCAACGTGCGCAACGTCAAGACCTTCTTCTCGGTCAAGCGGGCGAAGTTCGATTTCGGGCTCGCGCTGCAAAGGCCAGGCGCAGCGGTGTCATCAGGCGCATGATCCGGGCACTTCGCCGGGCTGCCCGGACGCGACTCGACCCCGCACATGAACCACGACCGACGCCGCCTGGCTTGCCTGACGGGATGGGCCCTCCTGATGAACGCCACTTCCGAAAGCGCCGATGCGGCATCCACCGGCCTTGACGGCACCTGGGCTGGTGACCAGTTGCGACTGGTCGTCCATCAAGGGCTGGGCCAGATCGAGACCGGCTGCGCCACCGCCCGCCTGGACGAGCCGCTGCGCCTGGACGCGCAGCATCGCTTCAGGGCCGCCGGCAGCTGGCTGGAGCACCGCGCCGGGCCGGACCTGGAGACGCAGCGCCCGGCGGCCGCCGCAGCGCGCTTCGACGGCCTGGTGGAGGGCGACCG
>JBJXHB010000518.1:0-15693 GCA_046160725.1 Aquabacterium sp.
TTGGCCACGAAGACGAGGTCGATCGCGGCGGAGATGGTGCGCGGGTCCTCAATCCTGTAGGTGATCAGCTTGCGCAGCAAGCCCTCGAACTCCTGGTCGATCTGGTTGTCGCCTTTCAGGACCTGGACCGCCGCCTCGACATCGAGTCGCGCAAAGGCGTCCAGCGTGCGGCGCAACTGCTTCGTTGCCAGTTCGGCCTCGAACAAAAGGTCGCCGACCGGCAAGCGCATGCGGCTGGACACGCCCGAGTTCAGAAGCCGCTGCACCGTGCGGGCAATGCGCGCGGCCTCGTCGCCCATGCGCTCCAGGTTGGCGATCGTCTTCGATACCGCGATGATCAGGCGCAGGTCGCGGGCGGTGGGCTGGCGTCGGGCAATGATGGTGGACAGTTCTCGGTCGATCTCGACCTCCATCGCATTCACCCGCTCCTCTTCTGCCAGCACCGTCGACGCCATCTCGCCGTTGAAGCTGGCCAGCGCGGCGACGGCCTGCGCAACCTGGGACTCGACCAGCCCCCCCATCTCCAGGACCTTGGTCGAGAGCCCGCTCAGCTCTGCATCGAACTGCGTGGACAGGTGTTTGTCACTCATGGGGCAGCCTTTCAGAACGGCGGGTCGCCGGGCCAGGGAAGGGAAGCAACGAAACGGCGCAGGACATCAGCCGAAGCGTCCGGTGATGTAGTCCTCGGTCTCTTTGCGCTTGGGCTTCATGAAGATCTCTCGCGTTTCGCCATATTCGATCATCTCGCCCAGGTACATGTAGGCCACGAAGTCGGACACGCGGGCCGCCTGCTGCATGTTGTGGGTGACGATCAGCACCGACACGGTCTTCTTGATCTCGCCAATCAACTCCTCGATGGCGCCGGTGGCGATCGGGTCGAGAGCCGATGTCGGCTCGTCGAAGAGAATGATCTCGGGGTCCGTCGCCAGCGCCCGTGCAATGCACAACCGCTGCTGTTGGCCGCCGGAGAGGTTCACCGCCACCTCGTCGAGACGGTCGCGGACCTCGTTCCACAGGGCCGCGCCCTTCAGGGCCGACTCGACCTTGTCCTCCACGTAGCTGCGTGAGCGCTCGTTGCGCACCCGCAGCCCATAGGCCACGTTCTCGAAGATGGACTTTGGGAAAGGATTGGGCTTCTGGAAAACCATCGAGATGCGCATGCGGACCTCGATCGGGTCCACCTGCGGGGCGAGCACGTTGACCTCGTCAGGCAGGAGATGGATCTCACCGTCGTAGCGATGTCCGGGATACAGGTCATGCATGCGGTTGAAGCAGCGCAGGAAGGTGCTCTTGCCGCAGCCCGACGGCCCGATCAGGGCCGTCACATGGTGCTCGTATACCGGCATTGAAACGCCCTTGAGCGCCTTGAAGTCGCCATAGTAGAAGTCCAGCGACTTGGACTGCGCCTTCATCGGCGGCGCCTTGGCCGGGAGCGTGATGGTCGAGGCATTCATGGATGGATCACCATTTCAGATTCTTGCGCAGCCGGTAGCGCAGCCAGATGGCCATGGCATTCATGCCCAAGGTCATCACGACCAGCACCAGGCTGGCGGCTGCGGCGTTCTGATGGAAGGCCGGGTCAGGGCGCGATGTCCAGTTGAAGATCTGGATCGGCATCACGGTGAAGGGCGAGAACAGCCAGTCGAACAGCCCTGCCGCCGGCTCGCCGCTGCCGGGCATCGGCGGCAGGAAGGCGATGAAGGTCAGCGCGCCGATGGTGATGATGGGCGCCGTCTCGCCAATGGCACGTGCCATGCCGATGATGACCCCGGTCAGGATGCCGGGCAGGCCATAGGGAACCAGATGGTGGCTGACCACCTGCCACTGCGACGCCCCGCAGGCATAGGCGCCCTCGCGGATGTGCTGGGGGATGGACCGCAGCGCCTCGCGAGTGGCGACGATGACGATGGGCAGGATCAGCAGTGCCAGCGTCAGGCCGGCGGCCAGGATGCTCTGGCCGAGCCCGAAGGTGTAGACGAACAGCCCGAGTGCCAGCAGTCCGTAGACGATGGACGGCACGCCCGCCAGGTTGCTGATGTTGATCTCGATGACGTCGGTCATCCAGTTCTTCTTGGCGTACTCCTCGAGGTAGATGGCGCCCGCGATACCGACCGGAACAGCAAAGAAGCCGGTCACCATCATCACCAGGATGGAGCCCACCCAAGCCGAGAGGATGCCGGCCTCGCCCGAGCGCCGGGACGGGAAGTTGGTGAAGAACTCGGCACTCAGCCTCGGGGCGCCGTCGATCACCATGCTGGCGAACAGCGCGGCCAGCGTCAGGATGCCGACCATCAGCGCCAGCACACCGGCCAGGGCGAACAAGGTGTCCCAACGCTTGGCAGCGCGGATCAGGCGGCGGATGTCATCCGCGCGGGCGGCGGCGGAAGTGGCAGCCATCAGTAGGCCTCCCGATACTTGCGCCGGATCCAGTGCCCCAGCATGTTGAAGGTCAGCGTCAGCAGCAGCAGCATCAGGCCGGCCGCGAAGATGGTCTGGTAGCCGACCGACCCATGGGGCAGGTCGCCCAATGCCACCTGGACGATATAGGAGGTGATGGTTGCCGCCGGCTCCAGGGGATTGAAGGAGAGATTCGGCTGCATGCCGGCCGCCACGGCCAGGATCATGGTCTCGCCGACGGCGCGGGAGATGCCGAGGATGTAGGCCGATGCGATGCCGGACAGCGCCGCCGGCACCACCACCCGTATGGCGGTCTGGAAACGGGTGGCTCCCATCGCATACGAACCCTCCCGCAGGCTCATCGGCACGGCACGCATCGCATCCTCGGACAGTGAGGATACATACGGGATGATCATGATGCCCATCACCAGCCCGGCTGACAGCACGTTGAAGCCTGGCAACTCGGGGAACACCTTCTGCAGCAGTGGCGTCACGAACAGCAGCGCGAAGTAGCCGTAGATGATGGTTGGCACGCCGGACAGCAGCTCCAACGTCGGCTTCAGGATCTCGCGTGTGCGATGCCCCGCGAACTCGGACAGGTAGATGGCGATGATGGTGCCCAGTGGGATCGCCACCACGAGCGCGACCGCGGAGCTCGTCAGCGTGCCGGACAGCAGAACGCTGATGCCGAAGTGCGCGTCCGAGAACAAAGGCGTCCATTGCGTGTCGGTGAGAAACGTCCACACCGACACCTGGCTGAAGAAGACCACCGACTCCTTGAGCAGGATGTAGACGATGCCCAGGGTGGTCAACACCGACACCGAAGCGGCCATGAACAGGACCGCCTCGATGATGCGCTCGCGCCGCTGCCGGCGGGTCTTGTCCTGTGCCAACTGGGCCAGGCGCTGCTCGCCGGTCAACGGGGACGCGACGACATCGGCCGAAGGCGGGGTCTGCGCGGTGACGCTCATGTTCTTATCCCGGGCTGTGCGTTTCGGTCAGAAGCATGGCCCCGGGCGTGCGCCTCGGGGCCATCGGACGACCTCTGGGGGCCTGCGATCGATCAGAGCTTGGCTTCGCGGGCCAGCAGGTCGTCGATCCGCACCCCGACTTCATTCTTGCCGCCGAAGACGGTGCCCTTCTTGCCCTTGACCAGGTGATCCAGCCCCAGGGTATAGGCCTTCGACGGCAGCGGCACGTACTTCACTTCCTTGGCGATCTTGGCCGCGTGCTTGAGATAGTACTCAGCGAACTCGCGCACCTCCGGCTTGGCCAGCGACTTGGCGTTGACATAGATGAAGATCGGACGGGACAGCGGCTGGTAGGTGCCGTCCAGCACCGTCGCCTCAGAGGGGCCGACCGCCGGCTTGCCGGCCTTCTCGATGATCGGCACGGCGCGCAGCTTGCCCTGGTTCTCGGCAAAGTAGGCGTAGCCGAAGTAGCCGATCGCATTGACGTCCTGCGAGACACCCTGGACCAGCACGTTGTCGTCCTCGGACGCCGTGAAGTCGCCCCGGCTGGCCTTGGACTTGCCGGTGATGGCTTCGGTGAAGTAGTCGAAAGTACCGGAGTCGGACCCTGCGCCGAACAGCTTGATCGGCGCATCCGGCCAGGCCGGGTTGACCTGGTTCCAGCGCATGATCTTGCCTTGCGCGGCCGGCTCCCACATCTTCTTGAGTTCCTCGACCGTGATGGCCTTCAGGAAGGTGTTGCGGGGGTTCATCACCACCGTCAACGCGTCAAAGGCCACGGGCAGCTCGATGTATTCCACGCCGGCCGCCTTGCAGTCTGCCATTTCCTTCTCGAGGATCGGGCGCGACGCATTGGCGATGTCGATCTCGTTGCGGCAGAACTTCTTGAAGCCGCCACCGGTGCCGCTGACGCCAACGGTGACCTTCATCGCGCCCTTCTTGAACTTCTGGAAGTCCTCGGCAACGCCTTCGGTGATGGGAAAGACGGTGGACGAGCCGTCCACCTTGATCACCTGGGCCTGTGCGGGCAGCACGAAGGACGCCAGCAAGGCCGATGCGGCGGCGAGATAGGTGATGTTCATTGATGCTCCTGTAGGGACTGATTTATCCACCACAGTTACTGTAGGCATCGATGATGACGGGGCTGTGACAGTCCGGGGCGCTATGTGACCGCTCGATGACGGCCGGGGTGGCGCCTCGCCACCGACAATCGGCCGTCCAAGCGCATGGGCTGCTGCTGGATCAGGCCCGGACCAACGCTGCGAGCCGCTCGGCCTGGCGCCGCGCCACATCGGCGTCCCGCGCCTCGACCATCACCCGAAGCACCGGTTCGGTGCCAGAGGCACGTATCAACACACGGCCATCGTCACCGAGCTCGCGCTCGACCGCCTCTGCCTCGGCCACCAGCCCTGCGTTGCGGCGCCAGTCGCCGCGCTCGGCGACGCGGACATTGAGCATGGTCTGCGGAAACAGGGTGACCGTCGCCAGCAGGTCGGCCAGGCTGCGGCCGCTGCGCTGCACGGCCTGCAGCACCTGCAACGCACTGACGATGCCGTCGCCCGTGGTGTGCTTGTCCAGGCACAGCAGATGCCCGGAGCTCTCGCCGCCCAAGATCCAGCCACGCGCGGCCAACTCCTCCAGCACGTAGCGGTCGCCGACCTTGGCTCGCACCAGGTCAACGCCGTCGCGGCGAAGTGCGGACTCGACGGCTTTGTTGGTCATCAGGGTACCCACAGCACCCGGCACCGCCTGGCCTTGGGCCAGACGGTCCGCCACCATGACATACAGCAGTTCGTCGCCGTTGTAGAGACGACCCTGACTGTCGACCAACTGCAGCCGGTCGGCGTCCCCGTCCAGCGCGATACCGTAGTCCGCGCCGACCTCCCGCACCATGCGCTGCAGGGCCTCGGGATGGGTCGCGCCCACGCCATCGTTGATGTTCAGCCCATCAGGCTTGACGCCGATGGCCACGACGTCGGCGCCCAGCTCATGAAAAACGTCCGGCGCGACGTGATACGCGGCGCCGTGGGCCGCGTCCACGACCAGCTTCAGCCCCCGCAGCGACAGGTCGTTGCCGACCGTGCTCTTGCAGAACTCGATGTAGCGGCCCCGCGCGTACTCGTCCTTGCGAGCCTTGCCCAGCGAACGGGCGTCCACCCATTGGGGCTCTTCTTCTAGCGCGGCCTCGACCGCCATCTCCCAGTCGTCCGGCAGCTTCTCGCCCCGGGCGGAGAAGAACTTGACGCCGTTGTCGGGATAGGGGTTGTGCGAGGCGCTGATGACCACACCCAGGTCCAGGCGCAATGCGCGCGTCAGGTAGGCCACGCCCGGCGTGGGCAACGGGCCTGTCAGCCAGGTGTCGACGCCGGCGGACGCAAAGCCCGCCTCCAGCGACGACTCGATCATGTAGCCCGAAATCCGGGTGTCCTTGCCCACGAGCACCTTGGGCCGTTGTCGGTCGCGGCGCAACACGCGGCCCACCGCATGCCCGAGACGCAGCATGAAATCCGGTGTGATCGGCGAGGTACCAACCGTGCCGCGGATGCCATCCGTTCCGAACCAGCGTCTGCTCAAGGATGGATCCCCGGGTCAGGATGCCGCGGCCGGCTGGGCCTCCGGCTCCGGCGGCGTCGTCGGTCCGCTGGCGCGCGGTGTCGATGCCGTCTCCCGGGGCGGACGCGGCGGCCTGTCGTTCATGATGTCGTCAATCTGGTCGGCATCGATGGTCTCGAAGTCCAGCAGGGCCTTGGCCAGCGCATGCATCTTGTCCTGATGGGACTCGATCAGGCGGCGAGCCACGCCGTACTGCTGGTCGATGATGCGGCGCACCTCGGCATCCACCTTGCGCATGGTGTCTTCGGAGATGTTCGTGGTCTTCGTCACCGACCGGCCGAGAAAGACCTCGCCTTCGTTCTCGGCATAGACCATCGGCCCGAGTGCGTCGCTCATGCCGTAGCGCATGACCATGTCACGCGCCAGCTGCGTCGCACGCTCGAAGTCATTACTGGCACCGGTGGTCATCTGGTGCATGAACACCTCTTCTGCAATGCGGCCGCCGAAAAGCATCGAGATCCGATTCAGCATCAGTTCACGGTCGGTGCTGTAGCGGTCCTTCTCAGGCAACGACACCGTCACGCCAAGTGCGCCACCACGGGGAATGATGGTCACCTTGTGTACGGGGTCCAGCTTGGGCAGCAGCCGGGCGATCAGCGCATGGCCGGCCTCGTGATAGGCGGTGTTCTTGCGCTCGTCCTCGTCCATCACCATCGACTTGCGCTCCGATCCCATCAGGATCTTGTCCTTGGCGCTTTCGAAGTCCTGCATCTCGACAACGCGGCCGTTGCGGCGTGCCGCGAACAAGGCAGCCTCGTTGACCAGGTTGGCCAAGTCGGCACCGGAGAAGCCCGGCGTGCCGCGGGCAATGATGTCGGCGCGCACGTCCTGGCCGATCGGCACCTTGCGCATGTGCACATTGAGGATCTGCTCGCGGCCGCGGATATCCGGCAGCGTCACATAGACCTGTCGGTCAAAGCGACCCGGGCGCAGCAGCGCCGGATCCAGGATGTCCGGCCGGTTGGTGGCGGCCATGACGATGACGCCGAGGTTGGTCTCGAATCCGTCCATCTCGACCAGCATCTGGTTCAACGTCTGCTCGCGCTCATCGTTGCCACCGCCAAGGCCAGCGCCGCGATGGCGACCAACCGCGTCGATCTCATCGATGAAGATGATGCACGGCGCGTTCTTCTTGGCCTGCTCGAACATGTCGCGCACCCGAGCCGCACCAACGCCGACAAACATCTCGACGAAGTCAGAGCCGGAGATCGAGAAGAATGGCACCTTGGCCTCGCCGGCGATCGCCTTGGCCAGCAACGTCTTGCCTGTGCCTGGGGGGCCGACCAGCAGGACGCCACGGGGGATTCGGCCACCGAGCTTCTGGAACTTCTGCGGATCCTTGAGGAAGTCGACCAGTTCCTTGACCTCCTCCTTGGCCTCGTCGCAGCCGGCCACATCCGCAAACGTGACCGCGTTGCTGTTCTCGTCCAGCAGGCGAGCGCGACTCTTGCCGAAGCTGAAAGCCCCGCCCTTTCCTCCGCCTTGCATTTGACGCATGAAGTAGATCCAGACGCCGATCAGCAGCAGCATGGGGCCCCAGCTGATCAGCAGGCTCACCAGGAGGGATGGCTCCTCACGCGGCTTGACATCGAACTTGACGCCGCTGTTGATCAGATCGCCGACCAGGCCCCGATCCAGAAAGGTCGCGGTCGACCGAACCTTGGTGCCGTCGTCCCGGATGGCGAGGATCTCCGTGCCGCCACCACCCTCCTGCAGCGTGACCTGCTTGATGCGCTTGTTGCGCACCTCCTCCAGGAACTCGGAGTAGCCGATCTGCTGGCTGGTGCTGACCGTGCGGTCGAACTGCTTGAAGACCGTGAAAAGCACAAGCGCGATCACCAGCCAGACGGCGACCTTCGAAAACCAGGGGTTGCTCACTGCGGCTCCTTTGCCACAAGAGTGGCACCCGGAAGCAGGTGCCACATGACCAGAGCCGCTGCCGTTGCAGTTGCCCAGCCGGGAGATGGGGACGATTCTAGGAGGCTCAAGATGCCCCTTTGCGCCTAACTGCGCTTGAGATGCCGCCCGATCATGAAGGTTTCAGCGCTCTTGTCCCGTGACGCTTTCGGCTTCAAGGGCTTGACGAGTTGGAAAACCGACTTGAAACGTTGCACCGACTGGGCAAATCCGCTGCCATGGAACATCTTCGTGACCAGGGCGCCATCGGGCTTGAGGTGCGCGGCCGAAAAGTCCAGTGCCAGATCGACCAGATGGGCCATGCGCGCCGCATCGGAAGACTCGATGCCGGACAGGTTGGGTGCCATATCCGACACCACGACATCGACCCGGCGGCCGGCCAGCACGGCGGTCAGGGCCTCCAGCGTGGCGTCCTCCCGAAAGTCGCCCAGCAGGAACTGCACGTTCGCCACCGGCTCCATCGGCAGCAGGTCCAGTGCAATGACCGTGCCGTCGATGCCATCGCCCTTGGCGAACCGGCGCCGCACATACTGGCTCCAGGCCCCTGGCGCCGACCCAAGGTCGACCACGACCTGGCCGGGATGCAGCAGGTGCAGGCTGTCGTCGATCTCCTTCAGCTTGTAGGCGGCACGCGCCCGGTAGCCCTCCTTGGCCGCCAGCTTGACGTAGGGGTCGTTGACGTGGGACTGCAGCCAAGCCTTGTCAACCTTCTTGCTGCGGGTACGGACCTTCATCAGGTGGGACTGATAATGCAGTGATGCCTGCACTCGTATTGTCCCCCGCCCAACGCAAAGCCAAACGCGGCGAAGCGCATCACCTGACCCCGGTTGCGATGATCGGGTCCGGCGGCATGACCGATGCGGTGGTGCGCGAGGTGGATGCGGCACTCAATGCCCACAGCCTGATCAAGGTCCGGGTACTGAGCGACGACCGGGCCGAGCGCGAAACCATGCTGGCCGCCTTGAGCGACCGTCTCGGCGCGGCGCCGGTGCAGCACCTGGGCAAGATGCTGCTGCTGTGGCGCCCGCTGCCGGCCAAGGCCGAAGCGCCGCGCGAAGAGCGCAAGCCAGGCCCGCGGGTGGTCAAGATCGTCAAGTTCGGCAAGAACGCCACCCACCGGCCCCAGGTCACGAAGGTCCGCGTCATGGGCAACGAGCGCGTGACGGACGGCGGCCTTGTCAAGCGCGCCAAGGTGCGGCACGCCAGCGTCAAGAAGCAGTCGCAGGACCGCTGAGCGGGCCCTGGCCGGTCAGATGTACCGGACGTCGACGATCTCGTAGTACTTTCGCCCGCCGGGCGCCTGGACTTCGACATTCTCGCCAGCTTCCTTGCCGATCATGGCGCGTGCGATCGGCGAGGAGATGGAGACCAGGCCAAGCTTCAGGTCGGCCTCGTCGTCACCCACAATTTGATAGGTCACCTCCTGGCCGGACGCGGCTTCGGCCAGGTCGACGGTCGCACCAAAGACCACCTTGCCGCCTGCGTTGAGGCTCGACGGGTCGATGACCTGGGCGGCCGCAAGCTTGCTCTCCAGGTCCTTAATCCGACCCTCGATGAAGCCCTGCTTGTCCTTGGCTGCGTCGTACTCCGCGTTCTCCGACAGGTCGCCTTGTGCGCGTGCCTCCGAGATGGCCTGGATGACGGCATGCCGCTCAACGGTCTTGAGACGATGCAGTTCCTCCCGGAGCAGGTCGGCGCCGCGCTTGGTAAGGGGAATGGTGGCCATGGCAATCCAATCGGGACATCAAACGCAACCGCCGCCTTCAAGGCCCGGATACGGGCCAAGAGGCGGCGGGGAAGGAACGAATTCTAGGACAGCCTAGGACAGGCGCGCATGCAGGTCCTGCAACGCATGCACCTGGATGTCCGAGCCGTGGCGCAGGGCCTCGGTGGCCGCTTCACTGCCGGCCATGGTGGTGTAGTAGGTCACCCGGTTGGCCAGGGCTGCGGTCCGGATGTGCCGCGAGTCGGCAATCGCGGTGCGGGTCTCGTCCACGGTCGTGAACACCAGCTGGATCTCGCCGGCCTTGACCATGTCGACGATGTGGGGTCGGCCGTCCTTGACCTTGTTCACCACACGAACCGGAATGCCATGCGCGGCGATCGCGGCCGCCGTGCCCTTCGTGGCGACCAACTGGAAGCCCAGGTCCACAAGGTCGCTGGCAACCTTGATGGCGCGGTCCTTGTCGCTGTTCTTGACCGTGATGACCACCGTCCCCTTGGTGGGCAGGCGCGAGCCGGCGCCGAGTTGGCTCTTGAGCATGGCCTCGCCGAAGGTGTCGCCGATGCCCATGACCTCGCCGGTGGATCGCATCTCAGGCCCCAGGATCGGGTCCACACCGGGAAACTTGTTGAACGGAAACACCGCCTCCTTGACGCTGAAGTACGGCGGTATCACCTCCACCGGCGGGCGACCGCCCAGCCCGCGCTGTCCGGCCAACGCCTGTCCGGCCATGCACCGCGCCGCGATCTTGGCCAGGGGCTGGCCCGTGGCCTTGCTGACGAAAGGCACTGTGCGCGAGGCCCGCGGGTTCACCTCCAGCACGAAGACGACCGCCTGGTCACCCTCGCCCTGGATGGCGAACTGCACGTTCATCAGGCCGCAGACCTTCAGGGCGCGGGCCATCAACACCGTCTGGCGGCGCATCTCGTCCTGCAGGGCAACCGACAGCGAATACGGTGGCAACGAGCAGGCCGAATCGCCGCTGTGGATGCCGGCGGCCTCCACATGCTCCATGATGCCGCCGATCATCACCGCGTCACCATCGCTGACGCAATCGACATCGACCTCGATCGCGTCGTCCAGGAACCGGTCCAGCAGCACCGGTGACTTCTCGCTGACGCGCACCGCGTCGCGCATGTAGCGCTCGAGGTCCTTGTCGCCGTGGACGATCTCCATGGCACGTCCACCCAGCACGTAGCTGGGCCGCACCACCAGCGGATAGCCGATCTCATGGGCCAGCGCCCGCGCCTGATCCTCTGTCCGCGCCGTCCTGTTGGGCGGCTGGCGCAGCCCCAGGTCGTGCAGCAGCCGCTGAAAGCGCTCGCGGTCCTCGGCCACGTCGATGGAGTCCGGTGTGGTGCCGATGATGGGCACGCCCGCGCGCTCCAGGTCCAGCGCCAGCTTCAGCGGCGTCTGGCCGCCGAACTGGACGATCACGCCGACCGGACGCTCCTTGTCGACGATCTCGAGGACGTCCTCCAGCGTCACCGGCTCGAAGTACAGCCGGTCCGAAGTGTCGTAGTCTGTGGACACGGTCTCCGGGTTGCAGTTGACCATGATGGTCTCGTAGCCGTCCTCGCGCATGGCCATCGCGGCATGGACACAGCAATAGTCGAACTCGATGCCCTGTCCGATGCGGTTGGGCCCACCGCCCAGCACCATGATCTTGCGCCGCGCGGTGGGCTCGGCCTCGCACTCCTCGTCGTAGGTGGAGTACAGGTAGGCGGTCGGCGTGCCGAACTCGGCGGCGCAGGTGTCGACGCGCTTGTAGACCGGCCTGACACCGGCGGCATGGCGTGCGGCGCGAACGGCATGCTGGTGGGTGCCCATCAGCCGCGCCAGCCGCCGGTCGGAAAAGCCCTTGGACTTCAGGAAGCGCAGCTCGGCAGTGGACAGGGACGCCAGCTGGCGCGCCTGGACCACCTGTTCCAGCTTGACGAGGTCCTCGATCTGCGCCAGGAACCAGGGGTCGATCGCCGTCTCGTCGTGGATCTCGTCCAGCGACATGCCGATGCGGAACGCATCCGCCACGAACAACAGCCGGTCCGGCCCCGGATTGCCGATCGCCTCGACGATCTCGTCGCGATCACCGCCATGGACCTCGTCCATGCTGCTGAGGCCGTCGATGCCGGTCTCCATGCCGCGCAGTGCCTTCTGCAGGCTCTCCTGGAAGGTGCGGCCGATCGCCATCACCTCGCCAACACTCTTCATCTGGGTCGTCAGATGCGGGTCGGCGGCCGGGAACTTCTCGAACGCAAACCTCGGCACCTTGGTGACCACGTAGTCGATGCTGGGCTCGAAGCTGGCCGGTGTCGCGCCGCCGGTGATGTCGTTGCGCAGTTCATCCAGGGTGTAGCCCACCGCCAGCTTGGCTGCGACCTTGGCGATCGGGAAGCCGGTGGCCTTGGACGCCAGTGCCGACGATCGCGACACGCGGGGGTTCATCTCGATCACGATCATGCGGCCGGTCCGCGGGTCGATCGCGAACTGCACGTTGGAGCCGCCGGTGTCCACGCCGATCTCGCGCAGGATTGCGATCGACGCATTGCGCAGCAGCTGGTACTCCTTGTCCGTCAGCGTCTGGGCCGGTGCGACGGTGATCGAGTCACCGGTATGGATGCCCATCGGATCCAGATTCTCGATCGAGCAGACGATGATGCAGTTGTCCGCCTTGTCGCGGACCACCTCCATCTCGAATTCCTTCCAGCCGATCAGGCTCTCCTCGATCAGCAACTCGTTGGTCGGCGACAGGTCCAGGCCACGCCGGCAGATGGTCTCGAACTCCTCCGGGTTGTAGGCAATGCCGCCGCCGGTGCCGCCAAGCGTGAAGCTGGGGCGGATCACCATCGGAAAACCATTGCCGCCGGTGATCGCCTGGATGCGCTTCTGCACCGCCCACGCATCGTCCAGCGTATGGGCGATGCCGCTTTTGGCCGAGTCCAGCCCAATGCCGGTCATCGCATCCTTGAACTTCAGGCGGTCCTCGGCCTTCTCGATTGCCTTCTCATTGGCACCGATCATTTCGACACCGTACTTGTCGAGCACACCGTGGCGGTGCAGGTCGAGCGCGCAGTTCAGTGCGGTCTGGCCGCCCATGGTCGGCAACAGCGCGTCCGGGCGCTCCTTGGCAATGATCTTCTCGACCACCTGCCAGGTGATGGGCTCGATGTAGGTGGCGTCGGCCATCTCCGGATCCGTCATGATCGTCGCCGGATTGCTGTTGACCAGTACCACGCGATAGCCCTCCTCACGCAGGGCCTTGCAAGCCTGTGCGCCGGAGTAGTCGAACTCGCAGGCCTGGCCGATGACGATAGGCCCGGCACCGATGATGAGTACCGTCTTCAGATCCGTGCGCTTAGGCATGTGCCTTCTCCATCAGCGCCGTGAAGCGGTCGAACAGGTAGCCGATGTCATGTGGCCCGGGCGAGGCCTCTGGATGGCCCTGGAAGCACAGCGCTGGCCGATCCGTGCGCTGCAGGCCCTGCAGCGTGCCGTCGAAGAGGCTGACATGGGTCGGCCGCAGGTGGGCGGGCAGCGACGCCTCATCCACCGCGAAGCCGTGGTCCTGACTGGTGATGGACACCCGCCCGGAATCCAGGTCCTTGACCGGGTGGTTGGCGCCGTGGTGGCCGAACTTCATCTTGAAGGTACGAGCGCCCGAGGCCAGCGCCATGATCTGGTGGCCCAGGCATATGCCGAAGGTGGGTATCCCAGCGTTGATCAGTTCGCGCACCGCCGTGATGGCGTAGTCGCAGGGCTCAGGGTCACCTGGGCCGTTGCTCAGGAAGACGCCGTCCGGACGCAGGGTGCGTACGTCGGCCGCGGTCGTTTTTGCAGGCACAACCGTCAGCCGGCAACCGCGGCTGACCAGCATGCGCAGAATGTTGCGCTTGACGCCAAAGTCATAGGCGACGACATGGAAGCGCGGCGCCGGAGCTGTTGTCCAGCCTTGGCCAAGCCGCCATTCGCCCTCGGTCCAGTCATGCGCATGCTCGGTGCTGACAACCCGCGCCAGGTCCAGGCCGATCATGCTGGCCGCGCCGCGGGCCGACGCCAACGCCTGCGCCGATGCGCCAGCCGCATCGCCGCTGTACGTGGTGATGCAGCCGTTCTGGGCGCCCGTGGTACGCAGCCGGCGGGTCAGGCGACGGGTGTCGATGCCCGCGATGCCGACCACACCCTCGTCGCGCAGGTAGGCCGACAGTTCCCCGGTCTGGCGGAAGTTGGACGACCGAAGCGGCAAATCCTTGATGACCAGACCAGCGGCGTGGATGCGATCAGATTCGACATCCTCCCGGTTGACGCCATAGTTGCCGATGTGCGGATACGTCAATGTGACGATCTGGCGGCAATAGCTCGGATCGGTCAGGATTTCCTGATAGCCCGTCATGGCGGTGTTGAACACCACCTCGCCTTGGGAGGAGCCGTCGGCGCCGATGGCATGGCCGTGGAAAAGCGAGCCGTCGGCCAGGGCCAGCACGGCAGGTTGCAGGTCGGGAAGCAAGAGGAACTCCGGTCTGCGCGCCCCGGCGTTGCCCGGCGCCAGCCCGGAGGGGCCGGCGCGGCGATTGCGGGTGGAAACCGGTACGAAAGCTTCGCTGAGGCGGCTGGGTGCAGGTAAACCGCGGAATTATAGGGGCGGCCTCAGGTGCCGCCGGCTCAGCGCTATGGCGATGTCAACTGATCAAAACGGCGATGCCCGCCCTTGCCACCTGGGCGTCTTCCGTGGACTTCACACCGCTGACCCCGACCGCACCGACGACCTGCCCATCGTGCAGGATCGGCACACCGCCTTCCAGCATCCCGCTCAGCTCCGGCGCACTGAGAAACGACACCCGACCCTGGTTGATCATCTCCTCGTACAGCCGGCTCTCGCGTCGGCCCAGCGCAGCGGTCCGCGCCTTGGCGGGTGCGATGTGGCTGGCAATCGGCGCGGCGCCATCCAGGCGCTGGAGCCACAGCAGGTGCCCTCCGTCATCGACCACGGCGATGGCCACTGCCCAACCCTGGCGCTGGGCCTCGGAAGCCGCGGCGTCACCGATCCGGCGCGCATCGTCATGGGTCAGCATGGGCTTGGTCTTCAATCCGGTCTCCGGCTCGTGAGTGGCCGCGGATCATACGCAGCCGCCAACGCTATCGGTTGCCTCGATACCGGCCCATCGGAAGGTCTCGTGCCTGCCCTTGATACGGCACTGACATTCGATGCGAACTAAACTCTCGCCCGCAGGTCGAACCCTGCGTCCATCCACTCTGGAGGTATCCCCTTATGAACGAAAGCCTGCAAACCAATACCGGCCATGCTGGTTTCGGGTCGCTGGCCGCCGATCGCAACCGCGTGTTGCGCAACACCTACTGGCTGCTGGCACTGTCCATGGTGCCGACGGTGCTGGGCGCCTGGGTCGGCGTGTCGACCGGTGTGGTCAGCGCCATGGGGCCGGTGGTCAGCCTGGTGGTCTTCCTGGCGGGCGCCTTCGGCTTCATGTACGCCATCGAGAAGACCAAGCACAGCTCGACCGGCGTCCTGTTGCTGCTGGCGTTCACGTTCTTCATGGGCCTGATGCTGTCGCGCCTGGTCGGCGCGGTGCTGGGCTTCCGCAACGGTGGCTCGCTGGTCATGACAGCCTTCGGCGGCACAGCGGTGGTCTTTCTGGCCATGGCCACCTTGGCCAGCGTGATCAAGCGCGACCTGTCCGGCATGGGCAAGTTCCTGTTCGTCGGCGCGATCATCCTGTTGATCGCCGGCATCGTGAACGTGTTCCTGCAGTCGACCGCGATGATGGCGACGCTGGCCACCCTGGCCATCGTGATCTTCTCCGCCTTCATGCTGTACGACATCAAGCGTGTCATCGACGGCGGTGAGACGAACTACGTCAGCGCGACGCTGGCCATCTACCTGGACATCTACAACGTGTTCCAGAGCCTGCTGGCGCTGCTGGGCATCTTTGGCGGCGAGCGCGACTGATCCAGCCGGCTCCTAACCGCAGAAATCCCCGCTTCGGCGGGGCTTTTTTCATGGCGAAACGACGGCTGTAGCAGATATTCGCCGGACCACCTAAACGAACCCGGCAGGAC